>CBIHLT010000036.1:0-29180 GCA_966210615.1 uncultured Massilia sp.
TTTACGACACGGAATGTCAAATATATGACAACCGCATGCATCTTTACGCCCTCATCATGGGGAAAATCCCGTGTCTTATCAGTGACTTGCGCGCTCCACCCGAATTTGCACGCGCGTGCGGTATGCGGCAGAGTCCGACACACTGTAGCCCGGTGCTGTGTTGTGGCGGCCAGGACTTGGGTAGGATTTTAATATTAATTGTCCTGCGTCAATGCGCAGCGGGTAACTCCCGTTTGTTTCCGCTGTCCTTGCGCTTGTATCAACGAAGAGCCAAGCAGCATGATGCGACTGATCGAATTCGAATGCGGCGGCCAGCGGCTCGGGCTTCCGCTGGACTGCGTGCGGCGCGCCGTGCCGAGCGCCGAACCTGTGCCCCTGCCGGGCGCCGGTCCCATCGTGCTGGGCGTCCTCAATGTCGCGGGCGAGATGGTGGCCGTGGTCGACGTGCGCCGCCGCCTCGGCCTGGCGCCGGCGCCGCTCGATCCGTCCCAGCAGATCCTGATCGCGCAATTGTCCGGCTTCCTGGCCGGCATCGTGGTCGACCGCATCCAGGGCGTGACCGAGCGCGACGCGGCCCGCTTGTTTCCCGCGGAAGTGGGGGCGGCCCCTTATGTGCGCGGCATGGTGCGCCTCGAGGATGGCCTGTGCCTCGTGGTCGAGCCCTCGCGTTTCCTGTTCGACGATGAACGTGCCGCGCTGGGCGTAGCCCTGGACGCCGTCACTCCCGGAGGCGCCGATGAGCCCGCATGACGCGATCGAACGGGCCGCGCGCCGCATCGAGCGGGAAACCGGCCTGCATTTCAGCGGCGCGCGCCGGCGCGACTTGCCGGCCGCGTTTGCGCGCATGGCGCGGGAAGCCGGTCATGTGGACGGCGAGTCGCTGGCAAGCTGGCTTGTCGACGGGCCCTGGGACGCCGCCCGTACCGCGCTATGCGCACGCCATCTCACCATCGGCGAAACCTATTTCTTCCGCGAGCCGCGCGGCCTGGACCTGCTGTGCGAAGTGGCCAGGACCAAGCTGGCGGCCGACCCGCAGGCCGGACTGCGCGTATGGAGCGCGGGCTGCGCCACCGGCGAGGAACCATACTCGATGGCCCTGGCGCTGCGCATCAACGTGCCCCAGCTGGCGCCCGAACGCACCGCCATCCTCGCCACCGACCTCAACCCGGCCAGCCTGGAAACGGCGCGGGCCGGCGTCTACCGCGAGTGGTCGTTCCGCCGCACCGCGCCGGTGCTGCGCAGCGCATGGTTCTGCCGCACGGAGGCCGGCCAGTACCGCTTGCGCGAGGACGTGCGGTGCCAGGTGCGCTTCGCCCAGCTCAACCTGGCGCAAGGCACATATCCGCCCGACACCGCGGCCATGGACGTGATCTTCTGCCGCAATGTCCTGATGTATTTTTCGCGCAGCCAGATGCGCGAGGTGATCGCACGCCTGCGCGACTGCCTGGCCGAGGGTGGCTGGCTGGTGGTCAATCCGAGCGAAGCGTCATCCGAGCTGTTCGCCGGCTTCACGCCGCGCTTCCACCCGGACGCCGTGCTGTACCGCAAGGACAGCCGAGCACTGGCGCCGCCGCCGGCGGCCAGCGCCCCGGCGAGCACGCCGCCAAGCGCGGCGGCGCTTCCCGCGGCCTCACCGGCCCGTCCGGCGGCGCGCTGGCCGGGCTCCGTGCGCCGGCGGCCCGCCGGCCCGGAAGCGGAAACGCCGCCGGCCGGCCCTGGCGAACCCGCGGAGGCGCTGCGCCAGGCCTCTGTCCTGGCGGCCGGCGGCGACGCCGCGCGTGCGCTGAAGCTGCTGGTGCGCGCGGTCCAGCGCTGGCCGCTGGCGTCCGCGCTGCACCTGGCCGCAGGCGAACTGGCGCTGGCGCAGGGCGAGCGCGGCGCCGCCTTGCGCCACCTGCAGCGCCACCTGTACCTGGAACCGGATTCCATCCTGGGCCACTACCTGGCCGGCGTGGCGCGCATGGGCGAGGGCAGCGACGGGGCCGCGCGGCGCGAGTTCGCCGCGTGCGAGGCGCTGCTGGCGCGCGTCGCGCAGGACGCCGCCGTGCCCGGCGTGGCCGAGTGGCAGGCCGCCACCCTGCGCGCCAGCGTGCGCGCCTTCATGGAGCGCATGCAATGAGCACGAAGCAGGTCTTCGATTGGGACGAGGTCAGGGCCAGGCTGGCGCGCAGCGCGGCCGCCGCCGACTCGGATGCTGCCGGCGCTGAACAGCGCCTCGCCAGGCTGCGCGAGCGGCGGGCCGCTCTGGCACGTCCGGCCGCGCAGCCGCAGGATGCCGCGCCCGCCGATGGGCTGGAAGCACTCGCCTTCGAAGTGGCGGGAGAGCGCTACGCGGTCGAGACGCGCTGGGTGGTCCAGGCGGTGGCGCTGCCGCCGCTGACCCAACTTCCGGGCGCGCCCGGCCATGTGGCGGGGATCGCCGGCTTCCGCGGCCGGGTGGTCGCGGCGCTGGACCTGCGCTCGCTGTTGCAAGTCCAGCTGGCGCGCCTGACCGAGCCGGCCGCGCTCATCGTGCTGCAGGGCGGGGCGATGGAGTTCGGCGTGCTGGCCGACGTGGTGCTCGGCGTCGAGCGCTACCGGCGCGCGGCCCTGTCGCCCGGCGTCGCGGGCGGGCCGGCCACGCAGCGCGGCTATCTGCTTGGCGTAGCGCCGGACCGTACCGCGCTGCTGGACGGCGCACGTCTGCTGGGCGACCCAACGCTGGTAGTAGGCGCCCACGCGTCGAATCGCATGATCGAGAAGGAGTATCCATAATGTTGATGTCGAATTTCAGTACCCGCGCCAAGCTGGTGCTCGGTTTTGGGGTGCTGATCGCGCTGCTGGCGAGCGTGAGCGGCCTGACCTGGCACGCCATTGGCGTGCTGCAGACCTCCCAGCGCGCCCTGTTCGAGGAAGACCTGGCGGCCGCGATGGACGTGACCAGCCTGCGCAACGAGCTCAATCGTGAGCGGGTGACGATGCTGTCGCTGGTGGTGGCGGCCGACGGCGCCAGGCACGCGGAGTTGCTGGAGCGGCTCGCGGCGGTGCGCCCGCGCATCAGCGCGATCCAGGCGCGGCTGGCGAAGCGCGCCGTCCACGACACCACGCTGGGGCGCTCGCTGGCCGAGCTCGACCCGCTGCTGCGCGAGTACGCCAGCTTGCGCGATGCCCGCGCCATGCCCGCCCTGCAGGAGGGGCGCCGCGCCGAGGCGGGCGCGGTGATCACCGGCCAGCTCCAGGACCGTTACGACCCCCTGCGCGACGTCGCCGAACGGATCAATGTCGAACAGTTCAAGCAAGCCAATGCCCGCATGCGCGACGCAGACGCCGTGGTCGGCCGCTCACGCACCCTGCTGGGCCTGTGCAACCTGGCGGCCCTGCTGGTGGCCGGGGTGCTGGTGGTCTGGCTCGACCGGGTGCTGGCGGCGCCGCTGCGCCAGGCAACCGCCCTGGCCGAGCGCATGGCCACCGGCGACCTGACCGTTGACGTGCCGGAACCGAAAGGGCGCGACGAAGTCGGGCAGCTGATGGGCGCTCTCGGCCGCATGGTACAGTCCTGGCGCCACCTGATGGGCGAGACCAGCAGCGGCATCGCCACTCTGGGCGCGGCCTCGAGCGAGATCCTGGCGAGCACCATGCAAGGTGCGGCCGGCGCTTCCCAGACCGCAGCCGCGGTCAGCGAAACCACCGCCACCGTGGAAGAGGTCAAGCAGACCGCGGTGCTCGCCAGCCAGAAGTCGCGCGCGGTCTCGGACGCCGCGCGCGAGGCCGCCGGCACCGCCCAGCGCGGCCGCCAGGCGATCGAACAGGGCATGCGTGGCATGGAAAGCGTGCAGGACACCATGGAGTCGATCGCCGGCACCATCGTGCGCATGTCCGAGCGCAGCCAAGCGGTGTCGGATATCGTGGTAACCGTGGCCGGCCTGGCCGACCAGTCCAACTTGCTGGCCGTGAATGCGGCCATCGAAGCCGCCAGGGCGGGCGACCAGGGAAAGGGCTTCGGCGTGGTGGCGCAGGAGGTGCGCGCCCTGGCCGAGCAGTCGCGCCAGGCGACGCGCCAGGTGCGCGAGATCCTCGGCGAGATCCAGAAGTCGATCGGCGCGGCGGTCTTGACCACCGAGCAGGGCTCCAAGCGGGTGGCCGAAGGCGTGATCCTGACCACCGAGGCCGGCTCCGCGATCCAGGCGCTGGCCGCAAGCATGTCCAGCGCGGCCGAGGCCGCGGCCCAGATCGCGGCCTCGAGCCAGCAACAGCTGGCCGGCATGGACCAGGTTGCGCTGGCGATGGAAAACATCCGCCAGGTGAGTGCCGAGAACGCCGCGTCTTCACGCCAGTCGGAGCAGGCGGCGCAGAACCTCCACGAGCTGGGCCAGAAGCTGCGCCAGGCGAGCGAACGCTTCAAGGTGTAGCGTGGCAATGAGCGATCCCGCCGCCTTCCGCCAGCGCTTGCTGGCCATTTTCGCCGACGAGGCGCGCGAGCACCTCGCGCGGATCGAGGCGGGGCTGGTCGCGCTGGAACGGGCCGACCAGACCGGGCGGCGCGCCGCCCTGGATGGCCTGCTCAAGACCCTGCACACGCTCAAGGGCGCGGCGCGCGCAGTCGACCTCGATCCTCTGGAGCGCCTGTGCCATGCGCAGGAAAGCCTGTGCGCGGCGCTCGCCGCATCGCCGCAGGCGCCCGCGCCAGAGGAACTGGACCGCCTGCACCGCGCGCTCGCCCTGGCGCGCGAGTTGGCCGGCGGCGGCGGCGGACGCGCACGCAACCAGGCAACGGTGCTGAGCCAGGCGCTCGACGAGGCGGCGCGGCGCGTGCATGCGGGACCCCCGCAGGGTCAGCCCGGATCCGCAGCCGGGCCGCAGCACGAATCGCAATCCAACTCTCGATCCGATTCTGCGCCTGGACCCAAGGCGATAGAGGTCGACGATACTTCCGATCCGCACGAGGTGGCGGGCGCGCCCGAGGACGCGCGTGCGGCTCCCGTGAATGCCGCCGACATGGCCACGGTACGGGTACGTGCGGCGCAGATCGACGCCGTCCGCACCGAGGCAGAGGGTTTGCTGGCTTCGGAGCTCGCCCTGATGCACCAGGCCGGCGAACTGCGCCAGCTCGCGCGCGAGCTGGGCGGGACGCCGGAGGCCCAGCTGCGCTGCGAGCGCCTGGCCCAGGCCCTGAGCGCCGGCTGCGCGGGCCTGGCGATCACCCGCAAGCGGCTGATGAGCGCGATCCTGGAGACCGCCCTGGAGCCCTTCGGCAGCGCGCTGGACGAGCTGCCTTCGCTGGTGCGCAAGCTGGCGCGCAGCCGCGGGCTCGAGGTGGCGTTCGAGACCGGCGGCGCCGCTATCCAGGTGGACCGCCGCGTGCTGGCCGTGCTGCGCGAGGTGCTGATCCACCTGGTCACCAACGCGGTCGACCACGGGATCGAGGCCCCGGAGCAGCGCCGCGCCGCCGGCAAGGGCGGGACCGGACTGCTGCGCGTGTCCGCCAGCCAGCCGGACGCGCGCCATGTGCTGGTGCGGGTCGAGGACGACGGCGCCGGCATGGATACTGGCGCCCTGTCGCGGGCGGCGGCCCGCGCCGGCCTGGGCGAGGAGGCCGAGCGCCTGGATGACACGGGACGCCTGGCGCTGGCCCTGCGCGCGGGGGTGTCGACCCGGGCCGAGGTGACGCCGGTATCGGGACGCGGGATGGGCCTGGCGGTGGTGGCCGACAAGGTCGCGGCCCTGGGCGGGACGGTGACGATCGCCAGCCGTCCGGCCCAGGGCTGCGCCTTCGAGCTGCTGCTGCCGGTCAGCCTGGCCAGCCTGCGCGCCCTGGTGGTGGAGGTGGCCGGTCGCCGCTTCGCCGCGCCGATGGACGCGCTGGACGCGGTGCGCGCGGTGCCACCGGGGGCGGTTGGAACCGTAGAGGGGCGCGAGATGCTGGCGGTGGACGGCAGGGTGCTTCCGCTGGTGCGGCTGGCCAGCCTGTGCGGCGCGCCGCAACCGGAGACGGCCAAGGCGGCCGGCGTGGCCCTGCTGGCGAGCGCGCGTTACGGCCGCTTCGCGCTGCTGGTGGACGCCATCCTGTCGGAACAGGACGTGCTGCCGCGCGCCCTGGGTCCGCTCCTGCAACGGGTGCGCTGCTTCAGCGGCGCCACCCAGCTGGGCGACGGCAGCCTGGTGCCGGTGCTCGCGCTGGACGACGTCGCGGCGCTGGCCCAGGGAGCGCCGGTGTCCGGCCCGGCCGGAGGACGGGCGGACGCGGACGCGGACCCGGGGCAGGAGGGCGGCGCGCGGCGCGTGCTGGTGGCCGAGGATTCGATCACTTCGCGCCTGCTGCTCAAGCACATCCTGGAAGACGCCGGCTACCAGGTGGACGACGCCGCCGACGGCATGGAAGCGCTGTCGCGCCTGCGCCAGCGGCGCTACGACGCGGTGGTGTCGGACGTCGAGATGCCGCACCTGGACGGTATCGGCCTGACCACCAGCATCCGCCAGGATCCGCGCACCGCGGAGCTGCCGGTGATCCTGGTGACCTCGCTCCAGACCCCGGCCGAGCGCGAGCGCGGCCTCCACGCCGGCGCCGACGCCTACCTGACCAAGGGCAGCTTCGACCAGGACCAGCTGCTCGCCCTGCTGGCGAGGATGGTGTGAGGAAATGAGGAGGAGATTCGGATGATCCGGGTGCTGGTGGTCGATGATTCGCCTTCCGTGCGGGAGCTGCTGAACTTCATCCTGAGCGGGGATCCCGGGCTCAAGGTGGTCGGCTGCGCGGCGGACGGGGAGGAGGGCGTGGCGATGGCGATGCAGCTGCGCCCCGACGTGATCACCATGGACCTGCACATGCCGAACGTGGACGGCTACGAGGCCACGCGCCGCATCATGGAGTCCTGCCCGGTGCCGGTGGTGGTGGTCAGCGGCAGCGAGAACCCGGAGGAGGTCGGGGCGAGCTTCCGTGCGATCGAGGCGGGCGCCCTGGTGCTGGTGCGGCGGCCCTACGGCCTGGCCCATCCGGAGCATGCGGCCAGCGCGGCGGCACTGCTGCGCACCGTGAAGTCGATGGCCGAGGTCAGGGTGGTGCGGCGCTGGAACGGATCCCGTCCGGCGCGCCAGCCCGCCAGGTCGCCCGGCCAGCCGCCCTACCGGCTGGCGGTCATCGGTGCCTCGACCGGCGGACCGGCGGTGCTGCGCGACATCCTGGCCGAACTGGGTGAGCGCTTTCCGCTGCCGGTGGTGATCGTGCAGCACATGGCGGCCGGTTTCACGGCCGGCCTGGCCGAATGGCTGGGCGCGGCCAGCGGTTTTCGGGTGCGTATACCGCTGCACGACGAAGTGCTGGCGGCAGGCACGGCCTACCTGGCCCCGGATGGCTACCACCTGCGGGTCGCGGCCAGCCTGCGCGCCCAGCTGTCGCTGGCGGCGCCGGAGCACGGCATGCGTCCGGCCGTGTCCTGCCTGTTCCGCTCCCTCGGCCCCGAGCTGGCCCCGGCCAGCATCGCCGTGCTCCTGACCGGCATGGGCAAGGACGGGGCGCTGGAGCTGAAGCAGCTACGCGATGCCGGCGCGGTCACCATCGTCCAGGACCGCGCCAGCTCCGCGGTGTACGGGATGCCGGGCGAAGCGGTGCGGCTGGACGCCGCCACCCTGGTCCTCGATCCGGTCCGGATCGGCAAGGCGATCCATGCGATCGCCCACAACCCGGGGAGCGGCCTGTCCGTCCTGGGATTCTGATTGAAAAATGAAGAGCAAGAGCGAGCCATGAACAATAGCGACTACAAGCCGGTCCCGGCGCGGCTGGTGGAAATACTGATCGTCGAGGACAGCACGACCCAGGCCGAGCAGCTGGCCCACCTGCTGGCGGGCGAGGGCGGCTACCAGGTGCGGGTTGCCGGCAACGGCGCCGAAGGCCTGGCCGCGGCGCGCCTGCGCGCACCGACCATGATCGTGAGCGATATCCAGATGCCGGAGATGGACGGCTTCACCCTGTGCCGCGAGATCAAGCAGGACCCGCGCCTGCGCGACATTCCCGTGATTTTGCTGACCTCGCTGACCAGCCTGTACGACGTGATCCGCGGCCTCGACAGCGGCGCCGACAACTTCATCCGCAAGCCCTTCGACGCCCGCTACCTGCTGAGCCGGATCCGCTTCATCCTGGCCAACCGCGCCCTGCGCAGCGAAGAGCGGGTCCAGCTCGGGATGCAGGTCAACCTGGGCGGCCAGACCCATTTCATCACCGCCGAACGCCAGCAGATCTTCGACCTCCTGATCTCGACCTACGAAGAGGCGATCCAGATGACGGAGGAGCTCAAGCAGCAACAGCAGCGCATCGCCCGTTCCTACCAGTCGCTGGAAGGGCTGTACAAGATCGCCGAGGCGCTCAACCCGGCCCTCACCGAGCGCGCCGTGGCCGACAGCGCGCTCGAGCGGGCGCTCGACTTCCCCGGCGTGGCCGGCGGCTGCCTGGCGCTCGTGGACGGCGGCACCCTGCACATCGCCGCCGTCAGCGACGCGGACGGCCCGATGGAGGTCGGGGCGCTGCTCGAATGCGGCTGCGCGCGCATGCTGCTGTCGGGCGAACTGCGCGGACCGGAATTGCGCCACGAGTGCGAGGCCATGGGCGGCATGCACGCCTGCGTGCCGCTCAACGCGGGCGGCCGCCAGATCGGCCTGCTGCACCTGGCGACCACGCCGGAAGCGCTCAGCACCGAGGACATGCAGGTGCTGGGCACGGTGGGCAACCAGATCGCGATCGCGATGGAGCGCGCCCACCTGTATAGCAACTCGGAGGCCCTGGTGCGCGAGCGCACCGAGGCCCTGCAGAGCGAGCGCAACCTGCTGTCCACGGTGATGGACACCACCGGCGCCCTGGTGGTGCTGTGCGCGCCGGACGGCAGGATCAGCCTGATCAACCGTTCCTGCGAGGAGACCTTCGGCCTGAAGACCGGCGAGGCGCTCGGGCAGCCCGTCTGGGAGGTGTTCACCCTGCGTAGCGATGGCAAGGCATTGCGGCGTTTCTGGCACGACTTGCCGCTGGAGGAGATGCCGCGCCAGATCCAGGGCGACTGGCTGACCCGCGGCGGCGAGCTGCGCTCGGTGATCTGGTCGAACGCCCTGATCCGCAACGCCGCCGGCGGGGTCGATGGGGTGCTCTGCACCGGCATGGACGTGACCGAGCTGCGCGGCGTCGAGGATCGCTTGCGCTACCTGAGCAACTACGATGCACTGACGGGGCTGCCAAACCGTGCGCTGCTGCGCGACCGCGTGGCGCAACTGCAGGAAGCGGCCCAGGCCAGCCAGGAGATGATGGGCTTCCTGGTGGTCGGCCTGGACCGCCTGGCCCTGGTGCGCCAGACCCTGGGCGACCGGGTCGAGCGCGCGCTGTTGTCGGACGTCGCGCGCCGCCTGTCCTCGCTCTCGGCGGGCGACACCGTGGCGCGCTATGCCGAAGGCACTTTCGCCCTGGCGGCGCGGCGCGCCTCGGTCGACGAGCTGGCGGTGCTGGCGCGCCAGGTCATCGAATGCCTGGGGCGTCCCTTCTCGTGGGAGGGCGAGGAGCTGCACCTCGATCCGCGCATCGGCATCGCGGTGTTCCCGAACGACGGCGACAGCTACGAGAGCCTGGCGCAAGGCGCGGAGAACGCGCTCGGCCGGGTCGACACCGGCGGCGAGCGCTACACTTTCTTCCGGCCCGAGTTCAACGAAGGCGCCGACGCCCGCTTCCGCCTCGAGAACGCGCTGCGGCGCGCGATCGAGCGCGAGGAATTTCTCCTGCATTACCAGCCGCAGGTGGACCTCAAGAGCGGCGCCATCATCGGGGTCGAGGCCCTGGTGCGCTGGCGCCACCCCGAGCGCGGCATGGTCTCGCCGGCCGTGTTCATCGACCTGGCCGAGGAAACCGGCCTGATCCTGCCGCTGGGCGAATGGGTGCTGCGCCGCGCCTGCCAGCAGTGCCGCGCCTGGCAAGACGCAGGGCTGGACGTGGTACCGGTCTCGGTCAACCTGTCGGCGCGCCAGTTCTCCGAGCACATCCCCGGCACGGTCAAGCGCATCCTCGAGGAAACCGGGCTGGAGCCGCGCCTGCTGGAGCTGGAGCTGACCGAAAGCGCCTCGATGAAGGATCCGCAGAAGTCCTTCGGCATCCTGCGCCAGCTGAAGGACATGGGCGTGCGCCTGGCGATCGACGATTTCGGTACCGGCTACTCGAACCTGAACTACCTGAAGCGCTTCCCGGTGGACAAGCTGAAGCTGGACCAGTCCTTCGTGCGCGACATCGTGTCCGACCCGGACGACCTGTCGATCTCGCGCGCCGTCATCGCCATGGGGCACGGCCTGCGCCTGACCGTGATCGCCGAGGGCGTGGAGAGCCAGGGCCAGCTGTCTTTGCTCGCAGACAACGGCTGCGACGAAATGCAGGGCTACCTGTTCAGCCGCCCGGTGCCGGCCGAGGCCTGCGAGGCGCTGCTGCGCGACGGGGCCGCGCTCGAACTCGGCTTCCTGGAGCGCGCGCCCTATGCCCGCACCGTGCTGTACGTGGACAGCGAGGCCAACCTGCAGGCGGCGGTGCGACGCGCGCTGCGCCACAAAGGCTACGTGGTGCTGTCGGCGCCGAACGCGGCGGATGCCTTCGAGATCCTGGCCACCACCGAGGTCGGGGTCATCCTGTGCGACCAGCGCATGGCCGGCATGGAGGGCTCCGCCTTCCTGTCGCGCGTGCGCCACATGTACCCGGAAGTGACGCGCGTGGTATTGTCCGGATACACCGATTTGCAGTCGGTAACGGACGCGGTCAACCATGGCGCGATCTTCAAGTTCCTGACCAAGCCCTGGGTCGACGAGGAACTCGACGAGGCCCTGCGCGAGGCCTTTGCCGAATACGAACGTAAGCGGGCGGCGCGCGGCGCCGGACAGACATGAACAGTCGCATCAGGCGCCGCATGCCTCCGGCGCTCGCACTTCTCGCCGGTCTGCTCCTGACCGGCCTGCTATACGCCGTGGTCCACGGCTACGAGGAAGACAACCAGCGCGCCGCCTTCGAGCGCAGCGCCCTCGAACGCATCGGCGCGCTGCGCGCGGAACTCGACAGCGCGGCGGACGTGCTGGGCACGGTCACGCGGGTGTTCACCACCATGGAGGGTGTGACGCGCCGGCAGTTCGACGCCTTCACCTCGCCCATGCTCAAGCGCAACCCGCAAATCGAGCTGATCGGCTGGCAGCAGGTGGTGCCGGATGCCGGACGCGCCGCCTTCGAGGCGGCGCGCAGGAAGGAATTTCCCGCTTACCGCTTCAGTGAGATCGGGCCCGCCGGCCAGGCGCCGGCGGCGCAGCGGCCCTACTACCAGGTGGTCGACTATCTGGCGCCCCAGCAGGGCAACGAGCAGGCGCTGGGCCTGGACGCCGCCACCCGGCCGGAGATCGCCGACGCGGCGCGGCGCGCCTGTTCCAGCGGCGAGGCCGCCATGACGCGCCAGTTCCGGCTCCTGATGGGAGGGGCGCACCAGAGCGGCTTCATGCTCCTGATGCCGGTCTACAAGGAAGGCACGGCGCTGCTGCCCGGCGCCGCGCAGTGCGAACAGGTGCTGGGCTACACCACGGTCGGCTTCACCTCGCTGGCCCTGAAACGGCGCGTGCTCGCCGCGGCCGCCGGGCAAGCGCGCGCGGCCGGCGCGATCCGGCTGTATGCGGCGAGCCGCCCCGATCCCAACGAGCTGGTGTTCGTGCAGGAAGGCCAGGCGCCCTCGGTTCCGGCTTCGCTGCTGGACGGCGGGCAGGCGCCGCCGGTGGCGCGCACCCTGAGCGTGGCCGGCCAGCCCTGGCATATTGTGATCAGCCCGCCGCCGCCCGACCTGTTGCGCGACCACCTCGGCTCGCTGCTGGTCCTCGCCGGCGGCGTGCTGGCCAGCCTGGGCGCGGCCGCCTGGGCCAATATGCTGGCGCGCCAGGCCGGCAGCGTGCGCGCCATGGTCGAGCAGCGCACGGCCGAACTGACCGAGGCCAACGCCAGCCTGCGGCTGCGCCAGCAGGCCATCGACGCCTGCGTCAACAGCATCATCATCGCGCGCGCCGAGGAGCCGGATTTCCCGATCGAATACGTCAACCCGGCCTTCGAGCGCCTCAACGGCTACCGCGCCGACGAGGTGATCGGGCGCAGCGGCGCGCTGCTGTGGGAGCAGGATCCCAAGCAACGCGGCGTGCGCGAGGGCATGGCCATGGCGCAGGAGCGGCGCGGCGGCAACGTCCTGATCCGCACCTACCGCAAGGACGGAACCCAGCTGTGGTGCGAGATGTATGTCTCGCCCTGCGCCGGCGCCGACGGCAAGGTGGAGCATTTCGTCATCGTCCAGCACGACGTCACGGAAAAGCGCCGCTTCGAGGGCGAGCTCGAATACCAGGCCACCCACGACGCCCTGACCGGCCTGGCCAACCGCAAGCTGCTGCGCCGCCGCCTGGAAGAGGAGATCGCGGTCGCGGCCCGTGCGCGGCAGGCGGTGTCGCTGCTGTACATCGACCTCGACCGCTTCAAGCCGCTCAACGACAGCATCGGACACAACACCGCCAATGCCTACCTGTGCGCCGTCGCCGACCGCCTGCGCGAGACGGTGCGCGAAGGCGACACGGTGGCGCGCCTCAGCGCCGACGAATTCGTGCTGGTGCTGCCGGAGCGCACCGGGCTGCCGCTGGGCGGCCCGGCGGTGGAACGCATCATGCGGACGGTGGCCCAGCCGGTGACGGTGGACGGCCAGGAACTGGAAGTGTCGTGCTGCATCGGTATCGCCCACTACCCGCTCGACGGCAATGATCCCGACCTCCTGCTCGACTACGCCGACCGCGCGACCCGTGCGGCCAAGCGGCGCGGCCCCGGAAACTTCCAGTTCTTCCAGGCCGCCATCAACGACGCCGCCCACCAGCGCCTGGAAATGGAACGCGCGCTGCGCGGCGCGCGCGAGCGCGGCGAGTTCGACCTCCTGTACCAGCCCTGGGCCGACCTGGCCAGCGGCCGCGTGACCGGGGTCCAGGCCAGGGTGCGCTGGCGTCACCCGGAACTGGGCGAGGTCGCGCCGGACCGCTTCATGCCGATCGCCGAGGAGAGCGGCGCCAGCATCGCGCTGGGGGCCTGGGCGCTGCGCCAGGCCGCGGCCCAGGTGCGCGCCTGGCAGCAGGCGGAGCCGTTGCGCGGACATGAGGAAATGGGCCTGGCCCTGGGCGTCGGCATGCGCCAGGTGAAGGACCCGGGCCTGCTGTCCATGGTGGAGGAAGCGCTGGCGGACAGCGGGCTGCCGGCGCGCTGCCTGCGCCTGGAACTGGCCGAAAGCGTGCTGGCCGGCGACCCCGCCCAGATCCTGCCGGTGCTGGACAGCCTGCGTGGGATGGGCGTGCGGCTGGCGGTCGACCGCTTCGGCAACGGGCATACCACCCTGGCCGACCTGCGCCGCTACCCGATCGACGTGATCCAGATCGACCGTTCGCTGGTGCAGGACGTGGACGTCAGCTTCGCCGCCGAGGCCATTCCCGATGCCATCATTTCGATGGCGCACAGCCTGGGCATCCGGGTGCTGGCCGAGGGCGTGGACAGCGACAGCCAGGCCGAAGTCCTGGCGCGCAATATGTGCGACGAGGTGTGCGGGGCGCTGCTGGCGGCGCCGCTGGAGCCGGAAGCCGCCGGCGCGCTGCTGGCGGCCGGCGCCGCGCTGCCGCGCAAGGTGCTGCGCCTGCACAAGCGCGAGCGTACCCTGCTGCTGGTGGACGACGAGCCGAACATCCTGACCGCGCTCAAGCGCCAGATGCGCGGCACCGGCTGCCGCATCCTGACCGCGCCCAGCGGGCAGGAGGGCCTGGCCGTGCTGGAACGCGAGCCGGTGGACGTGATCGTCTCCGACCAGCGCATGCCGGGCATGACCGGGGTGGAATTCCTGCGCGTGGTCAAGGAATCGCACCCGGATACGGTGCGCATCGTGCTGTCCGGCTTTACCGAGCTGCAATCGGTGACCGACGCCGTCAACGAAGGCGCGATCTACAAGTTCCTGACCAAGCCCTGGGACGATACCCAGCTGCGCGGGCATATCGAGGAAGCCTTCCGCCACAAGGAAATGGTGGACGAAAACCGCCGCCTGGGCCTGGAATTGCGCACCGCGAACCTGGAGCTGGCCGGGGCCAACCGCCAGCTCGAGGACTTGCTGCAGCAGCAGCGCGAGCAGATCCGGCGCGACGGCATATCGCTGGACATCGTGCGCGAAGCCCTGCAACGCGTGCCGCTCGCGATCCTGGCGCTCGACGAGGAGCAGCAGATCGCCTACGCGAACGCGAGCGCGCGCCAGATGCTCGGCGCCGGCGATACCCTATTGGGAAGCGACGCGGCGGAAGTGATCCCGGACCTGCTGGCGGGGCTGGAAGGCCGCGCCGGCAACGCGGCGCTGGAATTCACCCGGGGCGAGCGGAGCTATGAGGTGGAGGTCCACAGCATGGGGCGGGGCACCCGTTCGCGCGGAACCTTGATCACCTTTACACCAACAGCGGCAACTGCAGGAGGAGTACGTTGAGCAGGACATCGAAGGAAGTCGGCCTGGACGAGGCGGAACCGGGCATGGAGCTGGCCCGCGACCTGGTCGACCGGCACGGCACCGTATTGTTGCAGCGGGGCAGCGTCTTGAGCGCGAGCATGCTGGCGGCCCTGGCGCGGCGCGGGGTCGGCCGCCTGCGCGTGCTGGCGGAGGCACAGGACGAGGGTGTCGATTCCGAGGCCGAGCGGACCCGGCTGGACGCCCGCCTGGCGCACCTGTTCCGCCACCAGGACGGCGCACTGGCGGGCCGGCTGCGCGCGCGCCTGCTGGCCTACCGGCTGGAGGCCGTATGAGCGAGCCCGGCGGCGAATATCAGCTGAGCCTGGAACAGGCGGTGGCCCGCCTGAAGGACTTGCCGGCCCTCCCGCTGGTGGTCAGCGAACTGCTGGCCAGCTTCGACGACCCGGATGTCGACCTGGGCCAGCTGGCCGGCAAGATCGCGCACGACCAGGCGCTGGCGGCCAAGACCTTGCGCTTGGCCAACTCATCCTTCTATGGGTTGCAGTCCCGGGTGCGCACCATCGGCCAGGCGATCCAGGTGCTCGGCTTCGACAGCGTGCGCGCGCTGGTGGTGGGCGCGGGCGTGATCGGGGGCTTCGAGGCGGGCCGCGAGAAGGGATTCGACTTCGACGGGTTCTGGCGCCACGCCATCGGCACGGCGCTGTGCGCGCGCGCCCTGGCCCGTCACGCACCCCAGCCCGGCGCCAATCCGGAACTCGCCTTCGTCGCCGGCCTGCTGCACGACCTCGGGCGGCTGGTGCTGGTGACGCGCTTCCCGGAGCATTACGCCGAGGTGCTGGCCCGGCGCGCGCTGCGCGACTGCGAGCTGCTGCTGGCCGAGCGCGAGGTGCTGGGCATCGACCATGCCCAGGTCGGGCGCGCCCTCGGCCAGCACTGGAAGATTCCGGAGCCGATCTGCCGCGCGATCGCCAATCACCACCAGCCGATGCGCCAGGACGAGGGCGACCTGCCGGCGGTGGTCCACGTGGCCAATGTGATCGCCCACGGCCTCGACCTGTCCGACCAGGAGGACGACCAGGTGCCGACGATGGCGCAGGGCGCCTGGGACAGCCTGGGCCTGGACGACGCGGCCCTGCGTGCGGTGTTCGCCGAGACCGAGGCCCAATTCGAAGAAACCTGCCAGGTCCTGGCCGCGCGGCCAGGCAAGGAGTGAAGGCTTGATGAACATGGAAGCAAACCAGGGGCGCGGCGGGCTTGCCGCCGGCGGCGACGAGGCCCTGGCCTTGTCGGGGAATGCCGGCGCCCAGCTGGAGGAGGCGATGCGGCGCCTGGAAGACGACATCCGCAGGCGCGAGGCGGCCGAGGCCGAGCTGATGCGGCGCAACGCCGAGCTCACGGAGGTCAACGCGCGCCTGTCGATGGCCCAGGAACAGCTGGTCCAGTCCGAGAAGCTGGCCTCGATCGGCCAGCTCGCGGCCGGCGTGGCGCACGAGATCAACAACCCGATCGGCTACGTGTTCTCGAACTTCGAGACGCTCGGCAGCTACATCGGGCGCATGCTCGAGATGTTCAAGGCCTATGAGGAGGCCGAGGCCAGCATCGCGGAGCCGGCGGTGCTGGAACGCCTGCGTGCGATGCGCGCCGGAATCGACCTCGACTACCTGATCGAGGACATCCCGGTACTGATGTCGGAATCGCGCGAGGGCATCACCCGGGTGCGCAAGATCGTCCAGGACCTGAAGGATTTCTCGCGCGTGGACGCGAACCAGGAATGGCAGTGGGCCAACCTGCACGCCGGCCTGGATTCGACCCTGAACATCGTCAGCAACGAGGTCAAGTACAAGGCCGAGGTGGTGCGCGAGTACGGCGACATCCCGGACATCGAATGCCTGCCTTCGCAGCTCAACCAGGTGTTCATGAACATCGTGGTCAACGGCGCCCATGCCATCACGGGGGCGGGCGGGCGCATCACGATCCGCACCGGCGTCCTGGCGGACCGCAGCCATGTGTGGGTCGAGATCTCCGACAACGGGGGCGGCATCGCGAAGGAACACATGGCGCGCATCTTCGATCCTTTCTTCACCACCAAGCCGATCGGCAGCGGTACCGGGCTCGGCCTCTCGCTGTCCTACGGGATCATCCAGAAGCACAACGGGCGGATCGAGGTGCAGAGCGAGCCTGGAAAGGGGACCACCTTCCGCATCGTGCTGCCGGTGCACCACGTCGCCAACGGCGGCGAGGAGGCGGCGCCATGAACGCGAACGGGAAGCCGACAGGCGTCATCCTGTGCGTCGACGACGAGCCGCACATCCTGTCGGCGCTGCGGCGCCTGTTCCGCGCCCAGGGCTACGAGATCCTGACCGCGAACGGTGGGCGCGAGGGCCTGGCCCTGCTGGCAGGGCGCGAGGTCGACCTGATCATCTCTGACATGCGCATGCCCGAGATGGACGGCGCCCAGTTCCTCGAGCGCGCCCGCCAGGACCATCCGCACGCCTTGCGTATCCTGCTGACCGGCTACGCCGACGTGGCCCAGATCATCGGCGCCGTCAACCGCGGCGAGATCTACCGCTACATCACCAAGCCCTGGGACGACACGGAAATGCTGCTGCTGGTGCGGCACGCGCTGGAGCGGCGCGAGCTGGAGCAGGAAAAGCGCCGGCTCGAAGAGCTGACGCGGCAGCAGAACGAGCAGCTGCGGGAGCTGAACCAGGGCCTGGAAGCTCAGGTGGCCAAGCGCACCGCCCAGCTCAAAGCCACCCACGAGAGCCTGGTGGCCTCGCACGAAAAGCTCAAGCGCAGCTTCCTGACCTCGATCCGGGTGTTTTCCGGCATGATCGAGCTGCGCGGCCCCAAGCTGGCCGGCCATTCGCGCCGGGTGGCCGACCTGGCGCGCCGCATCGCCGGGCGCATGGGCATGAGCGCCCAGGAGACCCAGCAGGTGTTTGTCGCCGGCCTGCTGCACGACATCGGCAAGATCGGCATGCCCGACCTGCTGCTCGACACGCCGGTGGCCATGATGACCGGCGACCAGCTCAACCAGTACAAGCTGTACCCGGCGCGCGGCCAGGAGATCCTGATGCCGCTCGAAGACCTGGCGGAAGCGGCGGCGCTGGTGCGCGCGCACCAGGAGCGCTTCGACGGCGAGGGCTTCCCGGACCGCCTGGCCGGTTTGGACATTCCGCTCGGGGCGCGTATCCTTGCGGTGGCGAGCGACTACGACAACCTGCAGATCGGCGTGCTGGCGCGCAACCCGATGACGCGCGAACAGGCGGCAAGCCTGGTCCATGACCGGCGCGGCGCACGCTACGACCCGGCGGTGGTGGCGGCCTTCATGGAAGTGGCGACCGGCCGCGTGCCCCCGCCCGAGGCACCGCCGGACCGGGCACTGAAGGTGGCGGGCCTGAGGCCGGGGATGCGCACCTCGCGCGACCTGATCACGCGCGGCGGCCAGCTGCTGCTGTCGGCCGACCACGTGTTGACCGACCGCATGATTGCCCAGATCGCCGATTACGAAAAAAGCGCGGCCGAGCAGTTCACGGTGCACGTACGCATGGAAGGAGAGGGTGGATGAGGAAAATTCTGCTGGTGGACGACGAGGCGAACGTGCTGAGCGCCCTGCAGCGCGCCCTGCGCGGCTTCCTGCCGTCGGGCGAGGCCGAGATCGTGACCTGCCAGGACCCGGAACAGGCACTGCTGCGCTGCGCCGAGGCCAGTTTCGACGTGGTGATGTCGGACTTCCGCATGCCCGGGCTGACCGGGGCCGACTTCCTGCAGGTGGTGAAGGGCCTGCAGCCGGACGCCGTGAGGCTGGTGCTGTCCGCCTCGAACGACATCGGCGAGGTGATGGAGTCGATCAACCGCGCCGAGGTGTTCCGCTACGTGGCCAAGCCCTGGCAGGCGGCCGAGCTGGAAAAGATCTTCCACCAGGCCTTCGCCCGCCGCGACGAGGCGCTGGCGGCGCGGCGGCTGGCCGAGCCGGAGATTTCGGAAGAGCTCACGCCGCAAGAGCATGAGGCGCGCAGGCTGGAAAGGGAAGAGCCGGGGATCACCCGCGTGCGGCGCAATCCCGACGGGTCGATCATCCTCGATTAACCGCGTTGTTTCGCTACACCGCTATCCTCAAGACCGTCTTCCCCGCCGAGGTGGACGCCGAGTCCGGGGATGACGCGGTAGCGCGAAGCTGGCGTCTCGGGTGCGGACTCAGGTGCCGATATAGGCGATCTTGAAGGTAAACAGCGCCGCAATGATCCACACCACCGGCCGCACTTCGCGCGCCCGCCCGGTCAGCAGCTTGAGCGCCGCGTAGGTGATGAAGCCAAAGGCGATGCCTTCCGCGATCGAGAAGGTGAACGGCATCACCAGCGCGGTCACCGCCGCCGGGATGCTCTCGGTACTGTCGCCCCATTCCACATCGCCCAGGTCGGCCAGCATCAGGCAGGCCACGAACAGCAGCGCCGGCGCGGTCGCGTAGGCCGGCACCACGCCGGCCAGGGGCGCGATGAACAGGCAGGCCAGGAACAGCACCGCGACCGTGAGCGCGGTCAGGCCGGTGCGCCCGCCCGCCTGCACGCCGGAAGCGCTTTCGAGGTAGGCGGTGGTGCTGGAGGTGCCCAGGATGCTGCCCGCCACGATGGCGCCGCTGTCGGCCAGCAGGGCCTTGTTGAGGCGGTCCATCTTGCCCTCGACCAGCAGGCCGGCGCGGCGCGCCACGCCCATCAGGGTACCGGTGGCGTCGAACAGCTCGACCAGGAAGAACACCAGCACCACGTTCAGGATGCCGACCGACAGCGCGCCGGCGATGTCGAGCTTGAACAGGGTCGGCTCGATCGAAGGCGGCAGCGAGAAGATGCCTTTATAGGTGTTCCCGCCGAAGAAGAAGCTCAGCACCGTCACCAGCACGATGCCGATCAGGATCGCGCCGCGCACCTTGAGGCGGTCGAGGGCGACGATGGCCAGGAAACCGGCGATCGCCATCAGGGCCTCGGGCTTGTGCAGGTCGCCGGCCTTCACCAGGGTCGGTTCGTTCGGCACCACGATGCCGGCGTTCTTGAGCGCGATCAGGGCCAGGAACATGCCCAGGCCGACCGTGATGGCGACCCGCATCGAGCGCGGGATGCCGTCCACGATCATGCCGCGCAGGCCCAGCAGCGAGACCAGGATGAACAGGCAGCCCGAGATGAACACGGCGCCCAGCGCGGCCGGCCAGGCGATGCCCATGCCCAGCACCACGGCGTAGGCGAAGTAGGCGTTCAGGCCCATGCCCGGCGCCATGGCGATCGGGTAGTTGGCGTACAGGCCCATGACGGCGGTGCCGAGCGCTGCCACGATGCAGGTGGCCACGAACACCGACTCCTTCGGCAGGCCGGCATCGCCCAGGATGGCCGGATTGACGAAGATGATGTAGACCATCGTGAGGAAGGTGGTCAGGCCGGCCAGCACTTCGGTGCGCACGTCGGTGCCGCTTTCCCTGAGTTTGAAGAGTTTCTCGAGCATGTGGAAGGTTCCCGGTGACAGACGGCGCGGCCGCCCTTGTTGTTGGTTTGCCCGAAGCATAACATTGCGGCAGCCCATCCGTCGCGGGCGGCCCGTCCGCCGCGGGCCGCCGCGCGCTCGCCGTCCTCCGGGACGATGCGTTACCATGGGGACCTTGATCACTCTTTGCACCAGACCATGCCCAAGAACAAGCGCCCCGCGCCCCGCAAATCGAACAATGTGCGCGAACCCGACACTTCCGCCCAGGCGCAGGAACTGGCCGACCTGGCCCTCGAGATCGCCGAGCGCGAGGAGACGCCTGGCTTCGGTGCCGATGAGGAGCGCGAGGAGGAGCTGACGGCCGCTGTGCGCAAGGCGGTGCGGAAGAAGCGCGACGAGGTGCTGTACGAGGCCATCGAGCTGGCGCGCTACACCGATCCGCTGGCTTGCCGCATCCTGCGCGGCCGGATCGAAGAGGAAGCCGCGACCTTGCGCCTGCGCCGCGAGGACGGGCCGGAGTACGAGATCGACGCCTTCCTGGTGCCGCTGTTCGTGCGCAGCACCGGCGGCCTGGTGGCGCAGGAAGCCTTCCAGGACCAGGAAGCCTTCGAGCTCCTGTCCGGCAGCTTCCAGGCGGCCGGCCTGGACAGCCCGTCGGCGAAGGTGGTGCTGATCCGCCATGCCTACGACCTGGCCGAGATCGACCACGTCAGCTACGGCAGCCTGCACGAGATGCTGCGCGAGGCCGCCGCTTCGCTGCTGGAAAAGAAGCTGCAGCCGGCGCCGACCATCGAAGCCAGCATCCGCGGCTGGACCGGCGAGCCGGTCGCCCCCGACGAAACCGCGATGGAACTGCGCTTCCTGCTCGGCTTTTCGCTCAAGCGCGCCGACGACCCGTTCTACCGCGTGCCGAAGGACGAGGAGGGCAGCGACGCCTACTTCGCGCGCCGCATGGAGCGCTACCGCGACTGGACCATCGGGATGGCGCCGCTCCTCAAGCGCAGCCTGGCCGCCGACCCGGAGCGCCTGGAGCTGGACTTCCTGTACCAGGACCTGTTCTTCGGCGCCAAGGAGCAGGCGGTGGGCGAGCTGGGCATGCTGTCGCTGCTGTCCGAGGTGCGCCGCACCCTGGCGGCCAAGGACCTCGAGCCGGACCAGGTGCACGCCACGGTGGCGCCGCTGGACATGGGCGAGCACATCGTCCTGCGCGCCAACCTGTATGCGCTGGACGGCGGCCAGCCCTGGGGCAGCGTGGAGAAGCCGGTCGACCTGGCGGCCGACCTGGGCGCCGAAGTGGACGAGCTGTGCGACGCGCTGCTCTCGGCCGGCCTGGAAGGGGTGTCGGTGGCCGCCGGCTTCAGTGAAGACGGCCACGCCGAAGGCGCCGAGCCTTACCACCGCGCCTGAATGCCGCACTGCGGCAGGGATCCGCCAAGGAGCCTTCCGCGTTCCTGCGAGCGTGCGCCGGAAAGTCGGCGCGCGCCTCGCTCTCCCTCCTGAAACTCCTTCCTCATCCCCGCACCGGCCGCGTTTTCGCCGGTTCACGCTGCGGCGCACCATCAAAAGTTTTCACCGGTTCGTAGTGGATTTTCCTGTATCGATGTAGGACGCCCCCTACATGAGATATCGCTCAGGAAGCCCTCTCCTAGGAGAGAGGCCGAACGGCTGGCTTACGCTTGGTTCTCGTTAGAAATGTTGCAATGCATAAATGAAAACATTAAAAAATTTACATGTTACGATTTCGGGGTCCGGCCAGGTTCAACCACTGTGTCAAACGGCAAGAGAGAGAGAAATCCGGCCCGGAGATTTTTGCCAACAACTATAGCGCCAGCAAGGCGAAAGGAAATCAACATGCCGACCCTGATCGTGTTTTGCCATCTGCGCTGGGATTTCGTTTTCCAGCGCCCCCAGCACCTGATGACTCGCCTGGCGGAACACTATAACGTTCTCTTCGTCGAAGAGCCGGTGTACAGCGAGGGACAGGCACACCTGCAGAAAACGGCCGTCGCGCCGAACATCACGGTGTGCCGCCCGCATACCGCCATCCACGCACCGGGCTTCCACGACGACCAGATCCCGACCCTGCAGACCCTGCTGGCGGACCTGGTCCCGGACGGCGAACAGCCGATCGTCTGGTTCTACACCCCGATGGCCCTGCCGCTGCTGCAAGGCCTGCACCCGTCCAGGGTCATCTATGACTGCATGGACGAACTGGCGGCGTTCAAGAATGCGCCCAAACAGCTGCTGCAACGCGAGAGCGCCTTGCTGAACATCGCCGACCTGGTCTTCACCGGCGGCCCGAGCCTGTACCAGTCCAAGCGCGACCGCCATGCCAACGCCCACTGCTTCTCGAGCAGCGTGGACGCGAAACACTTCCGCCAGGCCCAGGACCGCGACATCTCGCATCCGGACCAGGCCCACATCCCGCATCCGCGCCTGGGCTTCTACGGCGTCATCGACGAGCGCTTCGACACCGAGCTGGTGCGCGCCATGGCCGCCGCCCACCCGGAATGGCACATCGTGCTGGTCGGCCCGGTGGTCAAGATCGACCCGGCCAACCTGCCGAAGGGTCCGAACATCCACTACATGGGCCAGCGCAACTACCCGGACCTGCCGAAGTTCCTGGCCGGCTGGGACGTCTGCCTGCTGCCTTTCGCGCTGAACGAGTCGACCAAGTTCATCAGCCCGACCAAGGTGCTGGAATACATGGCGGCCGAGCTGCCCTCGGTCTCGACCCCGATCACCGACGTCAAGGTGCCCTACGGCGACGTGGTGGCGATCGCCGAAGGCGCCCAGGACTATATCGCCGCCTGCGAGCGCATGCTGGCCATGACCGAGGGCGACAAGCTCAAGATGGCCAAGCGCATGCGCGAAGTGGTGGCCGGCACCTCCTGGGACCGCACCGCGGGCCGCATGCATGAGCTGATCCAGAACGTCGTACCTGGCAACAAGGCGCAGCGCCTGTCGGTGGCCAACCCGGAAGCCCTGCCGGCCAAGGTCAACCCGCTGCCGGTGGCCAAGAGCGCCAAGTCCTCGTACCGCAACATCGTGATCGGCAGCGGCCCGACCGGCCTGTCGGCGGCCTACCACCTGGACGCCGATACGCTGGTGCTGGAGCGTAACGCCACCATCGGCGGCTGGTGCCGCTCGATCCAGGACAAGGGTTTCACCTTCGACTACGCCGGCCACATCATGTTCTCGAACGACCCCTACGTGCTGAAGATGTACGACGTGCTGCTGGGCGATAACGTGCACTGGCAGAACCGCGAAGCCTGGGTCTACAGCAAGAACACATACACCCGCTATCCCTTCCAGGGCGCGCTCTACGGCCTGCCGCCCAAGGTCATCACCGAATGCGTGATGGGCGCCATCGAGGCGCGCTACGGCGACACCGCGGCGGACGAACTCGATGGCCGGCAGATCGACGACTGCTGCGCCGACGGCACCCTGGACGCCTGCAACACCGACAAGTCGGTCAAGGGCGAGGTGAAGAACTTCGAGCAGTTCATCTACAAGGTATGGGGCAAGGGCATCGCCAGGCATTTCGCCATCCCCTACAACAAGAAGATCTGGACCGTGCCGCTGAACGAGATGGAAACCTCGTGGCTGGGCGGGCGCGTGCCGCTGCCTAACCTGGAAGAGATCATCCAGGGCGCGCTGGAGCCGGTCGCCAAGCCGATGGGGCCGAACGCCCGCTTCGGCTACCCGCTCAAGGGCGGCTTCCAGGCCCTGATGAACGGCTTCCTGCCCCACATCCAGGGCAGGATCGAGACCAATGCGGACGTGGTGCAGGTGCTGCCGCGCGAGCACGTGGTGGCGCTGGCCGACGGCCGCCGCTTCCGCTACGACCAGCTGGTGTCGACCATGCCGCTGCCGGAACTGATCCGCGTGATCGGCGACCAGGCGCCGGAAGAGGTGCGCGCGGCCGCCAAGGGCCTGCGCCACGTGTCGATCCGCTGCGTGAACATCGGCATCGACCGCCCCAACGCGACCGACAAGCACTGGATCTACTATCCGGAAGACAGCATTTTCCACCGCATCTTCGTGCAGGGCAACGCCAGCCCGGAATGCAACCCGCCGGGCGGTTTCGGCTTCACCTGCGAGATCTCGTACTCGCCGCACAAGCCGCTGCCGCTCGATGGCGAGGCCCTGATCGCGCGCGCGATCGAGGATTGCCGCAAGGTGGGCATGATCCAGGAAGGCGACACCGTCCTGTGCGCCAACCAGGTCGACATGCCGATCGCCTACGTGCTGTATGACCACAACCGGGCGCGGAACGTCGAGATCTGCAAGCAATGGCTGAAGCAGCACGACATCACGCTGGCGGGGCGTTACAGCGAGTGGGAGTACTACAACTCGGATCACGCCCTGCTGGCCGGCAAGAAGGCAGCGGAGGCGATCGGGGGCGGGGTGCACCAGACCGCGGCGTCGGCGAAGGCGGTGGGGGCGAAGGCGGATTAATCGCTTCACCTTGAATCGGAAAGCCGCAGGCGAGACCTGCGGCTTTTTCGTTGACGTTGCTGCGCATGCCGGTGGCTGAGGGGCGGACTTGGGTCCCCGCCTTCGCGGAGATCCAAGTTGACCTTCCGCAGCGCCGCCACAAAAAAGAGGCCGGCAGCCACGCCCCCGATAGAGCGCCGCCGCCGGCCCGGCCATCCCGTGCGAGGGATTACGGGAAGAACTTAGCGGTTACCGCCGCCATTGCCGCCGCCCCGGCTGCCGCCGCTGCCGCTCTGGCGGTTGCCGTCATTCTTGTGGCTCATGCGGCCGGCTTCGCGTGCCTCCTGCGAGTTGAACTCGTGGGCGTTGCCCGAGGCGTGGGCGGCGCGGCCGCCCTGCGAGGCGATTTCGCGCTGGCGTTGCGGGTCCATCGAGGCGAAGCCGCGGTTGCTGCCCGAGCCGCTCTGGCTGTTGCCCTGGCTGCCGCTCTGGCTGCTGCCGCTGGAAGAGCGGCCGCCCTGCGAGGCGATCTCGCGCTGCTGCTGCTTGTCCATTGCGCCGAAACCGCGCTTGCTGCTGCCTTGTTTGTTCGATGCCATGATCGTCTCCTTTATCGATGACACGGTAAGTGGAATGCCTGGCCGGGCGGCGGTGTGAGGGCAGCGCCGCCGGTGAGGCGTAAGTTCATGTTAGGACATGGACAAGGAGGCTGGAATAGGACCGGGCATCCCAGCCATGTAGGAAGAGTCCGGCTAATTTCCCATCGCCATTAGCCATATAAATCAATGCCTTAACTCATCAACAGGCGTGCGCAGCGCATGCGGCAGCCAGCCGCCCGCCGGATCGGTCGGCGCGGCCACCCGGATCACCGAGAGCGGGTGCGCGAACTGGATGCGCTCGCGCTCGAAGGCGCGGTAGATCCCGAGCAGGATGGCCTGCTGGGCGTCCATGTGCAGGATGTAGTCGGGGCTCTTGAAGTGGTAAACGATCTCGAAGTCGAGCGACCATTCGCCATAGCGGAAGAAGTGGGCGCGCTCGTAGTCCACGTCCTGGCGCGCGCTGACGACGGCGCGCACCAGCTCGGGAATCCGCGTCAGCTGTTCCTCGCTGGCGCCGTAGGCCACGCGCAGGATGAAGGCCACGCGGCGCGACTGCATGCGCTTGTGGTTGTGGATGCGGCTCTTGAGCAGGTCGCTGTTGGAGAACACGATCTGTTCGCCGCCCAGGCCGCGCAGCCGGGTGGTCTTGAGGCCGATGTATTCGACCGCGCCGAGGGCGTCGCCGACGATGATGAAGTCGCCGATCTCGAAGGGCTTGTCGAGCATGATGGAGAGCGAGGCGAACAGGTCGCCCAGGATGTTCTGGGTAGCCAGGGCCACCGCGATGCCGCCGATGCCCAGGCTGGCCACCAGGGTGGTGATGTTGAAGCCGAAGTTATCCAGCATCATCAGGAAGGCCACGGTCCACACCACCAGGCGCGCCATGAAGAACAGGATGGTGCTGGACGCCTTGCGTGCACCATCGCCGCCGGTCGCCAGGAACTGGGTGCGCCAGGCGCGCAGGCCGGAATCGCCCCAGACCGCCAGCTGCAGGATCAGCGCGGCCACGGCCACGCGCGAGACGATCAGGCGGTAGTTGTCGGCCAGGACCAGGAACATGCTGCCCAGGTAGACGCCGATGGCGAGCAGGAACACGAGGTAGGTCTTGGCCAGCATCTTGGTGACGAAGTCGTCCAGGCGGCCGGCGGTGCGCTGCGACAGCGCGTGCATCCTGCGCAGTGCGAACGTGCGGACCACATACATGGCGATGGTGCTGCCGATCGCGACCCCGGCCGCCATCAACCAGTCTTGCAGCGCATTCCCCAACAAACTATCCGGTAACAGAAAATCCATGCATTGCTCCTTGTACAGCCAAGCGTGTCAAGGCGCTAGTGTGCGGTGCGCGCGGCCAACAGCGCGCACAATTGACAAGCTTGTTCGCCGCCCGATACATTGAACCTTTGCATCGTTCGAGCTTCCCGGCATGTCGACATTCACGGTTTCCTGCGGCACCCTGGTAGTCAATCCCCGGGGCGAGCTGCTGCTCTGCCATGTCACCGACACCCCCAGGTGGGATATCCCGAAGGGCATGCGCGACCCCGGGGAAACCGAGCTCGAGGCGGCAGTGCGCGAGCTGCGCGAAGAGGCGGGCCTGGTGTTCGACCCCGCGGCCTTCCAGGACCTGGGGCCCTTCGACTACCGCCGCGACAAGCGCCTGCACCTCTATCTGGTGCGCTCGGGGCCGGAGCTCGACGATCTCGGCCACCTGCATTGCAGCAGCTACTTCCCGCACCACGCCACCGGGGCGCCGACGCCGGAAATGGACGGCTACCGCTGGGCCACGCGCGAGGAGGTCGCGCGCCTGTGCTGGCCGCGCATGGCCGGCGTCCTGCTCGGCATCGATTGGGAGCGCGGGCTGGCGCCGGCCTAGACCTGGGCCAGCACCTCCTGGATCGCCTCCAGGGTGGCGGGCTTGGTCAGGTGCAGGTCGAAGCCGGCCGCCGCGGTGCGCGCCCGGTCGGCTTCTCCGCCCCAGCCGGTCAGGGCGACCAGCTTGATGCCGGCATAAGCCGGCTCGCTGCGGATCGCGCTCGCGACCTCGTAGCCGGACATGCCCGGCATGCCCAGGTCGAGGAACACCACCTGCGGCCGCAGCCCCGGCAGCATGCGCAGGGCCTGGTGGCCGTCGTTCGCCACCGGGGCGCTGTGGCCCAGCAGGTTGAGCAGGGCCGACAGGGTTTCGGCGGCGTCGCGGTTGTCGTCGACCACCAGCACGCTCAGGCCGGCGGCGGAATTGGCAGCCGCATCCGGCAGTGGTTCCTGCGGGCCTTGCGCCTGCGCCTGCGCATCGGCCACGGCATGCAGCGGGAGGCGCACGGTAAATACACTGCCGGCGTTGGTGCCGGCGCTCGAGGCCCGGACGCTGCCGCCATGCAGCTCCACCAGGCTGCGCACCAGCGAAAGGCCGATGCCGAGCCCGCCGGCGCCAGGCTGCTGGCCCTGGCCGACCTGGGTGAACATCTTGAACACGTCTTCCAGCTTGTCCGGGGCGATGCCGATGCCGTTGTCGGACACGGCGATCACCGCCTGGTCGCCGTCGCGTTCGGCCGCCAGCACGATGCGCCCGCCGCGCGGCGTGTAGCGCGCCGCGTTGTTGAGCAGGTTGCTGACCACCTGGGTCAGGCGGGTGGGATCGGCGTCCAGCAGCAGCGGCTCGGTCGGCATGCGCACGTCGAGGTAGTGGCGGGCCGCTTCGATCTGCGGCATGCTGGTTTCGACCGCGCTCGAGAGCGCCGCGGCCAGGTCCACCCGTTCGCGCTTGAGCTCCACCTGGCCGCGGGTGATGCGCGCCACGTCGAGCAGGTCGTCGACCAGATGGACCAGATGGCCCAGCTGGCGTTCCATGATGTCGTGCACGCGCGCCACCGCCTGGGCGTCGCCGGGAGCACGGCGGATGAACTGCAGGCCGCTGCGGATCGGCGCCAGCGGGTTGCGCAGCTCGTGCGCCAGCGTGGCCAGGAATTCGGTCTTCAGGCGGTTGGCTTCGGACAGGTCCGAGGCCATCTTGCGCAGGGCGTCCTCGGACCGGCGCCGCTCCGTAATGTCGCTGAACAGGATGGCGACGCGGCGCCACTCGGGCGGTCCGAGCCGGGTGGCGTAGACGTCGTACCAGCGCCCCAGCTCGCGCGCCTCGTTGACGAAGCGCACCGGCTCGCCGCTTGCGGCCACCCGGCCGTAGGTCTGGAACCAGTGGGCTTCGTGGCGCGGCGCCAGCTGGCGCATGGTCTTGCCGACCGCGTCCGCCAGGCCGGTGTGCTTGACGAAGGCGGGATTGACCTCGAGGAAGCGGTAGTCGACCGGCTGGCCGTTGCTGTCGTAGAGCATCTCGATCACGCATATGCCCTCGTCGATCGAATCGAACAGGGTGCGGTAGCGTTCCTCGGTCAGCTGCAGCTGCTGCTCGGCCTCGAACTGGCGGGTCGCGTCGATGACCACGCCGCGGAGGCGCCGGGCCGTGCCGGCCGCGTCGCGGTCGACCTGGCCGCGCGCGATGGCCCAGCGCCAGGCGCCGCCGGGGATGCGCACGCGGAAGGTCACGTCGTAGGCGCGGCCGCGCGCGACGGTGTCGGCCAGCGCCGCCTGGATCGGCGCCACGTCGTCCGGGTGCAGGGCGGCCAGGTAGTCGGCGAGGGGAGCGCCGGCGGCACCGGCGGGATCGATCCCGAACAAGGCGGCCATGCGCGGGTCGGCGCTGACGCGGTCGGCCGCGATGTCCCAGCTCCAGACCGCCAGTTCGGCGGCGGCGATGATGGTCTCGAGCCGGGCCTGGGTATCGATCAGCGCGGACTCGGCGCGCTGGCGCTCGGCCAGGCTGTTGAAGGCGTCGATGTAGAAGCGCGCCTTGGCCCTGAGGATGGCGGGCGAGAGCGGCGCGTGGAGCACCGCGATGGCGCCGGCCTCGTACAGGGCCTCGACCTGCAACTGGCCCGGCAGTCCGGCCGGTGGCGGCAGGCCGAGGGCGACGATCGGCGTGTGCAGCGAGCGCAGGTTGGCGCGCATCAGGCGGATAGTGTTGAGCAGCATGGCCGGGTCGCCCGCGTAGCCGGCCAGGATCAGCGCGAAATCGTGGCTCCTGGCCTGGGCCAGGCCCTCGGCCGCCGTCTGCACGCGCACGATGGCCTGTCCGAGTTCGTTCGAGACCTGCGACACGACCGGGTCGACCCCGGGACGGTTGCAGATGAAGAGGACAGTGGGT
>CBIHLT010000037.1:0-29027 GCA_966210615.1 uncultured Massilia sp.
CGCTCGAACTGCACATCCGCCACCTGCCGGGCGGCCTGTTCACCGACCACGTGTTCGGCGCCATGAAGGAGCGCGACATCCTGCGCTTCGAAGGCCCGCTGGGCACCTTCTTCCTGCGCGAAGAATCGGACAAGCCGATCGTGCTGCTGGCCTCGGGCACCGGCTTCGCCCCGGTGAAGGCGCTGGTCGAGCACCTGATGCACCTGAAGTCGGAGCGTCCGGTACGCCTGTACTGGGGCGGCCGCCGTCCGCAAGACCTGTACATGGACGAACTGTGCCGCGCCTGGGAAACCACGCTGCCCGACTTCCGCTACGTGCCGGTCATTTCCGACGCGCTCCCCGAGGACAACTGGCAGGGCCGCACCGGCTACGTGCACGCGGCCGTGATGCAGGACATCCCCGACCTCTCGGGCTGGCAGGTGTATGCCTGCGGCGCGCCCATCATGGTCGATTCGGCTCGCAACGATTACAGCGCGCAGTGCGGCCTGCCGGCCGACGAGTTCTACGCCGACGCCTTCACCTCGGAAGCGGACCTGGCGCAGCCGTGATGTGACGCCCCGACGGCGTGCAGCCGGGGTTTCGTGCAGAATAGCGGGCTCGACCCGCAATGCCCGCCCACCCCATGTCTCTCGCCGTCCTGCGCAACCGCAACCTCTCCTTCTACCTGTCCGCGCGCTTCCTGGGCACCCTCGCGGTCCAGATGCAAAGCGTCGCCATCGGCTGGCAGGTCTACCAGATCACCGGCAGCCTGTTCGACCTGGGCCTCATCGGCCTGGCCCAGTTCGCGCCCTTCCTGGTCCTGATCCTGTGGGCCGGCCACGTAGCCGACCGCCACAACCGCCGCCTCATCGTCCTGCTGTGTATGGCCGCCCAGCTGCTGTGCAGCCTGATGCTGGTCGCCTTCACGGCCAGCGGCAGCCGGGTCGTGTGGCCGGTGTTCGCGATCCTGGTGCTGTTCGGCAGCGCGCGCGCCTTCATGATGCCGGCATCGCAGGCGGTGCTCAAGAACCTGGTGTCGGACCGCGACTTCAGCCAGGCCGTGGCGCTCGGTTCCTCGAGCTTCCACGTGGCCGTGATCGCCGGCCCCATCATCGGCGGCCTGCTCTATGTGTTCGGGCCGCAGACGGTGCACATGACGTCGAGCTGCTTGCTGGCGGTCGCGGTGCTCCTGATGTCCGCCACCCGCAGCGTGCAGCAGACCGTGAGCAAGGCGCCGGTCAGCTGGCACACCCTGCTGGAAGGCCTGCGCTTCGTGCGCTCCCGCCCCATCGTGCTGGGCGCGATCTCGCTCGACCTGTTCGCGGTGCTGTTCGGCGGCGCCACCGCCCTGCTCCCGGCCTATGCCCACGACGTGCTGCACGCCGGCCCCACCGGCCTGGGCCTGCTGCGCACCGCGCCCGGCGCCGGCGCCGCGCTGTGCTCGATCGCCCTGGCCTTCTTCCCGATCACGCGCCGGGTCGGCGCCTGGATGTTCGGCGGCGTGGCCATCTTCGGCCTGTGCACGCTGGTGCTGGGCTGGACCGCGAGCTTCCCGGTGGCCCTGGGCGCGCTGTTCCTGCTGGGCGCGGGCGACATGGTCAGCGTCTATATCCGCCACCTGCTGGTGCAGTACGAAACGCCGGACGAGATCCGCGGCCGCGTCAGCGCCGTCAACTCGGTGTTCATCGGCGCCTCCAATGAACTGGGCGAGTTCGAGTCCGGCGTCACGGCGGGCTGGCTCGGTCTGGTGCGCGCGATCCTGCTGGGCGGGGCCGCCACCCTGTTCGTCACCGGCTTGTGGGCGGTGCTGTTTCCCGTGCTCTCCAGGATGGACCGCTTCCCTCACCACGCGCAGGACCACAAGACCGGAACCTAGCCGCGCTACAATCGTGGTTCCTGACCCATGGCTGCCCGACCGATGAACCGTCCCTCGCTGAGCATATTGCTGGTCGAAGACCATCCGACGATTGCGCGCCAGGTGGCCGGCTTCCTCGATGGGCTGCAGTGGCAGACCGACCATGCGGCCACCGGCCGCCTCGCCATCGAGCTGGCGACTCGCCATGCCTACGACGTGGTGCTGCTCGACCTCAACCTGCCCGACATCGACGGCCTGGAAGTCTGCCGCCAGATCAAGTCGAACGCCCCCAGCAACGTGCCGGTCCTGATGCTGACCGCGCGCGACGCCTTCGAGGACAAGGCGCGCGGTTTCCGCGACGGCGCCGACGACTATCTCACCAAGCCCTTCGACCTGCGCGAGCTCGCCCTGCGCTGCGAGGCATTGGCGCGGCGCGGCCAGCTGCACCTGCGCCAGGAGATGCAGGTCGGGCCCTTGACCTTGCTGCCGCGCGAGATGCGGGCCGCCTACGCGGGCATACCCCTGGTGCTGACCCAGACCGGGTTCAGGATCTTGCTCCTGCTGTGCAAGGAATACCCGCACCCGGTCCCGCGCTCGGCCCTGGTCCGGCATTTGTGGGGGGACGAACCGCCGGACAGCGATGCGCTCAAGTCCCACATCTACACCCTGCGCAAGCAGCTGGAACAGGCATCCGGTCGCAAGCTGCTGGCGACCATCCTGAACCTGGGCTACCGGCTCGAGCTCGACACGGCGCCGCAGGATGGCTAAGTCGATCCGGCAGGGATTGTTCACGGCGCTGGCCGGCTTCACGGTCCTGATCTGCCTGTGCTACACGGGCCTGGCGGTCGTGATCGCCTACGTCACCGAGGACATGCTGGTCGAGCGCCTGCTGGAACGGGAAGCGCGCGCCATCGCGCGCCATGTGGCGCAGCACGGCAGCATTCCGCCGGCGCGCAGCGACCTGATCGCCGTCTACGCCAGCCATGCGGCCTTGCCCGCCATCGTGCGGGAGGCTGCGGGGCCGGCGGAGCGGCGCGCCGAGGTGTTCGCCGGCGGCGGACGCCACTACCACCTGCTTGCGCTCGACCTGGGCACGCGGCGCGTCTGGCTGCTGGCCGACGTGGCTCCCCTGCTGGTGGTGTCCAAGGTGATCCAGGATGTGGGCGGCGTGCTGATCTTCGTGGCGCTGGGACTGATCGCGCTGGCCCTGCTGCTGGCCTGGCTGCTGGCCCGGCGCCTGGTCCAGCCTTTGCAGACCCTCGCCGCGGAAGCGCGCGCCCTGCGCCCCGGCGGCCCGATCGCCTTCAGCGCGCGCGGCCGGCGCGATGAAATCGGCTATCTCGCCGGGCGCCTGGAAACGAGTTTCAGCGAATTGCAGGCCGCGCTGCAGCGCGAGCACGCATTCACGCGCGACGTCGGCCACGAGCTGCGCACGCCGCTCACCATCATGAACAACACGCTCGCCACGCGCCCTGTCGGCGACGCGGAAGCGGCGCAGCTGCAGGCCGGGCTGGACGAGATCAGGAATACGGTGGACGTGCTGTTCGCGCTCGCCCGCGCCGAGCAGCTCGGCAGCGAGCGCTTCGACCTGCGCGCCTGCATCGAGCAATGCCTGCTGCGCGTGCTGGAGGAAGGCCGCTGGGATGCCGGCCGCTGGACGCTCGACCTGCCCGAACGCCTGGAGGTCGCCGGCAACCCGCACCTGGCCGCGCTGCTGGTCCATAACTGCGTGGGCAATGCCCTCTTCCACGGCGGGCCCCAGGCGCGGCTCGGCCTGAGCTGGGCCGACGGCCGGCTGGTGATCGCGAATACCGTGACGGAGGGAGAGCCGGGCCGCATCCAGGGCTTTTCGCACGGGCAGAACCTGCTCGCGCGCGTGGCCCGCGCCATGCACTGGGAGCTCGGCGTCCACCCGGGCCCGTCGAGCTACCGCGTCGAGATCCGCCCTGCCGGCTGAAACCCGCTGGATTTCACCGCGATTTCACCGCCGCTTGACTACGCTGGCTGCTCCATTCACCAGGAGCACGTCCATGAAAATCCTGATCGCCCTGATCGCCCTGTCCTGCGCCTGCAGCACGGCGCTGGCCCAAGCCGGCAAGCTCGTTCACAAGGAAGAAAAGCGCAAGTACATCGTGTACACGCCCGCGTCCTACCACAGCGAAGCGCAGCAATCCTATCCGGTCGTCTTCAACTTCCACGGCGGCGGCATGAGCATGACCGAGCAGATGCTGTACAGCCAGATGAACCGGACGGCGGACCGCCACCGCTTCATCGTGGTCTACCCGCAAGGCATCAAGCAGGACTGGAACGTCGGCTTCGACATGCCCTACCTGGAAGGGACCGACGACGTCGGCTTCACGCAGGCGCTGCTGGCGAAGCTCAAGCAGGACTACCGCATCGACGGCAGCCGCGTGTATGCCACCGGCCTGTCGCGCGGCGGCTTCTTCGCGCTGCGCCTCGCGGCCGATCTGCCGGAGGTGTTCGCGGCCGTGGCCTCGGTGGGCGGGCCGACGCCGAAGCCGCTGGTCCAGCATCACACGAAGATGGGCAAGGTCGGCGTGATGCTGATCCACGGCACGGCGGACCAGGTGGTGGCCTACGGCGGCAAACCGACCGGCTACCTGTCCGCCGAGGACAGCCAGCGCTACTGGGCCGAACGCAATGGCCTGGCCTCGGTCCCGGCGCGCTCACGCACGATCGACGCCGACAAGGGCGACGGCACCGACGTGACCTATCTCGAACAGGCCGACGGCGAACGCGGCGTGGCGCTGGTGACGGTGAAGGACGGCGGCCATACCTGGCCGGGCGCCGATCCCTTCAATATCGGCCTGCCGATCGGGAAGACCACGCGCGACATCGATGCCAATGAGCTGATGTGGCAGTTCTTCAGCCGGCACCGGAAATGAACGGCGCGCCGGCCCTCAGGCCAGCGCCAGGACGTCGGCGGAAGGCGCCGCGGTCCGGAACCGCCCCACCTGCGCCTGCAGGTGCTGCGACTGCTCGTGCAGCGACTGCGCGGCGGCGGTGGCCTCTTCCACCAGGGCGGCGTTCTGCTGTGTCAGCCCGTCGACGTGGCCCAGCGCCTGGCTGATCTCGCGCACCTGCGTGGCCTGGCTGTCGCTGGCGTCGGCCATGTCGCGCATGGCGCCAGCCAGGCGGTTGACGTTGGCGACGATCTGCTCCATGGTCTGTCCCGCCCGGCCGACCAGCGCCGAGCCGTCGCCGATGGCGGCGACCGACTCGCCGATGAGGGCCTTGATTTCCTGGGCCGCGACCGCCGAGCGCTGCGCCAGGTTGCGCACTTCGCCCGCGACGACCGCGAAACCGCGTCCCTGCTCGCCGGCGCGCGCCGCTTCGACCGCGGCATTCAGGGCCAGGATGTTGGTCTGGAAGGCAATGCCATCGATGACCGCGATGATGTCGACGATGCGCGCCGATGCCGCATCGATGGTGTTCATCTTCTCCACCACCTTGTCCATGATGGCGCCGCCCTCGACCGCCACCGCGGAGGCCGCGGCCGCCACCTGCCCCGCGGCCTGCGCCGCGTCGGCATTGTTGCGCACCGTGCTGGTCAGCGACTCCATCGCGGCGACGGTCTGTTCCAGCGACGCGGCTTGCGACGCGGTACGTTGCGACAGGTGGCGGTTGCCGGTCGCCACCTCGTCGGTGACCGTCGAGATTTCGCTGGCGCCGGAGCGTACCTCCTGCACGATACGCGCCAGACCCAGGCGCATGCCGTGCAGCGTGCCCATCATCGCGCCCAGCTCGTCCTTCGAGCGCGCTTCCAGTGCGACCGTGAGGTCGCCCTGCTCGACCGCCTGGGCGAACGCGCAGGCGCGGCGAATCGGACGGGTGACGCCGCTGGTGACGGCGGCGGCGAGGCCGGCGCCGAGCGCCGCTGCCAGCACGGAGATGGCCACCACGATCCAGCGCGAGCGCTCGGTGACGGCGCCGACCTTGTCGCTCGCCGCATTCATGTCGGCCTCGATGGCGTCGATCGCGGCGTCGAGATCGGTCACGATCCGGCGGCGCAGCGGGCTGCATTCGTTGATCAGGAAAGCGGCGAAGGCCGCCGTGTCGCCGCTGTCGCGCAGCTGGCGCGGGCGCAGGAGTTCCTGCGCCATCTGGCGCAGTCCCGCGCTGGCCTTGTCGAACTCGGCCCGGCCGCGCAGGAGCGGTTCCAGCGCGTCGAGCTTGTGCACGTAGGCTTCACGCTGGCGGTCCAGCAGGTCCAGCTCGGCCTGCGCCTGCACCGGGTCCTGCACGATGTACACGTTGCGCGCCGCGATGCCGGTCTGCGCCAGCGCCTCGCGGATTTCATACAGCGGCTTGAGTTGCTGCTGGCGGATCGCGCTTGCCGCGCCGATCGCGTCGGTGGTCGTGCCGAGCCGGTTCAGGGAAATGGCCGTAATGGCGAACATGAGGGCCACCACGACGCCGAAGGACAATGCAAGCCGGGTACCGATTTTCAGATTGGATAACACGATGAACCTAGGTTGGAAAGAATGGTTGCCGGGCGCTTCATGCTCCGGCCGGGCCGAGTTCGACCCAGCCGCGCTCCAGGTAATCGGCGACGAGAATGTCCTGGATGGCGAGGGAATAGGCAATGGACACCAGCGGCAGCGTAAAGCTCAGCATGCTGCTGCAGCACAGGTAGACGGGGATCGCGAGGATGATGCCGGCCATGACGGCATGCATCCACTGCCGCTTGTACGCCAGGTAGGCGATGCCCGCCACCAGCACGCACAGGGAACTGCGGACGCCGACGGTCTCGCGCCGGCCTGTATGCGGATGCCTGAATACGTGTGCCATAGGAGAACTGAACAGGGAACAAGGCGAGTGAACTCAGGCACCGATTCTACGTACTAAAAATTAGTACAGTCTCACGCATTGTTTCATCTGAGCAAAATCCAACACCGGCCCTTGTGCAGACCGGGCGCGGTGAAAACAAGGGGACGTGTAAGATGGACTGAACGTGACAACAGGAGCAAACCCATGCAAATCAATGTCAATACCGACAACACCATCGATAAGCACCAAGGCCTGGACGACCATGTGGAGTCCGTCGTGCGCTCCTCCATCGGACGCTTCGGCGACCACGTGACCCGTGTCGACGTGCACCTGAGTAACGAGGTCAAGGAAAAGAAGGCCGACGGCGGCCAAAGCTGCATGATGGAAGCGCGCGTATCCGGCTATGCGCCGGTGGTCGTGCACGAGCACGCGGCCGACCTGCACCAGGCGGTGCAGAACGCTGGCGGCAAGCTGGCGCGCGCCCTCGACAGCGCCATCGGGCGCCTGCAGGACAAGAACAAGCACACCTCGCCGGCCATCGACGATCCGCTGTCCGACAAGCACCTGACGGATTCCTGATCCGCGTCAGCTTCCCCGCGGCGCACGCCCGCTTCAGGGCGCGCGCCCGCCCTCCAGCATTCCCCGCAGCTCCCGCAGGTAGCGCACGCCCGCCAGCGCGCGGCTGCCGTACCAGGACATCATCTCGCCATCGACCAGCAGGACCGGGATGCCGATCTGCTTTTCCAGGGCGTTGGCGTGGGCGTCGGTGAAGCGGTAGGGTTCGGTCGAGAGCAGGACCGCGTCGAGCTGGCCGACCAGCTGTTCCGACCACGCGAAGCGCGGATAGCGGGCCTCGCCCAGGTCGGGAATGCGCCAGCCGAGCTCGGCCAGCATGGCGGCGATGTAGGTGTCCTTCGACACGCTCATCCACGGGTCTTGCCAGATGCAGTACAGCACCGTGCGCGGCGGGCCCGGCGGCAAGGCGCGCAGCTCGGCCAGCGCGCGCCCGAAGTCGCGGCACCAGGCCTCGGCCTTGTCTTCCACGCCGAAGATGCCGCCCATCAGGCGAGTCAAGGCAAGGTTGTCCTGTGGGACCAGGGGATGGGTGACCACGACGTGCGGCACGAACTCGGCCAGCTTGTCGGCGGTCGGTTTTTCATTTTCGTCAATGTTGACGATCACGTGGGTAGGCGCCAGCTTGCGGATCTTCTCGAGGTTGACGTCCTTGGTGCCGCCCACTTTCGGGATCGCGGCGACCGTCTCGCGCGGGTGGATGCAGAAACCGGTGCGCCCGGCCAGCTGGGGCGCCAGGCCCAGTTCGCACAGCAGTTCGGTGATCGACGGCACCAGGGACACGATGCGCGCCCCGGGCGCCGGAGCGTGCAGCTGGCCGAGCGCGTCGGTAAGGTGGAGGCTGGATGTTGTCATGGTCGCTATTGGACCACTGTTGTTTATGAAACGCCAGCCACCGCTCCGGAGTTGCAATGCGTTATTATTCCGTTGATGTAATGACGTATAGACAGCTCGAGGATCACTTGGAACACATCGGCACCTTCGGTGCTTCCCGCTTCGCCGCCGGCGACCTGCAATTATTCCGCGGCGAGCGCGACCCCGCCGTGGCGGCGGCGCTGGCCTCCTGCGCGGTGGTGCGGATGGCGCGCGGCCGGCGTATCTCCGGCGGCGGGGCGCGCCTGTACATCGTGTTGTCGGGGCTGCTGGAACTCGCGTCCGATGTGCATACCGGCGACGAGGGCGGCACCAGCCGCATCCTGCCCGGCGAAAGCGCGGGCGAGCAGGCGGTGCTGGACGAAGCCGTCAACCTGGCGGCCATCACCGCGCTGGAGGACAGCGAACTGCTGGTGATCGAGCCGGACCTGGTATGGGAATTGATCGACCGCTCCAACGTCCTGGCGCGCAACCTGTTGCGCCTGCTGTCTTTCCGCGTCCGCGCCGCCAACGCCCTGCTGCGGCGGCGCCAGAAGCTGGGCGAGTTCTACCGCCAGCTCTCGCTCAACGACGCCCTGACGGGCCTGTACAACCGCGCCTGGCTCAACGAGATGCTGCCCAAGCTGGTGGCGCGCTCGGCCCAGGACGGCAGCCCGCTGTCGCTGGTGATGATCGACCTCGACCACTTCAAGCGCTTTAACGACACCCACGGCCACATCACTGGAGACGCGGCCCTGGCCGCCGCCGCGGGCGTGATCCGCGGCGCCCTCCGCCCGTCCGACTTTGCCGTGCGCTACGGCGGCGAAGAAATGATGGCGGTGCTTCCGGACACCAGCGCCCAGCTCGCCACGATGGTGGCCGAGCGCCTGTGCCAGCGCCTGCGCGAAGCCGTGGTCTTTCCCGACATGCGCCTGCCCCTGCCCCACATGACGGGTTCCTTCGGCGTGGCCAGCCTGGCGCCGGGCGATGACGAGCGCGCCCTGGTGGCCGCCGCCGACGCCGCGCTCTACCGCGCCAAGGAAGCCGGGCGCGACCGGGTTTGCATCTGACGCCTGCCCGGTTGGGCTGACTTGGCCGCCAATCTGTGCCAACATGACGCCGGACGCACAACACAACAAGAATACGCATGAGTACGCATACCTTTCTCTGGCACGACTATGAAACCTTCGGCGCCACCCCGCGCCGCGACCGCCCGGCCCAGTTCGCCGCGATCCGCACGGACGCCGAGCTGAACGAAATCGGCGAGCCGATCATGGTGTACTGCCGGCCGGCGAACGATTTCCTGCCCGATCCGCAGTCCTGCCTGATCACCGGCATCACCCCGCAGCAATGCCTGGAACAGGGCGTGCCCGAGCATGAATTCGCGCGCATCATCGAGGCCGCCTTCAGCGAGCCGGGCACCATCGGCGTGGGCTACAACACGATCCGTTTCGACGACGAGGTGACGCGCTTCCTGTTCTGGCGCAACCTGATCGATCCGTATGCGCGCGAGTGGCAGAACAACTGCGGGCGCTGGGACCTGCTGGACGTGGTGCGCATGGTGTACGCGCTGCGCCCCGAGGGCATCGAGTGGCCGCGCCGCGAGGACGGCAAGCCGAGCTTCCGCCTGGAGCACCTGACGGCGGCGAATGGCCTGTCGCACGATGCGGCGCACGACGCGCTCAGCGACGTGCGCGCGACCATTGCGCTGGCGCGCCTGATCCGCGAGAAGCAGCCGCGCCTGTTCGACTTCTGCCTTGAGCTGCGCCGCAAGGACCGCGTGGCGGCCGAAATGGGCCTGCACCTGGACCCGGCGCAACGCCAGCCCTTCCTGCACGTCTCCGGCATGTTCCCGGTCGAACACGGCTGCCTGGGCCTGGTATGGCCGCTGGCCCAGCATCCGACCAACAAGAACGAGATCCTGGTGTGGGACTGCCGGCACGATCCATCCGAGCTGTTCGCCCTGGACGTGGAGACGATCCGCATGCGCATGTTCACGCGCAGCGCGGACATGCCGGAAGGGATGACGCGCCTGCCGGTCAAGAGCGTGCACCTGAACAAGTCGCCGATGCTGGTCGGGAATTTGAAGACCTTGCGGCCGGATCTGGCGACGCGCTGGGACATCGACCTGGAACGCGGCCGCGCGCACGCGGCGCTGGCGGCAAGCGGGCGCGACATGAAGGCGGTGTGGGCGCAGGTGTTCCAGAAGCCTGCGGCGTCCGAAGAAGTGGATGTGGACGAGGACCTGTATGGCGGCTTCGTGAGCAGCGGCGACCGGCGCAAGCTGGAAGCGCTGCGCCATGAAGCCCCGGCGGCGCTGGCGCAGCAGCGCCCGAGCTTCGAGGACGAGCGCCTGAGCGAACTGCTGTTCCGCTACCGTGCGCGTAACTTCCCGCATAGCTTGTCGGAGCAGGAAATGCAGCGCTGGGAAGATCATCGCGCGGCGCGCCTGTTCGACGGGGCGGCGGGGGCGAGGACGGTGGATCAGCTGTTCGGGGAGATCGATGCGCTGTCGGAGACGGCGGATGAGCGGGCGGAGGAGATTCTGGGGGCGCTCTACGATTATGTGGAGATGGTGGCGCCGGCGAGGTACTGATTCGGGTGGTGGCGGCTCATTGAACTTGGGTCCCGGCCTTCGCCGGGACCCAAGTTCCACCGCAGTACTACAAACCCTTACTCAGCCACGAGCAGCATTGATCGCATCCCGCGTCTCCATCGCCACCCGACGCGCCGCCGCAGCAAAGTCTTCGCCTTCCGCAGGCTTCGCATACAGAATCGCCCGCGACGAATTGATCATCATCCCGGTACCGTTCGCAGTCCGCCCCGCCTTGACGGTCGCCTCCACATCCCCGCCCTGCGCGCCGACGCCGGGAATCAGCAGGGGCATATCCCCCACCAGCCTGCGCACCTGCGCAATCTCTTCCGGGAAGGTCGCCCCCACCACCAGCGCACACTGCCCGTTGCGGTTCCACTTCTCCGCCACCAGGCGGGCCACGTGCTGGTACAGCGGCTGTCCACCCACGTCCAGGAACTGCAGGTCCGAGCCGCCCGCGTTCGAGGTGCGGCACAGCACGATGACCCCGCGGTCCGCCCACTCCATGTAGGGCTCGACCGAATCGAAGCCCATGTACGGGTTCACGGTCACCGCATCCGCCCCATAGCGATCGAACGCTTCACGCGCGTACTGGTGGGCGGTGGCGCCGATGTCGCCGCGCTTGGCGTCCAGCACCAGCGGGATGTGCGGATAGGTCGCGCGCAGGTAGCGGCAGATTGCCTCCAGCTGGTCTTCCGCCCCAAGCGCCGCGAAATAGGCGATCTGCGGCTTGAAGGCGCAGGCCAGGTCGGCGGTCGCGTCGATGATGGCCTTGCAGAACTGGACGATGGCGTCCGGCTGCCCCTGCAGATGCGCCGGGAAGCGCGACAGATCCGGATCCAGCCCGACGCACAGCAGCGAATTGTTGCGGGTCCATGCCGCGGATAGCTTATTGATGAAATTCACGTCGGAGCCTCTTGATAGGATGTCATTGCAAACCCATTATTGTACCGCCACCGCCTTCCCCAGCCCTTCCCGGTCCGCGGATGCGCCAGGAGATGTTTGTTTCATGTATATTTTGACTATTCAACAACTTGTATGGACACAACCATCATGACGCCTTCCCTCCTCTCCCGTTGGACCCGTTTTCTCAGCCTGCTGCTCGTGGCAGGCAGCTTGCTCACCGGCTGCGGCTACAACGAGTTCCAGACCAAGGACGAAGCCACCAAGGCGGCATGGGGCGAAGTGGTCAACCAGTACCAGCGCCGCGCCGACCTGATCCCGAACCTGGTCAACACCGTCAAGGGCTATGCCTCGCACGAGCGCGAAACCCTCGAAGCCGTGACCCGCGCCCGCGCCGCCGCCACCAGCTTCCAGATCACGCCCGAGGTGCTGAACAATCCGGAAGCCTTCCAGAAATTCCAGCAGGTGCAGGGCGAGCTGTCCGGCGCCCTGTCGCGCCTGATGGCGGTGTCCGAGAAGTATCCGGACCTGAAGGCCGACACCAGCTTCCGCGACCTGCAGTCGCAGCTGGAAGGCACCGAGAACCGCATCACCGTGGCGCGCCAGCGCTACATCGCGGCGGTCCAGGACTACAACGTCACCGTGCGCAAGTTCCCGAACAACCTGACCGCCATGGTGTTCGGCTACGAGACCAAGCCTTCGTTCACCGTCGAGAACGAAAAAGCGATCTCGACCGCACCGACCGTCGACTTCGGCAAATAAGATGCGAAACCTGCTGCGTACCCTGTGGGCGCTGGTTCTTGCGCTGAGCCTGGCCAGCCCGGCCTTCGCGCAGCTCAAGGAAGTGCCGCCGCTCACCGGGCGCGTCATCGACCAGGCCGGCATGCTGCAGGCCGACCAGCGCCAGCGCCTGGAAACCGTGCTGGCCGACTACGAAGCCAAGACCGGGAGCCAGATCGCGGTCCTGCTGGTCAAATCCACCGAGCCCGAGGCCATCGAGCAGTTCGGCATCCGCGTCGCCGACGCCTGGAAGCTGGGCCGCAAGGGCGTGGACGACGGCGTACTGCTGCTGGTGGCGCGCGACAATCCGAGCGCGCTGCGCCGCCTGCGCATCGAAGCGGGCCGCGGCGTGCAGGGCGTGCTCACCGACGCCCAGTCGAAACGCATCCTGCAGGACGTGATCGCCCCGCACTTCCGCCAGAACCATTTTTATGAAGGCTTGGTGGCGGGTGTGGGCGCGATCGCCACCCTGCTCAACCAGGAGGCCTTCCCGGCGCCGCAGCAACAGCAACAACTGCCGCAGCGCCAGGCGGCGGACGACGGCGGCGGCTTTTCGCTGTTTGGCATCCTGGCGATCGTGATCGGCTTCACCTTGCTGCGCTCGATGTTCCGGCCGCGCCGCCGTTCGCGCATCGGCCCCGGCTGGGGCCATAGCGGCCTGGGCAACGCCACCACCGGCTTCATCCTCGGCAATATCATCGGCAGCATGAATCGCGGCGGAGGCGGCGGATTTGGCGGCGGCGGCGGCGGATTCGGAGGCGGCGGATTTTCCGGCGGCGGGGGCAGTTTCGACGGCGGCGGCGCTTCGGGAGATTGGTAATGAGCTTTGGAGAAAAACTGAGCCGGGCATGGCGCCACCTCACCAGCAGCAAGGCCGAGGCCAAGCGCGCCTTTCCCGACGCTACCCTGCAGGCGATCGCCGAAGCCATCACGGCCGGCGAGCAGACCCACCGCGGCGAGGTGCGCCTGGTGGTGGAACGCGCCCTGCCCTTCGATTGCGCCTGGGACGGCGTCACCAACCGCCAGCGCGCCATTGCCCTGTTCGCGGATTGCGGCGTCTGGGACACCGAGGACAACTGCGGCGTCCTGATCTACGTGAACCTGGCCGAGCACAAGGTCGACATCGTGGCCGACCGCGGCATCGACCGCAAGATCGACAGCGCCACCTGGCAGGCGGTGTGCCGCACGATGACGGACGGCTTCAAGCAGGGCAGGTTCCACGATGCCAGCCTGGCCGCCATCGGCCAGGTCAACGCCTTGCTGCGCCAGCATTTCCCGGCCGAGGGCGCGCGTCCCAACGAACTGCCAGACAAACCGCTGATGTTGTAGTGGTCATGTAGGTAAAATGGCGGCTTTCCGACACTGCGAAAGGCCGCCATGAAACTCCAACAGAAGATCGCCATCGTCACCGGGGCCAGCCAGGGCATCGGCCTGGCCTGCGCCCGGCGCCTGGTGCAGGAAGGCGCGCGCGTCATGCTCGTGGACCTGCGTCCCGAAGGCGCGGAGGCCGCCGCGCAACTGGGCGAACAGGCGCGCTTCTACCGCGCCGACGTCAGCCAGAAAGCCGAAGTCGACGCCATGGTGCGGGCCACGCTGGACGCTTTTGGGCGCGTCGACATCCTGGTCAACAACGCCGGCGTCACCCACGCGGCCGATTTCCTCGACCTGCAGGAAGAAGACTTCGACCGCGTGCTGCGCATCAACCTGAAATCCATGTTCCTGTGCAGCCAGGCCGTGGCGCGCGACATGGTCAAGCGCGGCGAAGGAGGCTGCATCATCAACATGTCCAGCGTCAACGCCGAACTGACGATTCCGAACCAGGTGCCGTATGTCGTGTCCAAGGGCGGCGTCAACCAGCTGACCCGCGTGGCCTCGATCAGCCTGGCCCAGCACGGCATCCGCGTGAACGCCATCGGCCCGGGCACCATCCTGACCGAGCTGGCCAAGCAGGCCGTGCTCGGGAGCCCGGAAGCGCGCCGCACCATCCTGTCGCGCACGCCGCTCGGCCGCTGCGGCGAGCCGGAGGAAATCGCGTCCATCTGCGCTTTCCTGGCCAGCGACGATGCGTCCTACATGACGGGGCAAACCCTGTACGCCGACGGCGGGCGCATGGCCCTCAACTACACGGTGCCCGTGCGCGAGTAGGAAAAGCCGGGTGCTTATAAGATATTTCCGAATCGAATGTCTGGTATCCGTATTGTCAATTGGACTGATATTCGGCGGCGCAGCATAATGCACCTGTCTCCACTATTCTCCTCCAAGAAAATAGTCTTCAAGCCCGCGCAATGCGGGCTTTTTTTTGTCCGGACTCCTCCCGTCCCTTCTGCCCACGTTCGGCCGCGCCACCATGGAAGCGGTTCAGCTCGCCGGACAAATCTCGACTTGCTTTTAGAGCAATAAGGCTCTTATAGTGAACCTGCCAACCGACGAGAATTGCCAGCAGCGGACGGTCGACATAGGTGTGCCCACTATCAATGTAGATACTGCCGCGTACCCGATACCGAAGACTCAATGGTCAACTATGTGCGTTAGCTGGTAGTTATCGTCGTCCCCATGGCCCGGTTACATGCCGAGGAGTCCGCGTTGACCGGCCGTGCTCTGAACGAGACGTTCATTGAAGGCGTGACAACCTGTCCGGCGGATGGTGTCTGCATGCCGAGCTGGACACGGTGGACGGTGGCTGTCGAACGCATCGTGCGTGGCCCGGTCATGCCAAGAAGGCTGATCGCCGCGCGCCTGCAACATGGACTTCATGTTCCTGAATACCTGGCGAGGTCCTACTTTCGAGCAACGACATGACAAAGTTTCTGATCTCTTTTCCTGCGAGCGCAATGGACGTCCCTGCCGAGGACATGGCTGCTGTAAGTGAAGCGTCGCATACGGTGATCCGGGAGGCAAAGGCTGCCGGAGTCTACGTGTTCGGCGGCGGAATCAACAGCGATGTCGCTCCAGCGATGGTTGCGGCGGATGGGAGCTGCACAAACGAGACATACCGTCAGACGAGGGAGTTCGACGGGGGCTTTTGCGTGCTCGAGCTCCCGTCCAGGGAAGTTGCCGTTCAATGGGCGGCCAAGCTCGCCGCAGCCTGCCGCTGCCCCCAGGAACTTCGCGAGTTCTTCTACGACCCCGAAAGCTGAGTTGCAGAAGCTGCAAGCGCTGAAGCCTTCATCGTTCATGGCAGCGCCCTGCTTCTCCGCTATCGCAGAATGCCTGCTGAGTAGAGCGGCCCCGTTCGGCGGGGAGTCTCCGCCGGGTGGATGCTTCAGGTCACGAGACAGCCGGGGCACGGAGCTTCTCCGCAATCCTCGCCTTGCGGAGGAAATCCATCGCGCTCAATGATCACTTCCGCCTTGGGGAAACTCGACCGTTACGTCTGCGCGAAGTTCCCTCTCCCTGCGCCCGTTTGATATCTGTCACGCCTTCGTCACAAACCATCCCTATACTGAACCCACCTGCAATACACGTAACCGATATGCGTGGTTGCAGCAGGTGTGGTGCGCCGGGGGCGCAGCACACCAACCGGATTTTGCGTCTCTTGGCCCGATCTTGGGTTGTGCCCATCACTTACTGATGGGCATTTTTTTCTGCCGATGAGAAACATGCGGAAAAAAAGTTGCGGTAGAGCTTGAAGCCGCCCCGGATTTGGCTATCATGAAGCTCGCACTCCCGATTTTCTCATCCGTAGAAAGCAGGAGCTGCGGTCGACGAAACGATAAAGGGGAGCTTGTCCTATGAGTTTACGTGTACCTCAACCCGCATCGCATTCGCCCGGTAACGACTCCGTGCCCAGCCGGCGCCATCACCAGGCCGGCGACCTTATCCTCAGCGAACTGAATCCGCATATCGTGGTCGATCAACTCGACGGCGACAATGTGCCACTCAATCTCCTGACCTTCGGCAACGTGCGCGAAGTCTGCCCGAAGTGCCGGCATACCCATCTCAAACTCGTGCTGCGCCAGGCCAGCGTGCGTATCGCCCATCTGTTTTGCGCCGACTGCGAATCCTGTTTCGACGCCCACTACGCCAACGGCACCCCCGCTTTGACTATCTGAGCCGAAGGAGCGTGTGGGCAAGGGCCCATGCGGCATGGTATCGTTGGGCTTTTCCCAGTCCTGCCTGCCATGCCCGCCTTGCTCTCGCTCCTGAGTGATCCAAAATACCGCCTTACCCTGCGTGCGGTTGCGCTGGCCCTGTTCGCGGCTGTCCTGATCGCGGGCTCGATCCCCGGCGCCCGCGCCGAGGTGGGCGAATATGCATCGGGCCTGGTGCTGCATGGCCTGACCTATGCCTTCCTGGCCAGCCTGTGGTTCTTCGCCAGCACCGGCAATGCCGCCGTGCGCGCCCTCAAGGCCGTGCTGGCGGTTGCGCTGATGGGCGCCTGCGACGAGTTCGTGCAGAGCTTCCTGTCCTACCGCTCGGGCGACATCCGCGACTGGCTGGTCGACGTGAGCGCCGCCTCCATCATCTCCACCATCCTCGCCCTGTGGGTTCCGAAAGCCCTCCCTGCCCGCCAGCAATGATCAATTTGCGCGGACGGAGTTCCGTGCATTTACCGTCTTCTTGATCTAATCTGAATTCAATCCGAGTGAGCTGGAACGCCAGCAGTGTTCGTGCCTCTTAACAGCGTGGCGCGCTGCATCGTCACGCACACCCACTGAACCGATAACACGAGGAGTCTGATCATGAAGCGAAAACAACAGAGCGTGGTCCTGGCGGGCTTGCTGGCGGTCGCGCTGGCCTTGTCCGGCTGCAAGGGCATGCGCAGCACCGACGATGCCGGCGAAACAGGCGGCAGCACCCTGGGCAGCTCGACCAGCAGCGGCGCCATGGGGACCAGCGGCAGCTCCGGCACCAGCGGCGCCATGGGCAGCGGCACGGCCAGCACGGCCGGCGCCCAGCCCCAGGAAAGCGCTGCCAGCATGCCGAACAGCACCGTCCTGGCCATCGAGCCGGTACCGAAGTCCGCCGCCGCCACCGGCGCGGTGGGCAGCAGCACGGCAGGCACAACCGGCAGCTCAGGCGCCGGCGAAGCCTACCGCATCACCCTGCGCATGGACGACGGCAGCACCCAGGTCGTCACCCAGGATGCGATCCCCGACTTCCGCAGCGGAGACCGGGTGCACGTGGAAAGCGGCGTTATCCACCGCTGACGCCCGGCGCGCCCGGCGCGCCGAAAATAACGCAACCACGCCTCGTCGACGAGGCGTGCTGCCGCGTTTTGCATCCGCGCCAGGCGCGCTGAGGCATTGGCGATGCGTTGCCGCATTGGCGATCATCGGCACCGGCCTTCCTTCGCGACGGCCCACTTTCAAATAAGAAGCCCCGCCCGCTGCACATCGGTGCAGCGGGCGGGGCCGTGTAGACGCCGGTCACTCAGGGATGCTGATGCATGCCCTCCGGCATGGCCGGATCGCCCGTCGGTTCGGGCTCCCTGCGTTGCATGCTCACGTTGCGCGTGGCTGCGCTGATCACCTCCAGCGGCAGCTTGGGCGTGCGGTCGGCATTCAGCAGGCCGTTCGCCTCCTGGAAAGTATCGGTGAATTGCGTGTAGCAGAAGCCGCTGAACATGAAGGTTTCGTTCACCACCTGCAGCAGGTGCCGGTACGAGACCAGGAAGCTCTCCGCCGTATGCGCGCGGGTATAGCCCCAGGTGGTCTTGTCCGCTTCCGGATCCTGCTTCGGATCGTAGGCGATGCCGCCAAACTCGGTGAGCACGATCGGCTGGCCGCGGTGCGGGAAGCCGTCCAGGGTCAGGATGCGGCCGCCCGGACGCCGTTGATCGAACAGGGTCCGCACCGGATCGGTGACCGCATAGCGCGCCTGCAGCTTCTCCGGATCGGCGTCGTAGTCGTGGATGCCGAGGATGTCGGTGGCCGAGGCCTCCCAGCCGTCGTTACCGATCACCGGGCGCGTCGAGTCGAGCGTGCGCGTCAGGTGGTACAAGGCCTCGACCGCATTCCGGTGCGCCTGGGTCAGGGTCAGGTTGGGCACGCCCCAGGACTCGTTGAAGGCCACCCACACGATGATGCAGGGGTGGCTGTAGTCGCGCTGGATCGCCTCGGTCCATTCGCGCACCATGCGCGTGATGGCCCGCGAGCTGAAGCGGTAGGCCGACGGCATCTCTTCCCACACCAGCAGGCCCAGGCGGTCGGCCCAGTACAGGAAGCGCGGGTCTTCGATCTTCTGGTGCTTGCGCACGCCGTTGAAGCCCATCAGCTTGACCAGTTCGACGTCGCGCTTGAGGTGCTGGTCGGACGGCGCGGTCATGAAGGATTCGGGCCAGTAGCCCTGGTCGAGCACCAGGCGCAGCTGGTAGGGACGGCCATTGAGCATGAAGCGGTCGCGGTTGATCGACACCGAGCGCAGCGCCGTGTACGAACGGATGCGGTCCAGCACCACGTCGCCGCAGCGCAGGGTCACCTCGGCGTCCAGCAGGGTCGGACGCTCCGGGCTCCACAGGATCTCGTTGCGCGAGTCGTCGATGCCGGGGTCGGACAGGGCGATCTTGCGGTTCGCTTCGCCGGCCAGCAGTTTGTAGTAATCGTCCGCCAGCAGTTGCTCGCCGTGCCAGATCTTGACCTCGACAAACAGCTCCTGCTGGATGTCGCCGGCGGCGAACACTTCGCAGCCGATCTCGTAGGTCTCGAAGATCGGGGTCCAGCGCAGCGAGGCGATGTAGGTCGGGGCCACCTGCTCCACCCACACGGTCTGCCAGATGCCGGTGGTGCGCGGATACCAGATCGAGTGCGGCTCCAGCAGCCAGTCCTGCTTGCCGCGCGGCTTGGCCAGGTCGGCCGGGTCGTCCTCGACCCACACGGTCACGGTCTGCTTGCCGTCGGCCTTCATGGCGCCGGTGATGTCGGCCGCGAAGGGCGTGTGGCCGCCCTCGTGCTCGGCCACCAGCTGGCCGTTGACCCACACCCGCGCCGCGTAGTCGACCGCGCCGAAATGCAGGATAGTGCGGCCGTCGCCGGGCATCATCTCGAAGTCGCGCTCGTACCAGCAGACCCGGTGGAAGCCGGTGTCCTGGATGCCGCTCATTTCGGTTTCCACCGCAAACGGCACGGTGATCTCATGGGTCCATTCGGCGACGCCGTCGGGCATGCTGTAGCGGCCTTCATCGTCGAAGGCAAAGCGCCACTTGCCGTTCAGGTTCAGCCACTGGTCGCGCACCAGCTGGGGACGGGGGTATTCAAACTGATTCATTGTTGTCCTTTCTGTCAGTCGGAACCGGAATCAGGATCCGGCCCTGTCGTCCATGCTTGTTGTAGGCCGCCAGCGCGATGGCGGCGGCTTCTTGCGCGTGGCCGGCCCGGCACAGGGCCACGCAGGCGCCGCCGAAGCCGGCGCCGGTCAGGCGCGCCCCGAGCACCCCCGGCGCCGCGCGCAAGGCCGCGCACAGCTCGTCGAGCTCGGGAATCGATACCTCGTAGTCGTCGCGCAGGCTGAAGTGCGACGCGTTCATCAGTTCGCCGAAGCGTTCGGCGCTCACGCCGCCGGCCGCTTCCAGCACGCGCAGGTTTTCCTGCACCACGTGGCGCGCCCGCTCGCGCAGCGGCGACGGCAGGCTCTCCACCGATTGCGGGTCGGCCACGTCGCGCAGCGCCTGCACGCCCAGCTTGCGCGCCGCCTCCTCGCATTCGGCGCGGCGCTCGTTGTATTTGCTGGCGGCCAGCTTGCGCGCCACGCCCGAGTCGATCACGATCACTTCGGCATCCGCCGGCAGCGGCACCAGGCGGTGCTCGAGCGTGCGCGCGTCGATGAACAGCATGGTCTCCTGGTCTGCCAGGCTGGACGCCATCTGGTCCATGATCCCGCAATTCACGTGCGCGTATTCGATCTCGGCGCGCTGCGCGATCTGGGCCAGCCTGACGTCGTCGAGCTCGAAGCCCAGCAGCGCGCGCATCGCGCGCAGGGTCGCCACTTCCAGCGCCGCCGAGGACGACAGGCCTGAGCCGACCGGCAGGTTGGTCTCGACATAGACGCGCAGCGGCGGCACCTCGATGCCGGTCGCCTGCACCAGGCGGATGCAGCCCTCGATATAGCTGCCGTAGCCCTGCGGCGCACTGCCGTCGCGCGCGAAGGTGACGGTGGCGTCCATGGTCGGCGAATAGAAGTGGAAATGGTCGTCGCCGCTGCGGCTCATCGCCACCAGCGTGCGCTGCGGCGTGGCGGCCGGCAGCATGTAGCCGTCGTTGTAGTCGGTGTGTTCGCCCAGCAGGTTCACACGTCCGGGAGCCGAGGCGTTCACCTCGGGCGCGCCGCCAAAGAAGGTGTCGGTAGTCAGCATGGTTATTGCGCCTCCAGCCAAAGCGGCCGCTTGCGGCCATGTACGTCCAGCGCCGGCCAGGCCGGGTCGAACGTGAGATTCTCGAGCCCCTGCGGGCCGAGCAGGAAGGTGTCTTCGATCTTGAGTCCCTCGAAGCTGGGGTTGAACGCGAACGCCATGCCCTGCTCCAGCTGGGTGGCGGTGCTCGCGGTGGCGACGATCTCGCGCGCCAGATAGCCGGTGATGCCGCCCTGGTGGTGCTCGCGGATGGCGCTCTCGCGGTCGGCATGGCGATAGGCCTGGGCCAGCGCGTGGTACACCGCCGACAGCGACTTGCCCGGCACCACGGCCGCCAGGCCGGTGGCCTCCACGTCCATCAGTGCGCGCTGCCCGTCGGGCGCCGGCCCGAAACTGACGCAGCGGGTCAGGTTCGCGTACAGGCCGTGGCGGCGCGCGCAGAACACCAGCATGGCGCGCCGGCCGATGCATTCCTGCGACGGAGTCGGATGGCGGTACAGCGGCAGGCGCCGCTCGCCGGCCGCCAGCACCAGCGCCGGGTGGATGCCGCGCCGCCACAAGGCGTCGGCGCCGGCCCCGGCCAGTTCGTATTCGGTCCATTCCGGGCGCGCGCGGCGCAGCACTTCGCTCATCGCCTCGGAGGCCTCGCGGCCCAGGGCGCGGTAGCGCTCCTGCTCCGCCGGCCCCAGCACCATGCGGAGCTGGCGCAAGCCAAGGGGCAGCGGCTGCTCCGGGGCGCCGTTGAGATTGTTGGGACGGTCCGACAGCACGGCGCGCCCGGCCGCGGCATTGGTCACGAAGCGGGCGCGCAGCTCGGGCTCGGCCCATGGTTCGATGTGAAAGGTGAAGCCCGGCGGGACTTCTTCGTTGCGCAGGCGCTCGGCTTCGATCTCGTCGGTGAGCACGCAGGCTTCCTCCGGCGTCACCAGCACCTCGGCCACGCCGGTTTCGGCGGCATGCAGCACCGCGCTCGATCCGCCGGCCGTGACCCAGGCGAACCAGTCCATGCCGCGCAAGCGGATCGCCCCCGCGCCCGCCTGCTGGAGCGCGGCGCGCAGCAAGGCGAGCTTGTCGCTGACCTCGGCGCTGCGCACATCGAGGCCGCCGCTCATGCGGGCTCCTCCAGGTTTACCTCCACCTGCTGCAGCTCATAAGCGGTGGTTTCGGGCAGCACGTCCATGGCGAACATGCCGGCCGCCAGCTCGGTGCCGGCCAGGTACTTGAGGCGGTCGCGGGTACGGTAGGGCGGATAGAACTGGCAATGCAGCTGGGTTTCCGGATGTTCCGCCCCGTCCGTCGGCGCCTGGTACCAGGCCATCAGGTAGGGGAAAGGACGGTTCCACAGGTTCTCGAACTTGAGCAGCACGGTCTTGAGCGCGCGCGCCAGGCTCTCGCGCTGGGGCGGGGTCAGGGCCGCGAAATCCTTGCACGGCGCGGTCGGCATCACCCACACCTCGTAAGGGTAGCGGGCGCAGGCCGGCACGAAGGCGATCGCATGGTCGTCCTGGTACAGGACGCGCTTGCCGTCGGCGGCCTCGTCGCGCGCCATGTCGCACAGCAGGCTGGTGCCGTGCTGCAGGAAATACTCGCGCTCCTGGGCCAGCATGCGTGCCGGCACCGCCGGCACGAAGGGGTAGGAATAAATCTGGCCGTGCGGGTGGTGCAAGGTCACGCCGACTTCCGCGCCGCGGTTCTCGAAAGGCAGCACGTAATGGATGTGCGGATGGCTGCCGATGCGCACCGTGCGGTCGCCCCACACCTGCAGCAGCAGCGCAATGCGCGACAGCGGCAGATGGGCAAGGCCCGCGTCCGGGCTCTGGGTGAACACCACCACCTCGCAATGGCCGTTGGCGGGCGCGGTCGGCACCGTCAGGGTCGGCGGGTCATGCGATTCCAGCGCCAGCGAGGGGAAACGGTTGTCGAACACGGCGATCTCGTAGTCGCCGGCCGGCATCTCGGTCGGGTGCTCGGGGTCCCTGGTCGGCGCCAGCGGGTTGTACTGCGGCGGCGGCTGGTAAGTACGGTTCTGGCGGAAAGCCGCGTAGGTCACCCATTCGCCGCGCAGCGGATGCCAGCGCAGGTGCGGATTGGCATGCTGGGGATCGGGAAAGGGACTGGGCGCCGTGAGCCCTTCCGGGATCGGCTGGTTGCTGTAGAGAGTGAGATTGCGTCCGTCCGGCTTTTTGAGGTCTTTACTATGCATGGCAATCAATAAATTGTCGGTCACGGTCCGGCGCGAACGGGCATGGCAAATCGATGCGCTCGCGGAGTAGCCCCGATCCTAACATGCTGTTTTCGCCACATTTTCCGGGCAGCTACAGGTCATTTTCCAGCCATCAATGACCCTTTCTGCCCGAGGTGAATCCCCCTTGGTGCAACTGCTTGACTCTCCTAGGAGGAGCGCCATAGGTAGCGCTAACACGAACCTCCAGTGTAGTTCAATTCCTACACGATGATTAGAAATTTTTACATGGTTCCGCGAGCTACAGGCTTACAGCGGAGCTGTAGTGACGGCAGGGTCCAGACGGGAAACCGAGGCTGTGCCCGGGAGCGCAAATTAAGCACGGCGCATTGATTTGCGACAAGTTATTTTCGGAGAGATTTCACAAATGAAACATATGTATTCTGGCCCGCTGCTTCAACTCGATCAACAGATCGTCTTTTGGTTCGCCGGCAGATCGGTGGGAACGCTGTACTTCATGCCAGGCGCGTCAGAGTCGTCACCTCTACAGGACACAGCATGCCGCTTCCGCTACAGTTACCCGCGCCCACAGGCGCGGATCGGGTTCCACGAACACTCGCCCTCACTCCAATCGCACTATCGCTGATGCTGTGGTCGACCGGCGCATCGGCCCAGAGCACGACCAGCTTCAAGGAGCAATACAAGCTGATCAAGGCGCCGGGCGCGGTGGCCGCGATCGGCAGCGACCTGTTCGGCGACAAGGTCAACATGTACACCGGCGGCCTGGAGTTCGTCCAGACCGACGTCAGCCTGCCGGGCAATAACAGTCTGCCCGTCGCCCTCGGACGCAGGCTGCTCGCAGGACGCCACCTGTTCGAGGATCACCCGTTCTCGCGCTGGGACATCGACCTGCCCTACATGCACGGGGTATTCGCCAAAGGCAGCCTGAGCCTCGAAGGCTGGAAGAGCTCCGACGGCAGCGGCGCCCGCTGCTCGAACTTCGGCGCTCCTCCCGAGACACGCGGCCTGAACGGGTCCTCGATCTGGACCCCGTCCGAGTTCTGGCAAGGGAATTTCATGTATGTGCCGGGACATGGCGACCAGCAGCTGCTCAGGCGCGCACTGGACAACCCCACCACGCCCGGCGCCTTCAGCATCGACGGTGTGAGCGTTTCGTCCTTCCCGGTCGTCACCAGCGGCAAATGGGCGGTCGGCTGCCTTCCTTCACTGGCCAATGACGCGAGTGCCGACAAGTCGCTGGGCCAGGGCTTCGTCGCCGTCTCTCCGGACGGGACACGCTACAAGTTCGACTGGATGGTCACCTACCAGGCCCGCACCCTGGTCAAGGCCAGCGATGCGCCCTCGCCGCTCGCAAGCGGCAGCGCTGAATTCTCGAAGACAGAGAGCGAGTCCACCGCCAGCGCTTCCGGCGGGGAGCTGACGCCGATGGGCGTGATCACCGCCACCCTGCCGATGACCGAAGTCCGGATCCTGCCGACCAAGGTGATCGACCGCTTCGGCAATACCGTCACCTACACCTACGACCCCGCCCGTCCCGCCAACCTGAAGCAGATCGCATCGAGCGACGGCCGGGTGCTGACCATCGCCTACGTCACCGACGCGAACGGCGACACCAGCCGCATCAAGTCGGTCAGCGACGGAAGCCGCACCTGGAACTACGAGTACAACCCCGATGGCTTCAAGGACCTGGTCCGGGTCCAGCAGCCCGACGGAACGCGCTGGGAACTGGGCAGCATCACCCCCCTGATCGCCGACGTCCAGTACCAGAACGATGGCTCCGACTATTGCAGCATCCATCCTCTTCCGTTCCCGACGACGCTGACGGGTTCGATGCAGCATCCGTCCGGCGCAACCGGAACGTTCACGCTGAAGCCCACCGAACATGGCCGCAGCGACGTCCAGGAAAGCTGCATCGACAAGCGCTACCTGGTCCCCATCTTCTACTTCACGAATTCGCTGACGAGCAAGACGATCAGCGGCCCCGGGCTCTCGGGCCTGACCTGGAACTACAACTATGGCGCTCCCAACGGAAGCTTCTCGCCATGTAACGGTTGCGTCACCACCAAGACGGTCGATGTCACGGACCCCGAAGGAACGGTGACCCGCTACACCTACGGCAACCGCTACTTCGTCAGCGAAGGCAAGCTGGAACGGATCGACAGCGGCTGGAATGGAAGCAGCGCGCTGCGTTCGGTCAGCATCAAGTACCGCGATGTGGGCGCGGGTCCTTACCCTGTGCAGGACGGCACCAGCGACGAGATGCTGGGCGACGGCGGCACCGACCTGAGGAACCGTCCGGAAGAAGTGCGCACGACCACGCAGCAGAATGTCGACTTCGTATGGCGCGCCAACGCCTTCGACACCCTGGCACGCCCCACGAACGTAACGCGCAGCAGCACCCTGGGCTACGCGCGGACCGAGTCGACGACCTATGAGGACAACCTCGCCAAATGGGTGATCGGCCAGGTCAGGCAAGTCACCGATGCCGGCACCGGCAAGCTCATGGTGCAGAACGTCTACAACAGCGCCACGGCCACGCTCACCAGCGTCAGTGAATTCGGCAAGCTGCAGCGTTCCATGACCTATTACGCGGACGGTACGCTGCAAACGGTCACGGACGGGAAGAACCAGGCCACGACCTATTCCAGCTACAAGCGCGGCATCCCGCAGAACATCCGCTACCATGACGCGTCCTCCGAAAGCGCGGTGGTCAACAACATCGGCAAGATCACGTCGCTGACCAACGAAGCCGGTTTCACCACGAGCTTCGGCTACGACGTGATGGGACGGCTGGCGTCCGTCACCTACCCCACGGCCGATACGGTGGCCTGGACGCCGGCGACGGTGTCGTTCTGGCAGTCGGGCTCCGCTCACCAGGACCTGGCGGCCGGGCACTGGCGCCAGCAGGTCAAGGTGGGCAATGCGCTGACGACGACCTATTACGATGCCTTGCTGCGCCCCGTGTACACCGAGCGCTCGGATATCGCCGATCCGGCCGCCACCATGCGCATCACCAGGCAGACCTACGATTCGAGTTCGCGGCCGTCATTTACGTCCTACCCGAAACGCAGCTACGCCGAACTGGGCGGCGGCCAGACCAACGAGTACGATGCGCTCGGCCGTCCGACCACCACCACCAGCACGAGCGAACTGGGCTCCCTGGTGTCCTCGTATTTCTACAACAGCGGCTTCGAAACGGCGCATACGGACGCCCGTGGGAACACGACCTATTACCGCTACCAGGATTTCGACGAGCCGAGCGCCGCTTCGATCAGCAATATCGCACTGCCTGAAGGCGTGAACGTCGCCATCGCACGCGATGTGTTCCGCAAACCGACCACCATCACGCGCAGCGGCGCCGGCAAGAGCGTCACCCGCCGCTACGTGTACAACGCGGCGGAGCTGCTGTGCAAGACGATCGAACCGGAAACCGGCGCGACGGTGCAGGAGTATGACGCGGCCAACAATGTCCTCTGGCGTGCAACCGGCTTGACCCTGACCTCGCCCACCTCGTGCGACACCAGCACCGCATCGGCATCCACCGCCAGGAAAACCAGCTTCGGCTACGACACGCGCAACCGCCTGACCTCGACGAGCTTCGGGGACGGCAGCGCCGGGATCTCCCGCACCTACACGCCGGACAGCCTGCCCTCGACGGTGGTCTCGGGCGGCACGCAGTGGACCTACACCTACAACAAGCGCCGCCTGATGGAGCGCGAGAGCCTGGTGTACGGCGGCAGCACCTACAACATCGACCGCGGCTACGATGCCAACGGCTCGCTGGCGCAAGTGCGCTACCCCGTCACCAATCTGACTGTGACCTACAACCCGAACGCGCTCGGCGAAGCGCGCCAGGTGGGCAGCTACGCTTCCCAGATCACCTATCACCCGAACGGCGCGGTCGCCGGCTTCGTGTACGGCAACGGCATCCGCCGGACGCTCAGCCAGAACGCCCGCGGCCTGCCGCTGCAATCGACGGATGCAGGCGTCCTGAACGAGTCGTATACCTACGACCGCAACGGCAACGTCGACGGCATTACCGACCTGCTGAGCGGCCTGGCGACCCGCCAAATGGGCTACGACGGGCTGGACCGGCTGACCAGCGTCTCCGCGCCCTCGCTGTGGGGGACGGCCGTCTACACCTACGATGCGATCGACAACCTGACCGGCACCTCGATCTCGGGCGGCCAGAACGCACGCAGCACCCTGCACACGATCAACCCGACGACCAACCGCCTGGACAGCATTTCGAACGGCCCGGCGGCATTCAACTTCGCCTACGGTTACGACGTGCAGGGGAACGTCACCAAGCGCGGCGCGCAACTCTACCGCTTCGACCTGGCCAACCGCATGACGCAGGCGGACGGCCGCGCCACCTATCTCTACGACGGCCATGGCCGGAGGACGAGTAGCGTCGGCACCGACAACGTCAACAAGGTGCAGGTGTACAGCAACGATGGCCGGCTGATGTACGCCGTGCGCACCGGCGCCACCGGCACCAAATACATCTACCTGAACAACCACCTGATCGCGGAGGTGAACTGATGTCCCCCGTTTGCCATCCGTTGTCCCCGAAGACATCCATGAACCTTTCATCCAGGCTGCTGCAGCTATGCCTCGCGGCGCTCGTGTTCCTGACCTTGCTGCTTTCAGGCGCATCCGCGGTCGCACAGACCAAACCCGGCGGCAGCTACGACATCGCCGCGCCCACCGCGCTTCCACCGCCACCGGAGGGAGAAGTCAACGGCGCGGCGCTCTACAGCCAGTCGGTGCCTACCAGCATGGTGGCGGGCAGCACCTACAACGTCTCCGTCACCATGAGGAATACCGGCTCGACCGTGTGGACCTCGTACGACAACTACAACCTCGGCTCGCTCAGCCCGCAGAACAATCAGACCTGGGGAATCGCCCGCATTTCCGTCGGCACGACGCCGGTCAACTACTGGGACCTGAAAACCTTCAGTTTCCAGGTGACCGCGCCGTCCACACCGGGCAGCTATACCTTCCATTTCGGGATGCTCGAAGAGTATCGGGAATGGTTCGGCACCACATCCCCGGTGACCGTCACGGTGACCGCCCCCGCACCGGTCAACAACGCGCAAATCATCAGCTCCAGCGCGCCCTCGAACATGGTGACCGGCCAGGGCTACGACGTTTCCGTGACCGTGAAGAACACGGGCACGACCACCTGGAAACCGGGGGTGTACCGGCTCGGTTCCCAGAACCCGACCGATAACTCCACCTGGGGATTCGGCCGTGTCGACCTTCCCGTCAACGTCTTGCCGGGGCAGCAGTATCAGTTCGCGTTCCGCGTGACGGCGCCGGCGCCCGGCAGCTACAGCATGCAGTGGAAGATGCTCGAAGAATACGTCCAGTGGTTTGGCGGCACCTCGAGCAATGCGATCTCGGTCGGAGCGGCGACGCCAAAGCCGACGATTTCGGTGACCGGAGCGACCAGCCTCACCGCAGGCCAGTCGTTCACCACCTCCTGGAGCACGACCAACGCGACGTCGCTGAAGCACGTCTGCACCGCCGCCGGCACGGGGTACAACGTCAATGAGTCGCTGGCCGTCAACGGCTCGCGCTCGCAAGTGGCGCAATCCGGCTGGGTCAACTATCCCTCGACCTGCACCTGGACCGCGACCGGCGCAGGGGGCACGACGACCTTCAGCCGCACCCTGACCACGTCGGCCGCGGCCTCTCCTGCCCCCACCGTCAGCGTGCAGCGGACGCCGTCGACGATGACCGCGGGGCAGTCGTTCACGCTCACCTGGAGCACGACCAACGCGACCTCGCTGACGCGGGTGTGTACGGCGAGCGGCACGGGCTTCACCGGGAACGAAAGCCTGCCGGTGAACGGCAGCGCCTCGGGCACCGCGAGCGCTTCCTGGGTCGGCTATCCCTCGACCTGTACCTGGACCGCCAGCGGTTCCGGCGGCTCGAAGCAGTATGCCGAAACCATGACCACGGTGGCGCCGGCGGCCAGCGGCGTGACCTATATTCACACCGACGGGCTTGGCAGCCCGGTGGCGCGCACCAATGCGTCCGGGCAGCTCATCAGCACGACGCGGTATGAGCCGTATGGCTATGTGGCTTCCGGCGCGGCGCCGACCATCGGGTTCACGGGACATGTGAATGATGCCGATACCGGGCTGACGTATATGCAGCAGCGGTACTATGATCCGGTGGCGGGGCGGTTCTTGAGCATCGA
>CBIHLT010000038.1:0-28862 GCA_966210615.1 uncultured Massilia sp.
CAAGATCGACAGCGCCTTCACCATCTATTACATGGCGGTGAACGTCGGCTCGACCATCTCGATGCTGGCCACGCCCTGGATCAAGGATGCCGTCAATGCCACCTACGGCAACCAGCTCGGCTGGCACGTCGCCTTCGGCGTGTGCAGCGTCGGCATGATGATCGGCCTGATGACCATCACCGTGCTGCGCCACAGCGTCAAGCACATCGGCTCGCCGCCGGACGCCCAGCCCCTGCACATGGGCAAGCTGATGGCCGTGCTGGCCGGCGCCGTGGTCGCCGTCGGCGCTTCCGCCGTGATCCTGGAATACCAGGCGCTGGCGCGCGCCTTCGTCTATGTCGCGGGCATCGTGGTGCTCGGCATCTTCTTCCACCTGATCCGTTCCAGCCAGCCGAGCGAGCGCGCCGGCCTGGTGGCGGCGCTGGTGCTGACCCTGCAGACCGTGTTCTTCTTCATTTTCTACCAGCAGATGTCGACCTCGCTGTCGCTGTTCGCGCTGCGTAACGTGGACCTGGAGTTCAGCCTGTTCGGCCTGCACCTGTGGACCTGGTCGCCGGCCCAGTTCCAGGCGCTGAACGCGATCTGGATCATGGTCCTGAGCCCGGTGCTGGCCTGGATCTACACCCGCGCCGGCAAGAGCGGCAAGGATTTGTCGATCGCGGCCAAGTTCGCGCTCGGCTTCACGGTGGTGGCGGCCGGCTTCTTCACCTACGGCGTCGCCGGCCAGTTCGCGGTGAACGGCCTGACCTCGTCGTGGATCATGATCGCCGGCTACGGCCTGTATTCGCTGGGCGAGCTGCTGGTGAGCGGCCTGGGACTGGCCATGATCGCCCGCTACGTGCCGGCGCGCATGGGCGGCTTCATGATGGGCGCCTACTACGTGGGCGTGGGCATCTCGCAATACCTGGGCGGCGTGGTGGCCAACCTGGCGGCGGTGCCGAGCGACATGGTCGATCCGGTCCAGACCCTGCCGGTCTACACCAGCCTGTTCAACCAGCTGGGCATGGCGGCCATCGCCTGCACCCTGGTTGCGCTGGCGGCCCTGCCGCTGATGCGCAGGCTGACGGCGGCCCACAACGCCCATCAGTAAGCAGCACCCCGGGCCGGTCCGTGCAAACGGACCGGCCCACATTCTTGTAAGATGGCTGGATTCGCCAACCCGCAATCCACCAGCATGTCTTTCACCACCTCCCCCGCATCCCAAGCGCACGCCCTCCAGGTCGCCCGGCGCGTGCACGCCATCGAACCCTTCCGCGTCATGGAAATGGTCAAGGCCGCCGGCGAGCTCAAACGCGCCGGCGCCGACGTCATCAGCATGAGCGTGGGCGAGCCCGATTTCACCGCGCCCGACATCGTCGCCTCCGCCGCGATGGAAGCGATCCGCGGCGGCATCACCCAGTACACCGACTCGCTCGGCCTGCGCGAGCTGCGCGAGGCGATTTCCGGCCACTATGCCGCCGTCCAGGGTCTGGACATCGACCCGCGCCGCATCGTCGTCACCGCCGGCGCCTCGGCCGGCCTGCTGCTGGCCTGCGCGGCCCTGGTGGCCGAAGGCGACGAAGTGCTGATGCCGGACCCTTGCTACCCGTGCAACCGCCATTTCGTGTCCAGCTTCGGGGGCACGCCGGTGCTGGTGCCCTCCAGCAGCGAAGACCGCTACCAGCTCAGCGCGGCGCATGTGGCCGAGCGCTGGAACGCGCGCACCCGCGGCGTGCTGGTGGCCTCGCCCTCGAACCCGACCGGCACCTCGATGACGCCGCAGCAGCTGCGCGACATGCTCGCCGCCGTGCAGGCGCGCGGTGGCTTCGCCATCGTCGACGAGATCTACCAGGGGCTGAGCTACGACCACCAGCCGCTCAGCGCACTGGCCGTCAGCGACCAGGTCATCACCGTGAACAGCTTCTCCAAGTACTTCAACATGACCGGCTGGCGCCTGGGCTGGCTGGTGGTGCCGGACGAACTGGTCCCGGTGTTCGAGAAGCTGGCCCAGAACCTGTTCATCTGCGCCCCGACCGTGGCCCAGCATGCGGCCCTGGCCTGCTTCCACCCGCAAGCGCTGGGCATCTTCGAGGAGCGCCGGCGCGAGTTCCAGCGCCGCCGCGACTTCCTGGTGCCTGGCCTGCGCGAGCTGGGCTTCCAGGTGCCGGTGATGCCGGACGGCGCCTTCTACGTGTACGCGGACATCAGGGAAGTGGCGCACCGCGACCGCGCCGACAGCGCGGCCTTCAGCATGGCGCTGCTGCGCGACGCCCACGTGGCCATCGTGCCGGGCGACGATTTCGGCTTCGCCGCGCCGGCGCGCCATGTGCGCTTCTCCTACGCGACCAGATACGAGCGCATCGAGGAAGCGCTGGCGCGCCTCGAGCGCCAGCTCGGCCACCCCTGAGACGCGTTGGCGGCGCGGCGCTGGCCGCTCAGCGCGTGACGCCGAGGGCTTCCAGCAGGGCTTCGGGGCCGACCGGCTTGACCAGGTAGCGGTCGAAGCCGGCCGCGATGGCCCGTTCGCGGTCGTTGGCGTGGCCGTAGCCCGACAGCGCCACCGCCAGCGGCGCTGCGCCTGTACTGCAGGCGCGCAGCCGGGCGATCAGCTCGTAGCCGTCGATGCCCGGCAAGCCGATGTCGCAGACGATCGCGTCGTAGCTGCAGGCCAGCGCCAGCGCCAGGCCGGCGTGGCCGTCGGCGGCGACGTCGACCTGGTGCCCTTCGAGTTCGAGCAGCATGCGCAGCACCTCGCAGGCATCGCGGTTATCCTCGATCACCAGGATGCGCCGCCCGCCCCCGCTTGCCGGCGCGGAGGGCGCCTCCGCTTGCGTCGGCGCGCATGCCCGCGACAGCGGCAGGCGCACCGTGAACACGCTACCCGCCCCGATACCCGGACTGGAGACGCCCACCGAGCCGCCGTGCATGCCCACCAGGTTGCGCACCACGTTCAGGCCGACCCCGAGCCCGCCCTCCGAGCGCGCCAGGGTGCGCGGCCCCTGGGTGAACAGCTCGAACACGTGGACGATGGTCTCGGGGGCCATGCCGCTGCCGTTGTCGGCGATGCTCACCACGACCTCGTCGCCGCACTCGACGGCGAGCCGGATCCAGCCGCCATCCTGGGTGTACTTGGAAGCGTTGCTCAGCAGGTTGGTGAACACCTGGGTCAGGCGCACCGGATCGCCGTCCACCGCGACCGGCTGGGGCGGCAGCCGCAGCTCGAGCTGCTGGGCGCGTTCGCGGATGCGCGGCTGCACCGTCTCGACGGCCTGCTCGATGACGGCGTTCATGTCGAGCGGCTGGATGTGCAGGGTGATTTTCCCGAGGCTCAGGCGCGCCGCATCCAGCAGGTCGTCGAGCAGGCGGGCCATGTGCTCTACCTGGCGCTGGATCACCTGGCTCAGGCGGGCCTGGTGCCCGGCGCCCGCGCCGCGGTCCAGCAGGCTGGCCGACATGCTGATCGGCACCAGGGGATTGCGCAGCTCGTGGGCCAGCATGGCCAGGAATTCGTTCTGGCGCCGGTTGGTTTCCTCGGCGTCGTCGCGTGAAGACTGGGCGTTGACGGCCGCCATGACCAGGTTGCCGTTCGCCTCGCGCAGCTGCTCGACCAGGGCTTCCAGTTCGCGCTTGCGCGCGGCCTCGGCGCGCAGCGCCTCCACCTCGGCCTCCAGTGCGCCGATGCGGCGCGACAGGGCCTGTTCAGGCGGAAGCACACCGGCGGATTCCTCTCCGTCGTTCGACCGACGCTGCAGTGAGCTGAGCTCTTTTCCCTGAAACGTCGTCACCGGCGGCCCTCAGTAACCGCTGCTGCGCGCTTGCGGCAAGCCGTGCAGCACGCCTTCGAACTCGGTGCGCTGGGGGTGGATGTCGAAACCTTCGTCGTTGATCGCGTACTCGCGCAATTCGTGGCTGTGGCCGGAGCCGCGCACCTTCACCACCGACATGAACTTGCGCAGCTGGCCGTCCGCCTCGCCGTAGCGCATCACGATGATGGCGTCGGTGAGGTAGGCGATTTCGGCATGGCTGATCCGGAAGCGCGTGAACTCGTCGTCCAGCCCCATCGTCACCACCGCGCTGACTCCGCGCTTGGCCAGCGAGGCGAGCATGCGGAACACGACGGTGCGCAGGCGGTCGCGGCTTTCCGGCGCCAGGTAGAGGCCCAGCTCCGACAGCGAATCGACCACCACGCGGGTGGCGCCGGTGCGCTCGATGGCCTGGTTGAGCTCATCGAGCAATTCGTCGATGGTCAGGTCGATCATGCGGCTCTCGACCACCGCCACCTGCCCTGCCTGGACCATCTGGGCCAGCTCGGCATTGCGCAGGCGCGCGGTGCCCTTCTCGAAGGACATCACGACGCCCTTCTCGCCCTGGCGCGCGCCTTCCTGCAGGAAGCGGGTGCCGAGGATGGTCTTGCCGCAGCCGCTCGGGCCGGTGACCAGCACCGAGTGGCCCTGCGGCAGGCCGCCATGCAGCATCTCGTCCAGGCCCGCCACACCGGTGGAGATGCGGCGAAGCTCGCGGTCCACCGCCGCGCCCGGCTGGCGGTCTTCGGCCGGCGGGGGCAGCAGGCGCGGATAGACGCGCACGCCGTCGTCGGTGATGCGGAAGGTATGCGAGCCGGCCATGTGGGCCTGGCCGCGCATCTTGACCACGCGCATCTTGCGCACCACCGAGTCTTCCTCGTGCAGCTGGCTCAAGGCGATCATCCCGTCCGCCACCGTCATGATGGGGTTGGCCTCGATGTCGTTATGCAGGTATTCGCCGATCAGGAAGGTGGTGGCCTGCCAGCTGGTCATGCGGGTGCCGAGTTCCTGGATGAAGTGCTGCAGGTCCGCCACGCCCTCGTTGCCGGCGCGCGCGGTCTGCGCCACCGAGCGGAAGGAATCGACGAACACCATGCTGGGCGAGAAATCCTCGACTTCCTTCATGATGCGCTCCAGCACCCCGGTGAAGTCGCCCGCGCGCAGGTCGTCGGCCAGGTTCACGTAGCGGACCGCGGTGCCGACCTTGTCGAGTTCGAAGAAACTGTACTGCTGCTGGTAGCGCAGCATCTTCAGCGGAGGCTCGCCCAGCACGGTAAAGAACAGCGCGCGCCGGTCCACGCTGGCCAGGGAAAACATGATCTGGTGGGCCAGCGTGGTCTTCCCGCAACCGGGCGCCCCGGCGATCAGGTTGAAGGAGAACTCGCTCAGTCCGCCTCCCAGGAGAACATCGAGTCCGGGCACGCCGGTGCTCAATTTCCCGAGGCTTACTTTATCCGTCATTACGTGTGCTCCTGTGCATTCCCGTCGAGCAACGCGGCGTCGACTAAACGTGTGGCCAGCGCTTGGCCGATCAGGGCGGCAAGCAGCTCGGTAAAGGTCTTGAGCAAGGCGGCGTGCGCCGCCTCCGCCTGCTCGGGGGCGACGCTGGCCAGCATGGTGTCGAGCGCGCCCACCTGGGCGTCGCAGGACTTGCAGGGCGGCATGGTGCTGAGCCAGCGGAATTCCGGACTCACCAGGCGGCACGCGCGCCCGAACAGCGCGCAAAAGCCGTTGTCGCCGACGAGCGGTCCCAGCTGGACGGCCAGACGCCGCCAGGACTGGATGAGATGCGCATGGCCTTCCGGGCGGCCCGGGTCGCCCTTACTCGTCATCATGTCTGGGTCGCGAAACAAGTACTGCCGTGATTGTCATTGATGGTCCATGCACGCGCGCGCGCTGTGGTAGTGCGGTGCCGTGCATGCGGTGGTCGTGCGTGTTCCGCGGACGGGCTTGCCGCATTATATCCGCAGTGCCGATTTCGCATGACGGAATTTCATCGCCTAGCGTGCGAGCCGGGCCGCGCGCGCCTCCGCCACCAGGCCCAGCAGTATCTCCGGACCGGCCGGCTTGACCAGGTAGCGGTCGAAGCCTGCCGCCAGCGCCCGCTCGCGGTCCTCGGCCTGGCCATAGCCGGACAGCGCGATCGCGAACGGCGCCTGGCCGCCAGGCAGCGCGCGCAAGCCTTCGATCACGCCATAGCCGTCGATGCCAGGCAGGCCGATGTCGCACACCAGCACATCGAAGCGCCCGCCGCGCGCCCGTTCCAGCCCGGTGATGCCGTCCGAGGCCGTCTCGACCTCGTGGCCGGACAGTTCCAGCAGGGTGCGCAGGGTGTCGCAAGCGTCGATGTTGTCCTCGATGACCAGGATGCGCGAGGGCCGCTCGTCCGCCGCGCGCGCCGCCGGCGCCTGCCGCGCGGGGCGGCCCTGCGAGAGCGGCAGGCGCACGGTGAAGGTGCTGCCCTGCCCCTGGCCCGGGCTGGCCGCCTCGACCCGGCCGCCATGCATGCCGACCAGGTTGCGCACCACGCTCAGGCCCACGCCCAGCCCGCCCTCGGAGCGCGCCAGCGAGCGCGGCCCTTGGGTGAACAGGTCGAACATCCGCGGCAGCATGGCCGGGTCGATGCCGGCGCCGTTGTCGCTGACGCTCACCACCGCCTGCCCGCCCTCGCGCCGCGCGCCGAGGCTGATGCGGCCGCCGTCGCCGGTGTACTTCGAGGCATTGCCGAGCAGGTTGGTGAACACCTGGGTCAGGCGCACCGCGTCGCCGTCCACCACCAGGGCTTCCGGCGCCAGGCGCACCTCGATCTGCTGGCGGCGCTCGCGCAGGCGCGGACCGACCGTCTCCAGCGCCTGTTCGATCGCATCCGACAGCAGCAGGGGCTCCAGGCTCAGGGTGATCTTGCCGCTGCTGAGGCGCGCGGCGTCGAGCAGGTCGTTGAGCAGGTGGGCCATGTGGTCCACCTGGCGCCGGATCACGCGCGAGACCTGGGCCAGCTCGCCCGAGGCGCCCGCCACGCTGTCGAGCAGGCTGGCCGACATGCTGAGCGGCGCCAGTGGATTGCGCAGTTCGTGGGCCAGCATCGCGAGGAATTCGTTCTGGCGCCGTCCGGTATCGGCGGCCTGCGCGCGCAGCTGTTCCAGCTCGCCGGCCTGGCGGCGCAGCTGCTCGCGCAGTTGCTCGGCCTCGCGCAGCAGCTGGTGCCGTTCGCGCACCATCGCGCGGGTACGCGCGAGTTCCGCCTCCTGCGCGGCCACCTGCTGGCGCAAGGCGTGTTCGGTCAGGCCGGCCGGCAGCCCGCCCTCACCCATCTGCGCCCGTTGCTCGGAACCGGGCCGCGATTCGCCGGAATGTGCCATCCTCTGTCGTCGTCCTGCAGCTTGAACTGTCGGCTGCGTACGGCCTTCCTGGCCGCACGCCATCGTGCGCTGTATCCATTCCCCGCTTTCCCGGCTAAGATGCATACCGCCGGGCAATAATGCTCTTTTTCAAAGCAGGTGGACAATGGAAAACAAGCTGGGCGCCGTCTTTACGACGGCTTGTGTACTGCTGGGCCTTGCGATGGGGCCCGCAATGGCTCCCGCCGCTGCCGCCACGCAGGCTGACTCGCGGTTCAAGACAATTTACACCAAAGAGTGGAAATGGCGCGTTTCGGAAAAGCTGGCGCGCGCCGAAGGCGAACGCGGCGTCAGCGCGGAGATCGCACGCGTCGATGCGCCCGCCCAGGAAGCGCGCCGCGTCTACTGGGAAGGCATCCTGAAGGAACTCGACGCGATCCGCCCGGCCGAGCTCTCGCCGAACGAGCGCATCAATTTCGCGGTGTACCGGGCCCAGATCGCCGCCCTGCTCGACGCCCAGCGCTTCCGCGAGTACGAGCAGCCGGTGAATGCCGACAGCGCCTTCTGGACCGACGTCACCTTCGGCGCGCGCCGCCCGTTCAAGTCCGCCGAGGACTACCGCAACTACCTGCGCCAGCTGGAGAACCTGCCTGGCTACTTCGACCAGGAACTGGCCAACATGCGCGCCGGCCTGGCGCGCGGCTTCACGCCGCCCCGGGTGACGCTCAGCGGGCGCGAGAGCACCATCGTGTCGGTGGCCCAGGCCAAGACGCCCCAGGAAACCGTGTTCTACACGCCGTTCAAGGACATGCCGGCGAGTATCCCGGCGGCCGAGCGCGACGCCCTGCGCGCGCAGGGCGCGGCGGCGATCCGCGACAAGGTGCAGCCGGCCTACGGCAAGGTGCTGGACTTCTTCGTGAACCAGTACGTGCCGCAGGCGCGCACCACCCTGGCCGCCGAAAGCATGCCGGGCGGCAAAGCGTATTACCAGTCGAAGATCGTCGAGTACACCACGACCACGCTGAGCGCCGAGCAGATCCATGTGATCGGGCTGGCCGAGATGGCCAAGATCCGGGCCGAGATGCATGAGGTCATCAAGAAGACCGGCTTCGAGGGCGACTTGCCGGCCTTCCTGCAATTCCTGCGCACCGATCCGCGCTTCTACGCCAGGACGCCGGAAGAGCTGCTGATGCGCGCGGCCTGGATCGCGAAGAAGTTCGACGCCAAGGCCGACCAGTACTTCGGCTACCTGCCGCGCCGCCGCTTCGCCATCCTGCCGGTGCCGGACGACCAGGCGCCGTATTACACGGCGGGGCGCGGCGGGCCGGGCGCCTACTGGGTCAACACCTACAACCTGCCGGCCCGTTCCCTGTACAGCCTCCCGGCCCTGACCCTGCACGAATCGGCGCCGGGCCACGCCTTCCAGATGCCGGTGGCCCAGGAACAGAAAGGCGTGCCGCCTTTCCGCCGCGGCTACATCTCGGCCTTCGGCGAGGGTTGGGCGCTGTATTCGGAACGCCTGGGGACGGAAATGGGGATCTACGAGACGCCCTACGAAGTGTTCGGCATGCTGAGCTACCAGGCCTGGCGCGCGTCGCGGCTGGTGGTCGACACCGGCATCCACGCCAAGGGGTGGACGCGGGAACAGGCGCAGGCTTACCTGATGGAGAATACGGCGCTGTCGAAGCACGAGGTGGAGACGGAAGTCGACCGGTATATCTCGTGGCCGGGGCAGGCGCTGTCGTATTACCTGGGACAGATGGCGATCCAGGAGGCGCGGGCGCGGGCGGAGAAGGCGCTCGGGCCGAAATTCGATATCCGGAACTTCCACGATACGGTGCTGCAGCTGGGGTCGGTGCCGCTGCCGGTGCTGCAGCAGAGGATCGATGCGTTCATCGCGGAGGGTGGGAAGAGTCCGTATCCGAAGGAGAGCTGAGGTTTCGGCTGCTCTTGCAAACCTGGGCCCCCGCCTGCCAGTGGCGGGAACGACGTGTTGATGTACGTGGCCCTGAGACCGTCGTCCCCGCGCAGGCGGGGACCCAAGTCAAGCTCACCTTGAAAAACGGGATGCCTCGCATCCCGTTTTTTTCATTTGCCGTCGAACAGCTTGAACTTCAACTGCAGCGACACCCCGCCATACAAGCGGTCCTTATACGAGGGAATAATCCCCACATTCACCCCCACCCGCCGGTACTCATAGGTGAGCGTCGGAATCGCCGCCGGAAACCAGCCGCCATGCCGCATGTTCGGATACCCGTCGAACGCCGCCAGCGCCAGCCCCACGCGCACCGGACCGACCGCATACGGCTGCCAGATCACCCCCGCATAGTTCGACCAGGCGCGGTCGCTGTTATAAAAGCGCCCCACCGTCGCCGCCATGGTGCCGCTGAAGCGGTATTCCGCGCCCAGCCCCTTGTTGGCCCCGTTCAGGTCCTTGTCCGTATCCCAGTGCGCCGTCGCGAAGCCGGTATCGAGCCAGAACTCGCTCCTGGGCGCCGCATCGATCCTGGTGAACCACTCATCCGCTCGGGCGGGGAACGTGGCGAGACAGACCGCGCATACGGCGGCCACATGCAGGGGAAAACGCTTCAATCGTCGGCTCCGGGATCGAGATGGGGGAACATCACTTCGGTGAAGCCGAAGCGGGAGAAATCCTTGATACGCATCGGGTACAGGATGCCGAGCAGGTGGTCCACCTCGTGCTGCACCACGCGCGCATGGAAAGCTTCGGCGTCGCGCACGATGCGCCGGCCATATTGGTCGAAGCCTTCGTAGTGCAGGCGCGTGTAGCGCGGCACGCTGCCGCGCAGGCCGGGCACCGACAGGCAGCCCTCGAAGCCCTCTTCCATCTCTTGCGACAAGGGCGTGAGCGAAGGATTGATCAGCACCGTCTCCGGCACCGGCGGCGCATCCGGGTAGCGCTGGTTATTGGCGAAACCGAAGATCACCAGCTGCAGGTTGACGCCGATCTGCGGCGCCGCCAGGCCCGCGCCGTTGGCGGCGTGCATGGTCTCGAACATGTCGGCGATCAGCGCATGCAGTTCCGGCGTGTCGAACTCGTCTACCTTCTCGGCTACCCGCAGCAGGCGCGGGTCGCCCATGCGCAGGATTTCGCGCACGGTCATGGCGCGCCCCGTCCTTCCAGCAGGCTCGCCAGGCAGGCGCGGAAGCCTTCCGCCGTTTCCGGGTGCTTGAGGCCGATCGCCGCGGTGGCCTTCAGGTAGCCCAGCTTGGAGCCGCAGTCGTAGCGCTGGCCGGCGTAGCGGTAGGCCAGCACGCGCTCCTGCTTCATCAGGGACGCGATGCCGTCGGTCAGCTGGATCTCGCCGCCCGCGCCCGTGCCCAGGTGTTCCAGGTGATCGAAGATGGCGCCGGACAGCACGTAGCGGCCGACCACGGCCAGGGTCGAGGGCGCGACCTCGGGCTGGGGTTTCTCGACGATGCCGGAGACCAGTTCCAGGTCGGTGCGATACGGCGAGGCGCTGACGATACCGTACTGGCGGGTGTTCTCGCGCGGCACGTCCTGCACCGCCAGGATGCTGCTGCGCTCGTAGGCGTAGACGTCGGCCATCTGGGCCAGCACCGGCTTGTGGCCGGCCGCGGTGTCCATGAAGTCGTCGGCCAGCAGCACCGCGAAGGGCTCGTTGCCGACCACCGGCCGCGCGCACAGCACCGCGTGGCCCAGGCCAAGGGGCGCGGACTGGCGGATGTAGATGCAGTTGACGTTCTTCGGGATCACGTTGCGCACCAGCTCCAGCAGCGCGTGCTTGCCGGCATGCTCCAGCTCCGACTCCAGCTCGTAGGCCTTGTCGAAATGGTCCTCGATGGCGCGCTTGTTGCGGCCGGTGATGAACACCAGCTCGGTCACGCCGGCGGCCACCGCCTCCTCGACCGCGTACTGGATCAGCGGCTTGTCGACGATGGGCAGCATTTCCTTCGGTTGCGCCTTGGTCGCCGGCAGGAAGCGGCTGCCCAGGCCGGCGACGGGAAAGACGGCTTTGCGAATCAGGCTCATGGCGATTCTTTCATTTGTTCGGCAGCGCCAGCAGGTCCAGCAGGCCCGCTTCGTCCAGGACCGTGACGCCCAGTTCCTCGGCCTTGGCGAGCTTGCTGCCCGCCTCCGCGCCGGCGACCACGTAGGAGGTTTTCTTCGACACCGAGCCGGACACCTTGCCGCCGGCCTGCTCGATCAGCGCGCCGGCCGCGTCGCGGCTCATGGTCGGCAAGGTGCCGGTCAGCACGAAGGTCTTGCCGGTGAGCGGACCGTCCGCTTGCTGGGCCGCCTCGGGCAGCTGGGCCAGCAGCTCCTGGCGCAGGCTCGAGAGCTTGCCGAGCATCTCGCGGTTGGCGGGAACGGCCATCCACTCCTCCAGCGAGGCCGCCACATTGGCCGGCAGGCCGAATACGCCGAACACCTTCAGGTGGGCGAGCGATTCCAGGGTCTGGCCTTCCTGCACCAGCTGGCGGGCGCGCGGCTCGGTCAGCTTCGGAATGCCCAGCGCGGCCAGCAGGCTGGCCTCGTCGAGCCTTTCGCGCAGCTGGGCCTTGGGCGCATGCTCGCCTTGCGGCGCCACGCCGGCCGCCAGCAGCGCGTCGATGGCTTTCTGATTCTTTTCTTCGGCGAAGAATTCGGCGATGGCCTCGGCCACGGTGCCGCCGATGTCGGGCAGCACGCGCAGCAGCGCGGCCGGCGCGCGGCGGACCAGTTCGAAGCGGCCCAGCCAGTCGGCCAGGGTCTTGCCGGTCGATTCGCCCACGTGGCGGATGCCCAGCGCGAACAGCAGGCGCTCCAGGGGAGGCTGCTTGCTGGCCTTGATCGCATCGAGCAGGTTGTCGGCCCACTTGGTAGCAACCTTGCCGTTCTTGACCGTCTCCGGGGTAGTGCCGTCGCGTTCGTCCGCGAGGCGCTTCATCTTCAGCAGGTCCTCGAGCGTCAGCTTGTACAGGTCGGCCACGCCGTGGATCAGGCCGCACTCGACCAGGCTGTCGATATAGCGGTCGCCCAGGCCTTCGATGTCCATCATGCGGCGGCCGGCGAAGTGGCGGATCGCTTCCTTGCGCTGGGCGGCGCAGGTCAGGCCGCCGGAGCAGCGCGCCACGGCCTCGCCCTCCTCGCGCACCACGTGCGAGCCGCACACCGGGCAAGCCTTGGGCAGTTCGTACATCGGCGCCAGCGGCTGCGGGCGGCGCTCCAGCACCACCGACAGCACCTCGGGGATCACGTCGCCGGCGCGGCGCACCACGACCGTGTCGCCCACGCGCACGTCCTTGCGCCGCACCTCGTCTTCATTGTGCAGGGTGGCGTTGGTGACGGTCACGCCGCCCACCGACACCGGCGTCAGGCGCGCCACCGGCGTGATGGCGCCGGTGCGGCCCACCTGCACGTCGATGGCCTGCACCGTGGTCAGGGCTTCCTCGGCCGGGAATTTATGAGCCAGGGCGAAACGCGGGGCGCGCGAGACGAAGCCCAGGCGCGCCTGGTCGGCCACGCGGTCGACCTTGTACACCACGCCGTCGATCTCGTAGGGCAGCCCCTTGCGCTTGGCGCCGATCGCGCGGAAGTAGTCCAGCATGCCTTCGCAGCCCTTGACCACCGCGCGCTCCTTCGAGACCGGCAGGCCGAGGCGGTCGAACCAGTCCAGCACCCCCGAATGCGATTCCGGGAGCCCGGCGCCCTCGAGCAGGCCGATGCCGTAGGCGAAGAAGCGGAGTTTACGCTGGGCCGTGATGCGGGCGTCGAGCTGGCGCAGGCTGCCGGCGGCGGCGTTGCGCGGGTTGGCGAATTCCTTCTGGCCGGCGTCGCGCTGGCGCTGGTTCAGGGCCTCGAAATCCTGCTTGAACATCAGCACTTCACCGCGCACTTCCAGCACCGCCGGGATCTCGGCGCCGTGCAGGCGCAGCGGAATCACCTTGATGGTGCGGATGTTGGCGGTCACGTCCTCGCCGGTATAGCCGTCGCCCCGGGTGGCGGCCTGCACGAACACGCCGTTTTCGTAGCGCAGGCTGATCGCCAGGCCGTCGAATTTCAGCTCGGCCGCATAGTCGACCTGATGGCGGTCGAGGCCATCGCGCACGCGGCGGTCGAAGTTGTCGATATCCTCGTCGGAGAAGCCGTTGTTCAGCGACAGCATCGGCAGCGCATGCGTCACCTGCCTGAACTCGGGGATCGGCGCCGCGCCCACGCGGAAGGTGGGCGAGTCGTTGGTCACCGCCGCCGGGTGCGCGGCTTCGAGCTGCTGCAGCTCGACGAACATGCGGTCGTACTCGGCGTCCGGAATCGTCGGCGCGTCGAGCACGTGGTAGTTATAGATGTGGCGGTTGAGTTCCTCGACCAGCCACTTCATGCGGGCAATCGGATCCTGGGTGGCCGTCACAGTGGTCCCTCAGCTGAACAGGCGCAGCGCGCGGGTGGAGCCGGCCGGGATGTCCGAGGCCTCCATCTCCTGGTAGAACTCCTCGACCTGGCCCTTGATGGCTTCCAGGGCTTCGTCCATCAGCGGCTGGTCGCTGTCGTCGACGATGGTGGCATCCAGGCGCGCGGTCAGCGCCTTGGCGCAGGCGATCATGGCGCCGAAGCCGTCGCGCGCCGGGGCCACGCAAGGCACGTCCAGCAACAGGGTCAGGCGCGAGGTGGTGTCCGCGCCCAGGGTGACGTTGGTCGACAGGGTGTACAGCACGCCGCCCTCGCCATCGGACATCGCGAAGCGGCCGTCCGGGCGCACGTCGAAGCCCTGGTTTTCCAGCGCGCCGATCAGGGTCGAGATCGCCCACGGGGCGCCGTTGGCGGCCAGGTTCACGCCCAGCTGGGCGTCGTGGCCGGCCACGAAGCGGTGCAGGGTGCGCGCCTCGCTCATGACCTCGATCATGTCCGGCACTTCCGGCGTCGCCCCGATGTCGTCGGCCACCGCATGCAGGCGGGTCACCAGCTCGGAGTATTCGATTTCGTTCAGGGCCGTGGTGCGGGTGGCCATCTGCACGCCGGCCTGCAGCTTGGTGTAGACGCCGCCGTGCACGATCGGCTCCCAGTCGCCGCTGACGGCGAAGCCGATGTAGTGGATCGGCTTGCTGCCGACGCGGCGCAGCTTGTGCAGCGAAGGCAGGATCTTGTCGCCGCGCACGGGAGCTTCCAGCGTCAGCGGGATCAGGCAGTCGATCAGCGGATCGACCAGGCATTCGGCCAGCTCGGCCGGCGGCATGTCGGGCGTGGTGCCAGGCAGGGTAACCGCGGGCGCCGGCGAGGATGAAGCGGCGGGTGCGGCGGACGGCGCGGGCGCGGGCGGCGCCGCCGGCGCGCCGGCATCCGGCGACAGGGGCGTCAGCGGGGCCAGCGGCGGCTCGGCCGACAGGTCGAGCACCGGTTCCTGGCGCTGCAGGCCATCGGCCTCGCCTTCACCCAGGGCCGGCTCGGCGCCGCTGCGCATCAGGACGTCGTCATGGTCCGAGGCAAAGGCGCGTTCGACGCTCTTCCTGGCCTTGTACTCCTGCCATTTGTTATAGGTGATGACGCCGACGACAAACACGCCGCCGGCCGCGATCAGGCTCATTTGGAAATCTGTCATGCTGCTTATGCCTCAGTAGCGAATGCTGCGTTCATTCATTAGGATGCCCCGCGTCATGCGGGACGTGCCATCATACCAACTCCCCGTGCCCGGCGCTACGGCGCAGGCGCAAGGCCCAACGGCAGGCTGAGCTCGACCGTGCAGCCCCTGCCTTCTCCCTCGCTGTGGAGCGCGACCCGCCCGCCATGCAGCTGGACCAGGCTGCGCACCAGCGCCAGGCCGATGCCCAGGCCGCCCTGCGAGCGGTCGGGCGTGCGTTTTCCCTGCCGGAACAGCTCGAAGGCGCTGGCGGCCAGCTCGGGCGACAAGCCGATGCCGTTGTCGCGCACCGCGATCCGCACCGCATCGCCATCCGCCTCGATGCCCAGTTCGATGCATCCTCCCTCCGGCGTGTACTTGGCGGCATTCGACAGCAGGTTGGACATCACCTGCACCAGGCGCTTGCGGTCGCCATGCACCACCGCCTCGCCGGCATGGTCCGCCACCGACAGCCGGTGCGAGCGGGCTTCGATCAGCGGGCGCGCCTGCTCGACCGCTTCGTCCACCAGCAGGCGCAGCGCGACCCGTTCCCGGTCCAGGGTGATCATGCCGCGCGTGACCCGCGACACGTCCAGCAGGTCGTCGATCAGGCCGGTCATGTGGGCGGTCTGGCGCGCGATCACGCGGCCGATGTGCGCGATCCGCACGGGATCGTCCTTGACGAGCGGCAGCAGCGAAGCCGCGCTGCGGATCGGGGCCAGCGGGTTGCGCAGCTCGTGGCTGAGCATGGCCAGGAATTCGTCCTTGCGCTGGTCGGCTTCACGCAGGGCCTCCTGGGTCAGCTTCTGCTCGTGGATATCCGTGCAGGTGCCCATCCAGCGCTGGATGGCGCCGTCCTCGCCCCGAACCGGCAGCGCGCGGCCCAGCACCCAGCGCCAGGCGCCGCTGTGGTGGCGCAGCCGGTACTCGACCTCGTAGGGCTCGCCGCTGGCGAGCGCATGGCGCCAGCGTTCCCAGGCCCGCGCCTGGTCGTCGGGATGGAGCACGCCGTTCCAGTTCTCGCCATGGGTCTCGCCCGGCGCCGCGCCCGTAAACTGGTACCACTGGTCGTTGTAGTACTCGTGGTAACCGTCGGGCTGGGTGGTCCAGACCATCTGCGGCATCGCATTGGTGATGGCCCTGAACCTGGCCTCGATCTCGGCGAAGGCCCGCTCGGCGTGGCGCATGGCCGAGATGTCGAGCACGAAGGCCACGCCCTGGTGGCGGTCGTCCTCGTCGGCGGCCGCGCCGACGAACACCGCCACGCGCGAACCGTCGCGGTGGTAGAACTCCTTCTCGAAGGGCGCCACCGCGCCATGGAGGCTGAGCTGGTCCAGCGAGGCTTCGTCGGCCGCCACCCATTCGTCCGGGGTGAGCGCGCGCCAGGACAGGCCGCGCGCCAGGTCGGCGCGGTCCAGGCCCAGCATGGACAGGAAGGCGTCGTTGCAGTCGACCACCCCGCCGTCATGGCGGTAGCGCACCACGCCGATCAGGCTCGACTCGATCAGGCGGCCGAGCGCATCCTGCTGGGCAGGCTGCCCCACGCACAGCGCGCCGAGGATGGCGCCGCCGGCGTCGCGCAGCGGCGAGACGGTCAGGCGCAGGCGCCCGCCGCCGGCAAGCCCCAGCGTTTCGGCGCCGTGCGGCAGCCTGCCTTCCATGACGGCTTCCAGCAGCGCCTGCAGCGCGCCGGCGCTGCCGCGCCCCAGCGCCACGCTCAAGGCGGCATTTGGCGCCAGCAGGTTCGAGCCGCGTACCGCCACTCCCATCGGCAGCGGCGAATCGAGCGCCAGCCGCAGCGCGGACTGCAACGCTTCAGGATAGGCGGCCAACGGGGAAACGGCAGGTGTCATCGGGGGACCAGGAACGGACGGGCGCGGCGAGTGTAGCACAGCGGAAAAATCGGACGTACACGGCTGGACCGCGCCAGCCGGCCCTGTCAAGCCGCGGCCAGGTCGGCGGCCGACTCCATGTCCACCGCCACGATGCGCGAGACGCCCTGCTCCTGCATGGTCACGCCGATCAGCTGGCTGGCCATCTCCATCGCAATCTTGTTGTGCGAAATGAAGAGGAACTGGGTGTGCTCCGACATGCGCTTGACCATGCGGCAGAAGCGCTCCGTGTTGGCGTCGTCCAGCGGCGCATCGACCTCGTCCAGCAGGCAGAACGGCGCAGGATTCAGGCGGAACATCGAGAACACCAGCGCGGTCGCGGTCAGGGCCTTCTCGCCGCCCGAGAGCAGGTGGATGGTGGCGTTCTTCTTGCCCGGCGGCTGCGCCATCACCTGGACGCCCGCATCCAGGATCTCGTCGCCGGTCATGACCAGCTTGGCGTTGCCGCCGCCGAACAGGATCGGGAACAGTTCCGAGAAGTGGCCGTTGACGCGATCGAAGGTGTCCTGCAGCAGCTCGCGGGTTTCGCGGTCGATGCGGTGGATCGCGTCTTCCAGGGTCGCGATGGCTTCCTGCAGGTCGGCGTTCTGCGAATCGAGGAAGCGCTTGCGTTCGGTGGCCGTGGCCAGTTCCTCGACCGCCGCCAGGTTGACGGCGCCGAGCGCGGAGATGGCATTGGTGAGGCGCGTCACCTCGCCCTGCAGCCAGGACGGCTTCATGTCCGGATCGAGCTTGTCCGCCAGGGCCGCGATGGCCGCTTCGTCGGCGCCGGTGGCGGCCAGGGCCTCGGCGAACTGCTCCTGGTTCAGGCGCGCGGCCTGTTCCTTGAGCTGCATTTCCGTAATGCGGTCGCGCTGCGGCTGCAGGCTGCGCTCGGCCTGCATCCGGCTTTCCTCGGCATGGCGCAGCTGCTGGGTGATCTGGTCCAGCTCGTGGCGCGCATCGGCCAGCGCGCGCTCCTGCGCCGTGCGGCGGTCCAGCAGTTCCTGCAGGCCTTCGTGGGCGGTGCCGGCTTCCAGCGCTTCCAGTTCCAGCTTGCCTTGGGCCAGGCTGGCGGCCACCTGCTCGGCCTGGGTGGCGGCGGTGGCGATGTTGCGGCGCAGCTCCTCGATACGGGCGCGCTGCGAACGCTCGGCGAACTGGGCTTCCTGGGCGCTGCGCTCCAGCTCGCGCAGCTTCTCGCGCGCCTCGCTCAAGAGGCGCTCGCGGTCGAGGAAGGCGGTCTGGCCGTCCTCGTGGGCGCCCTGCAGCTCGGCCAGTTCCATGTCGAGCTGTTCGAATTCCTGCTCGGCCTCGGCGGCGGCCTGGCGCTGCTCGGCTTCCTGCGCCGCGATTTCAAGCAGGTCGGCCGCGATCTGGCCGCTGCGCTGGTTGAAGCGGGCTTCGATCTCGCTCTGCTTGAGCACGTCGATCTGCAGCGCATGCACTTCGCGGGTCAGGCTGCCCACGCGCTGGCGCGCATCCTGCAGGCGGCGCTGCAAGTCGCTGACGGCGGCGTCGGCGCGGGTGGCGCGGGCGCGCGCCTCGTCCGCCAGCAGGGCCTGCGCGCGCAGCTGTTTGCCGATGTTGTCGATCTCGTGCTGGCGCGCCAGCATGCCGTCCTGCTCGGCGTCCGGCGCGTGGAAGCGCACCGCCGACTGGGTCACGATGTGGCCGTGGCGCGTGACGAAGGAGCCGCCCTGCGGCAGCCGGGCGCGCTCGGCGAAGGCGTCGGCCGTGTGCTCGGCCACGAAGACATGGTGCAGCCAGTCGTTCAGCACCCCGCGCACGCCCGGGTCGTTCAGGCGCAGCAGGCTTGTCAATGGCTTCAGGCCGGGGATGTCGGCCGCCGCCGGGGTGCCAGGCTGGGGCGCGTACAGGGCCAGGCGCGCGGGCGGCGCATCGCTGAAGAAGGCCTTGGCCCAGTCGATGTTCGACATCTCCAGGGCCCCCGAGCGCTCGCGCAGCACGGCTTCCAGCGCGGTCTCCCAGCCCTCTTCGATGTCCAGCTTCTGCCACAGGCGCGGCAGCGTGGACAGCTCGTGCTTTTCCAGCCAGGGCTGAACCTTGCCCTGGGTTTGCACGCGGTCCTGCATCTGGCGCAGCGCGGCCAGGCGCGCTTCCAGCTGGGCGCTGGCGGCGCTCTCGCCCTGTACCTGGGCGTGGGCTTCCTTGCGCTCCTGCTCGACCGCGTCCTGGCGCGACGTGGCGTCCTCCAGCAGCATGGTCTGCTCTTCCAGCGCCAGCTGCTTTTCTTCCAGCTGCATGCGCAGGTTGTCGAGGGTGGCGCTGTCCGGCAGGTTCAGGCCGCTGCGCTCCTGCTGCAGGCGCTCGCGGCGCGCAGCCAGGTTGGTGAGGATGCCGGCGGCGTTGCGCTGGTGGGCCGAAGACAGCTCGATGCGCTGCTGCACCTGCATGATGCGGGCGCGCGATTCGGCCGATTTTTCCTGGGCTGCGCGCCAGGCGCTTTCCAGCCCGGGCAGGCGTTCGTTGTGGACCTCGACCGCGATCTGGGCGCCTTCGGCGCGCGCGGCCAGTTCCTCGAGCTGCATCCCGGCTTCCTCGAGCTGCTCGCGGGTTTCCTGTTCCTGGGCCAGCCACTGGTCGCGCTGGGCGGTGAGCGTGCCCAGCTGGTTCTGCAGGCGGGTGCGCGACTCGACCACGAACTTGATCTGGGCTTCCAGGCTGCCGATCTCGGAATTGGTCTGGTAGAGCGCGCCCTGCGCCTGGTGCAGGCGGTCGCCGATGGAAAAGTGAGCCTGGCGCATGTGCTCCAGCTCCAGCTCGACACTGCGCAGCCTGGCCGTCTGCGCTTCCAGGCCGGTCTGGGCCTCTTCCATCTCCTTGAAGAAGCGCACCTGCTCCGCCTTGGCCTCGTTCTTGCGCAGCAGCCACAGGAGCTTCTGCTTTTCTTCCTGGTCGGCCTGCAGCTGGTGGAAGCGCTTGGCCACCGCGGCCTGGGCTTCCAGCTTGTCCAGGTTGGCGTTCAGCTCGCGCAGGATGTCTTCCACGCGCAGCAGGTTCTCGCGCGTGTCCGACAGGCGGTTCTCGGTCTCGCGGCGGCGCTCCTTGTACTTGGAGACGCCGGCGGCTTCCTCCAGGAACACGCGCAGCTCTTCCGGGCGCGATTCGATGATGCGGGCGATCATGCCCTGGCCGATGATGGCGTAGGCGCGCGGGCCCAGGCCGGTGCCGAGGAAAATGTCCTGGATGTCGCGCCGGCGCACCGGCTGGCCGTTGATGTAATAGGTGGAGGTGCCGTCGCGCGTGAGGGTGCGCTTGACGGCGATCTCGCCGTACTGGCCCCACTGGCCGGCCGCCTTGCCGGCGCTGTTGTCGAACACCAGCTCGACCGAGGCGCGGCCGGCGGGCTTGCGATGGGTGGAGCCGTTGAAGATCACGTCCTGCATCGACTCGCCGCGCAGCTCGGAGGCTTTCGATTCGCCCAGCACCCAGCGGACCGCGTCGATGATGTTGGACTTGCCGCAGCCGTTCGGGCCGACCACGCCGACGAGTTGTCCCGGTACCTGGAAATTGGTGGGATCGACGAAAGACTTAAATCCCGACAATTTAATGGAGGAGAGGCGCACGTTTCTTCGGCAGCGAGGCTAGCGGTAAAACATGAATCATATCACTGGTGCTTGCTCTGGGAGCAAGAAATCGAGCGAGGAATAGAGTAAGAGCCGGAGCAAGAGCTGGAGCGAGATGCGTACGCGTCAGGCCACTGCCGCGTCCGGATCGTTCATCGCGCCCTGCCCCACGGCCTCGCTCAGCACCCGGCCGACCACGCCTTCCGGCGCCAGGACCTTGATGCTGCCGCTGCGGAAGGCCTCGGCCAGGCGCTCGGCCGGCAGCGAGAAGGCTTCCTGGCGGCCCGCGCCCGAGAAGATGAACAGGGTGCGCAGCGGGCTGACCCAGGCCAGCTTGACCTTGCGCACGCCGCCGCCGCTGGCGAATTCCAGGCGCATGCCGCGTTCCAGGCTCGCCAGCGCGCCGGCGGCCGGATCGGCGTCTTCCCCGGCCGCCTGCTCGGCCTCGGCCGCCTCGGCCTGCTCCTGGGCGATGCGGCGCAGCGCATCCTGCTGGGCCGCTTCCATCGCCAGCTCCAGCTGGCGCTCGGGCGACAGCTCGATCGGCGCGCGCACGATGGAGGCGTGGTATTCGGCCAGCCCGGCGAAGAACTGCAGGCGCTCGGCATCCTGCCAGCGCACCGCGTCCAGCCATTTATTGAGTGTCGTGAGCAGTCCTGGCAGCGCCTTGATCAGGGCCTTGCGCTGCTCCTGGGTGGCCTTGGGCTTGACGCTCCAGATCAGGTCGTCCATGGCGCGGGTGGCGTTGTCGACCGCGCCCGGCTTGCTTTCTTCGATGCTGTAGGCGAGCGCCAGCACCGGGGTCCAGCGCTGTTCCAGGAAGCCGGACACCAGGGCCACCACCTCTTCCCCGGCCAGGCGCACCGAGACCGCCCGCTTGGCGGAGCGCTGGGCGGCCGCCTGCTTCTCGATGCGGGTAGCCTGGGCGATGGGGCCGGCAATGGCGGCCTGCTCGGCCTGTTCGCGGGCGGCCAGGCCGGCTTCCAGCTCGGCCAGGGCGGCGGCGAATTCGGGCTGATCCTGGGCGGCGACGCGGCCGACACTGGCGCGCATGGCGCTCAGCAGCGGGTCGTCGGCGCCCAGTTGCTGCTCCCAGCCGGCTTTCGACAGCAAGTCCAGCATGCGCCGCGCGGGGTGGGCTTCCTCGAAGAAGAAGTTACGGTCGCGCAGGGCAGCCTTGAGCACCGGCACCTGCAGGAACTCGATCAGGTCGCGCGTCTCCGGCGGGATGCTGTCGTCCAGCAGGACGGTTTCAAAAATCCGCGAGAGCAGGTCGAGCGTGGTCTCGTCGCCGCGCGACAGGCTGCCCTTGGGGAGATCGGCGCGCAGGCGCGGCAGGTAGAACACCTTGTGCGTGCCGGCACCGGCCCCGGACGCTTCGCCGGCCGGACCGGACGCCGCGCCGGATGGCGCCATCCGGGCCAGCACATCAAGTAGCGGCGCAGGCAGCGCCGCGGTGGCGGCGGCCGGGATCGCACCGGGAGCAGGCGCCTGGCCGGCAGCCGCCGCGGCAGGCGCGAAGCCGGCGGCACTCGGCCGCCAGCCGCCGCTGCCCTGCGGCAGGTCGGGAATCATGGGGATATCGAGCTCGTTCGCCTGCGCCGCGCCTTCGCTGCCGAACAGTCCGCGCAGCTGCTGGGCCACGGACGCCTCGCGGCGCGCGCGCCCGGCCTTGCGGGCGGCGCTGTCGTCGGTCTTGGCGAAGCGCTCGGCGCCGCGGCCGCGCGCGGGCTTGAGGCGCTCGTTGAGGGCGTCGTACATCGGCCCCAGGTCGAATACCAGCCCGGGACGCAGCAGCGGCACGATCAGGGCATGCGCCTCCTGGTCGGGCTCGAACTCGCGCCAAGCCTGCTCCAGCGCCACCAGCAGCACTTCAGGGCGGAAAGGATTGGCGGCGGCGCGCACCAGCTCGCGTCCGAGCAGCACGCCGAGCCTCACCCCCAGGCTGGCGATCTGTTCGGAATGCTGGATGTCGAATGCACGGCTGACCGCGCCAAAGGCGAGCTTCTGGTCGATCTCTTCCAGCGGCACCAGGCTGAGCGCCACCGGCGCGGCCGGGCGCGGCTGGGGCACGAGCTGGCCGAGCTCCTTGCGCAAGGCCAGCTCGATCCCCGTGCAGGCGAGGTGGAAATACGCATAGGCGTTTTCCTTGAGCAGATTGCCGGACTTGATGCGGCGCGCCGCCAGCCTGGGATCGGGTCCGGCACCGGTCATGTCGAGCAGCGCGGCGACCATGCGCTGGGCCATGTCCATCAGCTGGCCATGGGCATGGCGGCTGGCGATACCGACGAGCTCATCCAACGTCGCCTGCCGGTCGGCGGCGGCCTTGCGGGCGGCGGGCGTCTGTGCGGATGGGGTGGCCATGGCATGGGGAAAGCATCGATTCTTCCATTCTGCCACATCATTTCCATAAAGCAATAGCACCTAATGCAGATGTCGTACGAATTGCGACACGCCGCGGCAAGCAAACCGTCATTTCATCTGGAAATAGATGCTTTCAGATTGTAGGAGTACGTCCTACATCGCATCAAGGGGTGTTCCGATAGCGATTCATCAATACGATAAGCATGATTAATTCACCGGAAATGCCACGAATCCATTCGGACACGGCCGGTCGGCAAAAGCCGAGTTGGATCTTTCCCACTATGAAAGGAAGCACCATGGCCTCGAAGCAAGGTAGCAAGCGCAACCAAAGCGGTTCGCAGCAGAGCAGCAAGAGCGAAGGCAACAAGCAGTCGGGCTCGGCAGGTTCGGGCTCGCGCTCGGGCGGCGGCACCCGCGGCGGCACGCCGGAGCAGCACGCCGAAGCCGGCCGCCAAAGCCACAAGAACGACAAGCGCTGATTCCGCTGTTCCGGCCCCCGCCGGATATGCGCCTCCAGCCTGTCCAGCCCGCCGTGCGAACGCCGGCGGGCTTTTCTATATGTCGGACAAATCCTCATCGCACTGTGGCGAAATTCATAGGCGCGTCAAATAAACGGGCCAATTGCATCGGACAAACCGATACGTCCGGCCGGGAGCACCCGTGCCGGACCCGCTCAGATATTGCGCAGGATCGCGCCCTTCGGCGGCGCAAAATCGCGGATGTCGTTCACCAGTCCCGCTGCCTTGGCGTCGCGTGCATTCAGGTGCAGGTCCGAGTACTGGTGGATGCTCCACTGTTCCGGGGTCAGCTCCACGGTCTTGCGCAGGATCGACTCGGTGCGCGCATCGTCGGCGCGCAGGCCTTCGACGATGATGTTGAGCGCATCCGGGCGCGAGCCGGGCGAGGCCGTCGCGTGCGACTTGTGGACCATGAAGCGCGCCGTCTCGCTGCAATAGCGCTCCGTGCCGCACAGGTAGAGGATGACCGCGATCGAGGCCACCGCGCCGCCGTTGTACATCACAAACTTGATCGGCGAGCTGGCCATGAAGTTGTACAGGCACAGGCCGTCGCTCACGTAGCCGCCGTTGGATTGCACCAGGACGTGGGCCGTCTCGATGCCGTCCTCGGTCATGGCGGCGACCGCATCGAAGACCCGGTGGACCATGTCGCTATTGACGTCGCCGGACAGCGTGAACCAGCCGGTTTTTTCCTGTTGTGCTTTGTCTTCGCTCATAGTTTTTTCCGCCCGCAAAGTGAGTGTGATAAGTGTAGCAAAACCGGCCCGCAAGCCTGGATGCCATGCGTCAATAGTGCGCGGCAATGCTTTAAGGAATCGACCTACTTGGCACACTCGCCTGCCTTCGCCCGGCCCCTTCTCGGCTCTTGGCTGGTTGACAGCAAGCGCCCTCTGACATATCCTCCACAGTCTTGACCGGGAGAGCGCAGCACGCTGCCGCCGAAGGGGCACTACCCACAAACTCTCAGGCAAAAGGACCGGCCAAGGAGCGGCTGCGCATTGCGCGGCAGGCTCAACTCTGGAGAGCGGCCGCGGTCAGCGGCCCACCGAAGGGGCAGGCGGCGACGCCGCTATCTCTCAGGTACCAAGGACAGAGGGGAAAGAAGCGCACGGCGACGTGCCCGCACCCCTATTCAACTGCCCTGAGGATTCCATGACGCTCAAAGCGACTCCGCTCAACTCCGCTCACCGTGCCGCTGGCGCCAAGATGGTCGACTTCGGCGGCTGGGACATGCCGGTCAACTACGGCTCCCAGATCGACGAGCACAACGCGGTGCGCCTTGATGCCGGCATGTTCGACGTCTCCCACATGTGCGTGGTCGACCTCAAGGGCGCCAAGGTACGCGACTTCCTGCGCGGCCTGCTGGCCAACAACGTCGACAAGCTGCAGGTCCCGGGCAAGGCCCTCTACTCCTGCATGCTGAACCCCGAAGGCGGCGTGATCGACGACCTGATCGTCTACTTCTTCAGCGAAGACTGGTTCCGCATCGTGGTCAACGCCGGCACCGCCGACAAGGACGTGGCCTGGATGAACCAGCAGAACGCCGCCACCAACTCCGGCCTGAGCATCACCCAGCGCCGCGACGGCAACGATCCGATCGCCCTGATCGCCGTCCAGGGCCCGAACGCCCGCGCCAAGGCCTGGGAAGTGCTGCCGGAAACCAAGGCCGCTTCGGAGCAGCTCAAGCCCTTCAACGTCGTGATCGTCCCGGACACCGCCTTCGGCGAAGTCATGGTCGCGCGCACCGGCTACACCGGCGAGGACGGCTTCGAGATCGGCGTCTCCGCCGCCAAGGCCGAAGCCCTGTGGAACGCCTTCGCCGCCGCCGGCATCAAGCCGGCCGGCCTGGGCGCCCGCGACACCCTGCGCCTGGAAGCCGGCATGAACCTGTACGGCCAGGACATGGACGACAGCGTCAACCCGCTGGACGCCGGCCTGGGCTGGACCATCGACCTGGTCTCCGAGCGCGACTTCATCGGCAAGGCCGCCCTGCAGGCCAAGGGCCAGCAAGCCAACTTCGTGGGCCTGATCCTGCGCGAAAAAGGCGGCATCCTGCGCGCTCACCAGAAGGTCATCAGCGCGGCCGGCAACGAAGGCGAGATCACCAGCGGCACCTTCAGCCCGAGCATGCAGCAGGCCATCGCCCTGGCGCGCGTGCCGCTGGACGTGGCGATCGGCGACACCGTGCAGGTCGTGATCCGCGACAAGCAGCTGGCCGCTTCCGTTGTCAAGCTGCCGTTCGTGCGTAACGGCAAAGTGCTCGCCGCCTAATAGAACAACCAAATATAATCACCGCGTCACCACACCAGGAGCAATGATATGAACATCCCTACCGACCTGAAATACACCGAGTCCCACGAGTGGGTCCGCCGCGAGGCTGACGGCACCCTGACCGTCGGCATCACCGAATACGCGCAGGACGCACTCGGCGACATCGTGTTCGTCGAACTGCCGCAGGTCGGCAAGGCCTTCACCGCCGGCGACGACGCCGCCGTGGTCGAGTCGGTCAAGGCCGCCAGCGACATCTACGCTCCGGTGTCGGGCACCGTCACCGCCGTGAACCAGTCCGTGGCCGACGCGCCCGACTCGATCAACCAGGACGCCTACGGCGCCTGGCTGTTCAAGCTGCAGCCGACCGACGCCGGCGCTGTCGACAAGCTGCTCGACGCCGACGCCTACGGCAAGACCACCGACAATTGATGTTCCCGAAGGGCGCGCCGCGGAATGCGGCGCGCCCTTTCAGTTTCACGAAGTCCCGAATTCCTCATTTCTCTCGCCAGCCCACAAGGCGCCGGCAATTCATCTGGCCACCATCATGACCCGTTCCAGCCTCACCCAACTCGAAGCCCGCGATTCGTTCATCCCGCGCCATATCGGCCCGTCCGAATCCGAACAGGCAGCCATGCTGTCGACCCTCGGCTACGCTTCGCGCGCCGCCCTGATCGACGCCGTGGTGCCCGCCAACATCCGCCGCAAGGACAGCCTGGACCTGGGCCAGTTCGCCGAGCCGCGCACCGAAGAGGACGCGCTGGCCGTCCTGAAAGCGCTGGCGTCGAAGAACAAGGTCATGAAGTCGATGATCGGCCAGGGCTACTACGGGACCCACACCCCGAAGGTCATCCTGCGCAACATCTTCGAGAACCCGGCCTGGTACACCGCCTACACCCCCTACCAGCCGGAGATCTCGCAGGGCCGCCTGGAAGCGATCCTGAACTTCCAGCAGACCATCACCGACCTGACCGGCATGGGCATCGCCAACTCGTCGATGCTGGACGAAGGCACCGCCGCCGCCGAAGCCATGACCCTGATCCAGCGCGTCGGCAAGTCTTCGTCGAAAGTCTTCTACGTCGCCGACGACGTGCTGCCGCAGACCCTGGAAGTGATCCAGACCCGGGCCGAGCCGATCGGCGTGGAAGTGCGCGTGATTGCCGCCGCCGACGTCGAGAAGCTGGAAGAGACCTGCTTCGGCGTGCTGCTGCAGTACCCGGGCGTGAACGGCGAAGTGCGCGACTACCGCGCCGCCGTGGAGCACCTGCACGCCATGGGCGCGATGGTCGTGGTGGCCGCCGACCTGCTGGCCCTGACCATGCTCACCCCGCCGGGCGAATGGGGCGCCGACGTAGTCGTCGGCAACAGCCAGCGCTTCGGCGTGCCGCTCGGTTTCGGCGGCCCGCACGCCGGCTACCTGGCCACCCGCGACGAATTCAAGCGCAGCATGGCGGGCCGCCTGGTCGGCGTCACCGTCGATGCGCAGGGCAACCAGGCCTACCGCCTGGCGCTGCAGACCCGCGAACAGCACATCCGCCGCGAAAAGGCGACCTCGAACATCTGCACCGCCCAGGTGCTGCTGGCCGTGATGGCCGGCATGTACGCGGTCTACCACGGCCCGCAAGGCCTGAAGCGCATCGCCCAGCGCGTGCACCGCCAGACCGCCATCCTGGCCCGCGGCCTGCAGCAGCTCGGCGCCGAAGTGCTGAACACCACCTACTTCGACACCCTGACCGTCAAGGGCGACGCTGCCAGGCTGCACGCCGCCGCCGTCGACGCGGGCATCAACCTGCGCCGCATCGACGACCAGCACGTGGGCGTGTCGCTGGACGAAACCACCACCCGCGAGGACCTGGCCGCGCTGTTCGCCGTCTTCGGCAACGGCAAGAGCATTGATGTCGATGCGCTCGACGAAGACGTCGCCGACGCCTTCCCGGCCGCACTGACCCGCGAAAGCGCCTACCTGACCCACCCGACCTTCAACCGCTACCACGCCGAACACGAGATGCTGCGCTACCTGCGCTCGCTGGCCGACAAGGACCTGGCGCTGGACCGCACCATGATCCCGCTGGGCTCGTGCACCATGAAGCTGAACGCGACCTCGGAAATGATCCCGGTCACCTGGCCCGAGTTCTCGAGCATCCACCCGTTCGCGCCGAACGACCAGACCGTGGGCTACCGCGAGATGATCGACCAGCTGGAAGCCATGCTGTGCGCCGCCACCGGCTACGCCGCGATCTCGCTGCAGCCGAACGCCGGTTCGCAGGGCGAGTACGCCGGCCTGCTGGTGATCCAGAAATATCATGAATCGCGCGGCGAAGGCCACCGCAACATCTGCCTGATTCCTTCGTCGGCCCACGGCACCAACCCGGCCTCGGCCAGCATGGTCGGCATGAAAGTGGTCGTCACCGCCTGCGACGAGAACGGCAACGTCGACCTGGAAGACCTGAAGGCCAAGGCCGAGCAGTACAGCAAGGACCTGGCCTGCGTCATGGTCACCTATCCGTCGACCCACGGCGTGTTCGAGGAAGGCATCAAGGAACTGTGCGAGATCGTGCACGCCCACGGCGGCCAGGTCTACGTGGACGGCGCCAACATGAACGCGATGGTCGGCGTGGCCGCGCCGGGCGCCTTCGGCGGCGACGTCAGCCACCTGAACCTGCACAAGACCTTCTGCATCCCGCACGGCGGCGGCGGCCCGGGCGTGGGCCCGATCGGCGTCGGCGCGCACCTGGCCAAGTTCCTGCCGAACCAGCTGTCGACCGGCTATGTGCGCGACGAAGCCGGCATCGGCGCGGTCAGCGCGGCGGCCTACGGTTCGGCCTCGATCCTGCCGATCTCGTGGATGTACATCGCGATGATGGGCGCCGAAGGCCTGACCGCCGCGACCGAAGTGGCGATCCTGAACGCCAACTACATCGCCCGCCGCCTGGCCCCGCACTATCCGGTGCTGTACACCGGTCACGACGGCCTGGTGGCCCACGAGTGCATCATCGACCTGCGTCCGCTGCAGGACAAGACCGGCATCAGCAACGAAGACGTGGCCAAGCGCCTGATGGACTTCGGCTTCCACGCGCCGACCATGAGCTTCCCGGTGCCGGGCACCCTGATGATCGAGCCGACCGAGTCCGAGTCGAAGGCCGAGCTGGACCGCTTCATCGAAGCGATGATCACCATCCACGCCGAGATCGTGAAGGTCGAGCGCGGCGAGTACGACAAGATGGACAACCCGCTCAAGGGCGCGCCGCACACCGCGGAAGTGGTCACCGCCGACGATTGGAAGCATGGCTACACCCGCGAAGTGGCGGCCTTCCCGGTCGCTTCGCTGCGCAAGAAGAAGTACTGGCCGCCGGTCGGCCGTGCCGACAACGTGTACGGCGACCGTAACCTGTTCTGCGGCTGCGCGCCGATCAGCGACTACGAGTAAGTAGTCCGCACTACTTGCGGCTGGATGCAAGCCGCAGGTGGGAGGCTGGATGACGGCGGCGTTCCCGCGCGAGTTCGCGCGGAACGTCGCCGTTTTCTTTTTCAGCCACGGGTTCCGCCGGCGGCTC
>CBIHLT010000039.1:0-28575 GCA_966210615.1 uncultured Massilia sp.
ACGGCAGGTGCGCCCGGCGCCGGGGCGCGCTATAATGGAAGGTTGACGAGCGCCCTACCTTATATAACGTGACCTATAGCATCAAAGAAATCTTCTATACCCTGCAGGGCGAAGGCGCCCATGCGGGGCGTCCGGCCGTGTTTTGCCGCTTCTCGGGCTGCAACCTGTGGACCGGCCGCGAGGAAGACCGCACCAGCGCGGTGTGCACCTTCTGCGACACCGATTTCGTCGGCACTGACGGCGAACGCGGCGGCAAGTTCAAGGATCCGGCCGCCCTGGCCGCCGAGATCGACAGCCTGTGGCCGTCCACGCATGCCGCCAGCAAGTACGTGGTCTTCACCGGCGGCGAACCGCTGCTGCAACTGGACGCGGCCCTCATCGGCGCCATGCACGCGTGCGGCTTCACCATCGCCATCGAGACCAACGGCACCCTGCCGGTGCCCGAGGGCGTCGACTGGGTGTGCGTGAGCCCGAAGATGGGCGCCAGGCTGGTGGTCGGCAAGGGCAACGAGATCAAGGTGGTGATTCCACAGGCGAACCAGGACCTGTCCGTCTACGAGGGACTGGACTTCGAGAATTTCTATGTCCAGCCGATGGACGGTCCGCTGGCCGCCCACAACACGCGCCTGGCGATCGAGACCTGCCGCCGCAACCCCAAGTGGAAGCTCAGCCTCCAGACCCATAAACTGCTCCAGATCCCTTAATTAAGAGTTAACAAGCTTCCATGCTGACGATTACCCGCAAGCTCGAATTCGATGCCGGCCACCGGATTCCCGACCACAAGAGCCAGTGCCGCAACCTGCACGGCCACCGCTACACCCTCGAGATCACCCTGCAAGGCGCGGTGATCGATGCCGACGGCAACTCCGACAACGGCATGATCATGGACTTTTCGGACGTCAAGGCGCTGGCCAGGCAGCACCTGGTGGACGTCTGGGACCACGCCTTCCTGGTCTACGAAAAGGACGAGAAGGTGCGCGAGTTCCTGGCCTCGCTGCCGGGCCACAAGACCGTCGTCATCGACCGCATCCCGACCGTCGAGAACCTGGCGCAGGTCGCCTTCGGCATCCTGAAGACCGTGTTCACCGACCGCTACGGCACCGGCCTGCGCCTGCACAAGCTGGTGCTGCACGAGACCCCGAACTGCTGGGCCGAGATCGTCGATGCCTGAGAAAGACACGGGGTCGACCTACATGGGATTGGCCCTGCAGGAAGCGCGCAAGGCGTGGGCGCAGGGCGAAGTGCCGGTGGGCGCGGTGGTGGTCAGGGACGGCGAAGTGATCGCCACCGGCTACAACCAGCCGATCGGCAGCCATGACCCGACCGCCCACGCCGAGATCGTGGCGCTGCGCGCCGCTGCCGAAAAACTCGGCAACTACCGCCTGCCGGGCTGCGAGCTCTATGTGACCCTGGAGCCCTGCATCATGTGCTCCGGCGCCATGATGCACGCGCGCCTGGCGCGGGTGGTCTATGCGGCGCCCGACCCCAAGACCGGCGCCTGCGGCTCGGTGGTGGACCTGTTCGCCGACGAGCGCCTGAATCACCACACCGACGTGATCGGCGGTGTGCTGGCCGACGAAGCCAGCCAGCTCCTGAAGTCCTTCTTCGCCGAGCGCCGCGCCGCCGCGCGCAAGCCCGCGGCCGCCTGACTCCGGCCCGGGCCCGCAGCTGGCGGGCTCGTGACTTGTCCCGCATGAGCGCCACCCCCGCGGCGAAAGTGCTATGCTGGTTCCAAGCCGTCCTGCGCGGCGACCGGAGAGAGCCTAACCACATCGAAACGGCGTAGAGTATGCGGCGCCGATGCCGAACCTGCCATGCCGACCCTGAACGCCAATGGACTGCGTATCGCCTTCGACACCGCGGGCGACCCCAAAGCCGTGCCCCTGCTGCTGGTGCACGGCCTGGGCATGCAGCTGACCGCCTGGCCCGAGGAGTTTGTCGAGGGCCTGGTCGAGCTCGGCTTCTATGTGATCCGCTTCGACAACCGCGATTGCGGGCTCTCGACCAAGTTCGAGCAGGCCGGCGTGCCGAACCTGTTCCTGGCGCGGCTCAAGGCCAGGCTGGGCTGGCCCCTGCGTCCCGCCTACCGGCTGGAAGACATGGCCGACGATGCCCTGGGCGTGCTGTCGGCCCTGGGAGTGGCCCGCGCCCATGTGGTGGGGGTCTCGATGGGCGGCATGGTGGCCCAGATCCTGGCGGCGCGTCACCCGCAGCGGGTACTGAGCCTGACCTCCATCATGTCCAGCAGCGGCCGCCGCGGCCTGCCGGGTCCCTTGCCCCGCGTACGCCAGGCGCTGGCGCGCAAGCCGGCCAGGCCCGCCGACCTGGACAGCATCGTCGACCACACGGTGGCCCTGTTGCGGGAAATCGGCAGCCCCGCCTATCCCACGCCCGAAAAAGCCCTGCGCAAGCGCGTGGCGCGCACACTGCGCCGCAGCTATTGCCCGGGCGGCCTCGCGCGCCAGATGATGGCGGTGGCCGCCGGCGGCGACCGCAGCGCCGAGCTGCGCCGCATCGGCGCGCCCACGCTCGTGATCCACGGCGCCGCCGACCCCCTGGTGCCGCTGGCCTGCGGCCAGGACACGGCCGAACGGATCCCCGGCGCCCGGCTCGAGGTCATCGAGGGCATGGGGCACGACCTGCCGCCCCAGCTGGTGGAGCGGCTCCTCGCCTTGATCGACGCCCATGCGCGCGGTAAGATGTTGCCAGACTCAACACCGCGGCTCTTCGTCAAACAGTGATTTCCCCACACATCGGCATTGCCATCGTGGCGCCGGGCGGCTACACGTCCGACCCCGCGACCGTCGAGCGCGCCATCGCGCGCCTCGAAGCCCAGGGCTGCCTGGTCCATAACTATTACGACCATGCGGCCATCCACCAGCGCTTCGGCGGCACCGACGAAGGGCGGCTGGCGCAGCTGCGCGCGGCCGTGGCCGACCCCGATGTCCAGCTGATCATCGCCCTGCGCGGCGCCTACGGGATGACCCGGCTGCTGCCGTCCATCGATTTCGAGGCGATCGCGGCGAGCGGAAAGATCGTGGTCGGCTTTTCCGATGTCACGGCCCTGCAGATGGGCCTGATGGCGAAAACCGGCGCCCTGAGCTATGCGGGGCCAATGATCGCCGGCGATTTCGGCGCCAGGGAGCTCGAAAGCTTCACCATCGACGACTTCTGGCGCTGCCTGGCGGGCCCCACCCATACCATCCGCGAACAGGCGGCCGGCAACCCCGCGCTGGAAGTGTGCGGCACCGTCTGGGGCGGCAACCTGGCAATGATCGTCTCGCTGCTGGGAACGCCGTACTTCCCCCGGGTCGACGGCGGCATCCTGTGGGTCGAAGACATCAACGAGCATCCCTACCGCGTGGAGCGCATGCTGCTCCAGCTCCAGCAGGCCGGGGTGCTGGACCGGCAGCGCGCCGTGATCCTGGGCGACATCTCGGGCTACCGCCTGAGCCCGCAGGACAATGGCTACGACTTCGACACGATGCTGGCCTACCTGCGCGCGAGCTTGCCGGTGCCGGTCCTGACCGGCCTGAGCTTTGGCCACATCCAGCGCCGCGTGACCATTCCGTTCGGGGCCCAGGGCCGCCTGGCGTCGAACGCCGAAGGCTTCACGCTCACGCTGTCGGATTACCCGACCCTTCGTCGCAGCTGAACTGTGCCTGGGCGGCTCCCACCCCACACGTATTACAGGGCGAGCTCCTCGCCCGACAGCTATCCATCCTTGCAGGGCGGGCGCGAATGCGCCGTGTGCGTCATCGGCGCCGGGTTCGCCGGGCTCGGCACGGCGATGTCGCTGGCCGAGCGCGGCGAGCGCGACGTGGTGGTGCTGGAAGCGGAGGAGGTCGGCCACGGCGCCTCCGGCCGCAACGGCGGCTTCGTGTTCGGCGGCTTCTCGCTCGGCGAACGCGCGCTCCAGCGCAGCGCCGGACCGGCGGCCCGCCAGCTGTATGGCGACACCCTGGCGGCCGTCGGCCTGATCCGCGCACGCATCCGCCGCCACGACATCGCCTGCGAAGCCCGCGAGAGCGGGGTGATCCTGGCCAACTGGTTCGAGGACGAGCGCATCCTGGTCGAGCAGCAGCGCTTCATGGCCGAGCACATGGGCGTCCACTGGCAGCACCTGGGGCGGGACGAGCTGTCCGACCGCCTGCGCACGCGCCGCTACAAGGGCGGCCTGTTCGAGCCGGGCGCCTTCCACTTCCACCCGCTGAAATACGCCCAGGGCCTGGCGCGCACGCTGGCGCAGTCGGGCGTGGCCATCCACGAACACAGCCGGGTCACGGCGCTCCGGCGCCAGGACGGCGGCTGGCTGGTCACGACCGCCCACGGCACGGTGGCGGCGCGCGAGCTGGTGGTCTGCTGCGGCGGCTACCTGGCCAGCCTGCACCGCCGCCTGCGCGCCGCCATCCTGCCGATCGCCACCTACGTGATGACCACCGAGCCGCTGGGAGAGCGCCTGGCCTCCAGCATCCGCACCGACGCGGCGGTCTACGACACGCGCTTCGCCTTCGACTACTACCGGGCCTTGCCGGACACCCGCCTGCTGTGGGGTGGCCGCATCTCGATCCTGCACCGCTCGCCGCGTGCGGTCGCCAGGCTGCTCTACGGCGACATGCTGAAGGTCTATCCCCAGCTCAAGGGCGTGCGCGTCGAGCACGCCTGGAGCGGCCTGATGAGCTACGCGCGCCACAAGATGCCCCAGGTCGGGCGCCTGCCGGACGGGCTGTGGTACGGCATGGGCTTCGGCGGCCATGGCGTCGCCCCGACCACCCTGGCCGGCGAACTGCTGGCCGGCGCCCTGACGGGGGAGGGCGGCCCGCTGCGCCAGTACGCGCGCTGGGGCTTGCCGTGGACCGGCGGCCCGGCCGGCCTGGCCGCGGCCCAGGCCACCTACTGGTATTACGGCCTGCGCGACCTGCTGCGCCGCTAGGCGCGCCGGTTGCGCCGCCGGACCCGCCATGCCAGTCCCGCCAGCCCGGCCGCCAGCATGGGCAGCACGCCCGGTTCCGGAACCGGCAAGGGCGGCACCGGATTCGTATCCTGCAGATGGATGCTGGCAAACGAATACAGGGACACATGCGCCTGGGTCTGCGCATCCGCCCAGTTGTACCAGTCCACCGCCAGCGTGAAATCGGCGGCGTGCGCGAAGCCGTCCGCGCCCGACTGGCTGCGCAGGTCCGCTCCCATCCGGTCGTGCTCGGAGTCCAGCACCTGGCCGTCGGCGCCGGTGTCGTACACCATGAGCAGGTTCTCGGTCAGGAACTGGCCGCTGACCTCGCCGCCGGCGATGTCGGCGGCATAGCTGCCGGCGCTGGAAAAGCTCACCCGGGTGTTGGGCGTGAGCACGAAGCCGAGCGCATCGCTCTGGATCCAGCCATGGCCGAAGCTGGTGCTGCCGTCGCTGGGCGCGCCCGCCCAGGCCTCCACGCCGATGTCCATGGTGCCGGGGTCGCCGCGCCCGCTCGCGCTCAGCGAGAAGCCGGCCTCGTCCGGGATGCCGAGCGCATAGCTGAAGGGACCGGGATCATCGCCGACGCGCTCGCCCTCGGCGCTCCTGCCCGGCGTGTGCACGGCGATGGCGGCGCTCAGCTTGCCGCCGCGTTCTTCGGCCGCGCTGGGTGTCGGCAGGAAATCCAGCGAGGGCGTGACGCCGTCGTTGGGATCGAGGTCGAACAGGGTATAGCCGAGATGGCCGTGGCTGACCTCGCCAGTCAGTTGCAGTTCGGATTGTGCCTGCGCTACCGCGGCCGCCCCCAGCCATCCGAGCAGCAGGGTGGTACCCATGGAAACACGCGTCATGCCCGCCTCCCGTGTCGATGTAAGCATTGATGGGGGCAGCATAGCAAGCGCAGCCGTGCGCACGTTTCATCCGCTGCGCATTTCGGGCAAAAACAAGTGACAATACAACATCGCCCCGCCTCCCATCGAGGTGCCCGGGATGGTAGAATAGCCGGTTATCCGATCGGCGAAATCCGCCGACCAACGCTTCCAAAGGTACACCGTGCTCTCTACTGCCAATATCACGATGCAATTCGGCGCCAAGCCGCTGTTCGAAAACATTTCCGTCAAGTTCGGCGAAGGCAACCGCTATGGCCTGATCGGCGCGAACGGCTGCGGCAAGTCGACCTTCATGAAGATCCTCGGTGGCGACCTCGAGCCGTCCGCCGGCAACGTCAGCCTCGACCCGGGCGAGCGCCTGGGCAAGCTGCGCCAGGACCAGTTCGCCTACGAAGACGTGCGCGTGCTCGACGTGGTCATGATGGGCCACACCGAGCTGTGGAACGCCATCTCGGAACGCGACGCGATCTACGCGAACCCGGAAGCAACCGACGAAGACTACATGCGCGCCGCCGAGCTCGAGGGCAAGGTCGCCGAATACGACGGCTACTCGGCCGAAGCGCGCGCCGGCGAGCTGCTGCTCGGCCTGGACATCGCCGGCGAGCTGCACCAGGGCCCGATGAGCGCCGTGGCGCCGGGCTGGAAGCTGCGCGTGCTGCTGGCCCAGGCCCTGTTCTCGAATCCGGACATCCTGCTGCTGGACGAACCGACCAACAACCTGGACATCAACACGATCCGCTGGCTGGAAGACATCCTCAACGAGCGCAACTCGACGATGATCATCATTTCCCACGATCGTCACTTCCTGAACCAGGTCTGCACCCACGTAGCCGACATGGACTACGGCACCCTGAAGGTCTATCCGGGCAACTACGACGACTACATGCTGGCCTCGACCCAGGCCCGCAACCAGCAGCTGGCCAACAATGCCAAGGCCAAGGAAAAGGTCGCGGAACTGCAGGACTTCGTGCGCCGCTTCTCGGCCAACAAATCGAAGGCGCGCCAGGCGACCTCGCGCGCCAAGCAGATCGACAAGATCAAGATCGAGGAATTCAAGCCCTCGTCGCGCGCCTATCCCTTCGTGCGTTTCGAAGGCGAGAAGAAGCTGCACCGCCTGGCGGTGGAGACCGAGGGCCTGTCGAAAGCCTATGACCGCCAGCTGTTCAAGAACTTCTCGATCATGGTCGAGGCCGGCGAGCGCATCGCGATCATCGGCGCCAACGGCGCCGGCAAGACGACCCTGCTGCGCTGCATCGGCGGCGGCGAGATCACCGGCCTCGACGCCGACCAGGGCCGCGTGAAGTGGGCCGAGAACGCCAACGTCGGCTACATGCCGCAGGATCCGACCGAGGAATTCGCCGGCGGCGAGAACCTGACCGACTGGATGGGCCAGTGGACCCAGGAAGGCGACGACGACCAGGCCGTGCGCTCGATCCTGGGCCGCCTGCTGTTCGGCGGCGACGAAGTGAAGAAATCGGTGAAAGTGCTGTCCGGCGGCGAAAAGGGCCGCATGATGTACGGCAAGCTGATGCTGGGCCGCCACAACGTGATGCTGCTGGACGAGCCGACCAACCACATGGACATGGAATCGATCGAGTCGCTCAACATCGCGCTCGACAAGTACGCCGGCACCCTGATTTTCGTGTCGCACGACCGCGAATTCGTGTCCTCGCTGGCCACCCGCATCCTGGAGATCCGCGAGAACGAGATCGTCGACTTCCAGGGCAACTACGAGGAATACCTGAAGAGCCAGGGCATCGACTGATGAGGCAGGGCGGGGCAACCCGCCCTCTGCAGCGTCCGTTTCGCCGTTCACTTCATTGTGAGATCATAGCTTTATGAACACAGTCCTTCCGATCAAGACCTACGAATACGACCGCCCGGTGGCCGGCGCCGCCTGCACCGCCGAAGCCTGGGCCCGTACGCCCGCCGCCCCGAGCGCGGCCGAAAAGCTCGAGCTCAAGGAGCGCATCCGCCGCCTGCTCAAGGAGCGCGATGCGGTGCTGGTGGCCCACTACTACGTGGACGCCGACCTGCAGGACCTGGCCGAGGAAACCGGCGGCTGCGTGTCCGACTCGCTGGAAATGGCCCGCTTCGGGCGCGACCACCCGGCCAAGACCCTGGTGGTCGCCGGCGTGCGCTTCATGGGCGAAACCTCGAAGATCCTGAACCCGGAAAAGACGGTGCTGATGCCGGACCTGGACGCGACCTGCTCGCTCGACCTGGGCTGCCCGGCCGACGAGTTCGCGGCCTTCTGCGACCAGCACCCGGACCGCACCGTCGTGGTCTACGCCAACACCAGCGCCGCCGTGAAGGCGCGCGCCGACTGGATGGTGACCTCGTCGATCGGCCTGGACATCGTCAGGCACCTGCACGAACAGGGCAAGAAGATCCTGTGGGCGCCGGACCGCCACCTGGGCGCCTGGATCCAGAAGCAGACCGGCGCCGACATGCTGCTGTGGCAGGGCTCCTGCCTGGTGCACGACGAGTTCAAGGGCATCGAACTCGACCTGCTGAAGGCCGAACATCCCGACGCCAAGGTGCTGGTGCACCCGGAATCGCCGGCCTCGGTGGTGGCCCAGGCCGACGTGGTCGGCTCGACCACCCAGCTGATCAATGCGGCGCGCGACCTGGACGCCAGCACCTTCATCGTGGCCACCGATAACGGCATCCTGCACAAGATGCGCATGGCCGCACCGGGCAAGACCTTCATCGAAGCCCCCACCGCCGGCAACAGCGCCACCTGCAAGAGCTGCGCCCACTGCCCGTGGATGGCCATGAACGGCCTGCGCAACCTGGCGGACGTGCTGGAAAGCGGCGCCAACGAGGTGCACGTCGATCCGGAGACCGGCCGCCAGGCCAAGCGCGCCATCGACCGCATGCTGGACTTCGCCGCCGCCAAGAAGGCCAGGGCGCTGCCGCAAGGCGCGCTGGAGCAGAACGCGAAGCTGTTCTCGGGAGTGGGACCGGCATGACGACCCTGCGCAACCCCTTCATCGACGACGACAGCTTCGACGAGAAACTGCAAGCCGCTTTCGAGCAGAACATCCTGGCCGCACTGCTGGAAGACGTGGGCACCGGCGACCTGACCGGCATGCTGGTGCCGGCCGAAGCGAAGGTGCAAGCTCGCGTGATCGTGCGCGAAGCCGCCGTGCTGTGTGGCGCGCCCTGGTTCGAGGGCGTGATGCTGGCCGTCGACCAGGACCTCGAGATCGACTGGAAATATGCCGAGGGCGATCTGATGACGCCGGACTCCGTGGTCTGCACCATCGCCGGTTCGCCGCGCTCGCTGCTGACCGCCGAGCGCGCGGCCCTGAACTTCATGCAGCTGCTGTCGGGCGTGGCTACCGCCACCCGCAAGTACGTGGACATCGTCGCCGGCACCGGTGCCGCCATCCTCGACACCCGCAAGACCCTGCCGGGCCTGCGCCTGGCCCAAAAGTACGCGGTGCGCGTGGGCGGCGGCAGGAACCAGCGCATGGCCCTCTACGATGGCATCCTGATCAAGGAAAACCACATCGCGGCGGCCGGCGGCGTCACCAGGGCGCTCGAGGCGGCCGCCGCCCTGAACGCCGGCGTGCCGGTCCAGATCGAGGTGGAGACCATCGCCCAGCTGGAGGAAGCCCTGGCGGCCGGCGTCAAGTCGGTGCTGCTGGATAACTTCGACCTGGACATGATGCGCGCAGCGGTCAAGGTGAATGCCGGCCGCGCGCTGCTGGAAGCCTCGGGCGGCGTGAACATCGGCACCGTGCGCGCCATCGCCGAGACCGGCGTGGACCGCATCTCGATCGGCAGCCTGACCAAGGACGTGCGCGCGACCGACTACTCGCTGCGCATCGTCGGCTGATGTCGACGGCCAAGCTCAAGCGGGCGATGGGCTCGCGGCTGTTCTGGCTCGGCTTCGGCCTGCTGCTGGGACTGCCGCAGATCGCCGACGGCATCCGCTACGACCTGAACGGCGAGCTGTTCTTCGGCCTCGGCATGCTGCTGCTGGGCATCCGCGGCTTCCTGCGCCCGGTCGTGATCGGCCGGGCCATGCGCATGAAAGCGGACAGCGAAGCCGACACCATCGGCTCGCCCAGGCTGATCGGCGCGCTGTCGCTGGCCATGGCCGCCTTCCTGGTCACCGGCCTGGTCCTCAAACTCCTCTCCCGCCACTGAAGACGCCTGCGCTCAGCCGGAGCGGCGCCGCATCCAGCGGCGGTATTGCCAGGTCCTGAGCGTGGTGCACAGCTGCTGCTCTGCGAAGGCGAAGCCCGGCGCGACGGCGGGATTCGTGTCTTTGCCCTTGCCCAGCCTGCGCAGCTGGTGCTTGACCATCGACATATAAGCCATCGAGGCCAGCACCTTGTTCTTCCAGCCGATCGGGCGCAGCATGGGCGCGCTGGCCCTTCCGGCCTTCCACTCGCCGGGCAGCCGGGGATTCAGGGCCAGGGCCGTGCCGATACCGACCATGTCGATCCCGCCATCGAGCACCTGCTGCGCGACCGGCAGGCGCCGAATGCCGCCGGTGACCATGATCGGCATCGCTGCAACGGCGGCGATGTCCTGGGCGAACTCGAGGAAGTAGGCTTCGCGCGCCAGCGTCCGGCCGTCGCGCGCCTGGCCGTGCATGGCCGGCGCCTCGTAGCTGCCTCCCGACAGTTCGAGCAGGTCCACACCCAAGGGATTCAGCATCGACACGACCCGCTTTGCCTCCTCGGGACTGAATCCACCGCGCTGGAAGTCGGCCGAGTTCAGCTTGACCGACACGGAGAACCGGGGGCCGGTGCGGGCGCGGATGCCCTTCACCACCTCGAGCAGCAGGCGGGCCCGGTGCTCGATCGGTCCACCCCAGCGGTCGCGCCGCCGGTTCGTGAGCGGCGACAGGAACTGGCTGATCAGGTAGCCGTGGGCGGCGTGCACTTGCACCCCGTCGAAGCCGAAGCGCGCCGCGCGCCCGGCGGCGTCGACAAAGCGGCGTATCGCCTCGGCGATGTTGTCTTCCGTCATCTCCTTCGGCGCGGCGAACTGGCGGGAGAAGCGTCCCATGTCCATCGCTACTGCGGAAGGGGCAAGCGCTACCTGTCCCAAGGAGGCAGGCATCTGGCGGCCGGGATGGTTAATCTGCATCCAGACCTGCGCGCCGCGCGCCTTGGCGGCCTGGGCCCACTGCTCGAAGCGCTCGCGGTGCAGGTCGGATTCCAGGACGACACCGCCAGGGCCGGTCATCGCGCGCCGGTCGACCATGACGTTTCCGGTGATCACTAGCCCAGCCTCGCCTTCGGCCCAGGTCCGGTAGAGGCGGATCAGGGCGCCGGACGGTGCGTGATCGGCGTCCGCCAGGTTTTCTTCCATGGCGGCCTTGGCGAAACGGTTGGGAAGGGTGCTGCCGTTCGGCAGGCCAAGCGGGGAAAATGGGCTCATGTGGGCTCCTTGATGGCGATGGGAGGCATCCTAAGCTTCAAGTTCGCTTGAAGGTCAACAGGAAAATTCAGCTTGCTGCCCCGTGAGCCGGCGCGAAACCGCTTGACCTTCAAGTGGGCTTCATGGTTAGAGTTGCGGACGAAGCGCTCCCGCCCGGGAAGCCGACCTGCGGATGAAAAAGCCGTGAGAAGGAAGCGATGAAAATTGGTGAACTTGCGAAACGCACCGGGCTGGCCGCCTCCACGATCCGCTTTTACGAATCCAAGGGCCTGCTGAAGTCGGTGGACCGTTTGTCGAACGGCTACCGCGCCTATCCGCCGGAGGCGGTCTCCGTCCTGGCGATCATCATGAATGCGCAGCAAACCGGGTTTACGCTCGACGAAATCAAAAGCATCCTGTCCGCGACCGCCGAAGGCTGGCGGCACGCGGAGCTGATGGCCACGCTGCAGCGCAAAATCGGCGACATCGAAGCGATGGAGCGGCGCCTGGCCCAGAACAAGGCGCAACTGCATTCGCTCATCGCCTTGATCGACGCAAAACCGGAAGGCATGGCATGCGAGGACAATGCCGCCCGCGTGATGGACAGCGTGGGACTGCAAGCACCCAGGAAAACCGGCAAATGAGGCCCGCCGCGGCCTTGGCCTTCAAGCCGGCTTGAAAGTCAGCATGCGCTTGAACCGTGGGCGGCGCGCCAGGCAGGAGCTGCGCGCACTCCGGACCAGGCGCCAGGCCAGGTTTGTCTTCCTGCTGCACCGGCAACCATTGCAATCCAGTCTGGAAGGGCAGCATGCACATCAACACTATCTTGGCGGTCGCGGGCCTGACACTGACGGCACTGGCGGCGCAGGCCGGCGCCGGCGAAGCGCGCGAGACCGTCATCGACATCGCGCGCCACCCGGTTCCAGTCCTCGCAGGCGGGCTCTACGACCGCTGCCGTTCCGATCCGCTCCTGTCGGTGATCGCGAAGGAAGCGCCGGAGGTCGATCCGAGCTGGTTCAAGACCTTGACGAAGACCAAGCGGGACCTCGGCTTCGCCACCTATTCGCCGAACCTGGCCGGACCGAGGGGTCGTGGCGCTCACGGCCTACGCCTGCCGCTACTGCGACAACGACAGCTACAGGGAGTTCTCGCTGGCCATTGTCGCCAACCGGCCGGGATCGCCGAATCTGGGACCATTCACGCTGTCCGGGCTCATCCGATCCCTGAAGCCTGGAAAAATGTTGAGGTATGACTACGTTCCCGAATTCCGGAGCGCCCTGTATGCGCCGCAGCCGCTGGCGGCCATGCTGGAGCGCAGGTAGGAGGCAGGACCCGCGGCCGGCGCAGGCGCGGGAAAGCAGGCAGCGAGCCCGTACCCGGCACACGCTGTTCATTGACCACGACATCGAGGAGGCATCATGGCATACGCAAGGACGAAAGACGGTGTGGACATCTTCTACAAGGATTGGGGACCGCGCGACGCACAGGTCATCTTCTTCCACCATGGCTGGCCGCTCAGCGCGGACGACTGGGACGCCCAGATGCTGTTCTTCCTGAACCAGGGATTCCGGGTGGTGGCCCACGACAGGCGCGGGCACGGGCGCTCCAGCCAGGTGTGGGATGGCCACGACATGGACCACTACGCGGATGACGTGGCGGCGGTCGTCGAGCAGCTCGGGGTGCGCGGCGCCGTGCACGTGGGCCATTCGACCGGAGGCGGCGAAGTGGTCCGCTATCTCGCCCGCCACGCCCATGATCCCGTCGCCCGGGCGGTCCTGGTCAGCGCCGTGCCGCCGCTGATGATGAAGACCGAGGCCAATCCCGACGGCACGCCGAAGGAAGTGTTCGACGACTTCCAGGCGCAGCTGGCGGCGAACCGCGCGAAGTTCTACCACGACATCCCGTCCGGCCCCTTCTACGGCTACAACAAGCTCTTGCACAAGTCCTCGGAGCCGGTGATCCTCAACTGGTGGCGCCAGGGGATGATGGGAAGCGCCAAGGCGCACTACGACGGCATCGTGGCGTTCTCGCAGACGGATTTCAGCGCCGACCTGCGGGGGATCACGACGCCGGTCCTGGTGATCCACGGCGACGACGACCAGGTGGTCCCCTACAAGGCCTCGGGGCCGCGCTCCGCCGAGCTGTTAAGGAACGGCACGCTCAAGACTTACAAGGGCGCGCCGCACGGGATTCCGACGACCAATGCCGATGAACTGAACGCGGACATCCTCGCCTTCGTGCGCGGATAAGGCAGGGGTCCGCACACGCGGCGGCCGGCGCGGCGCGGGTGGCTGCGCCTGCATGCGAGCGCGCCAGGCAGTGCCGGTTCAGCGCTAGACGCCGCTTTCGCTGGCCCGGGCCAGCGCCTCCGCGCGCGGACTGCGCAGCGCGACCGGTTCGCCCACCTGGGCCGCGATTCCGTCGATGGCCGCCAGCACCTTGTCCGGATGGGCGTAATGGAACATGTGGCCGGTGCCCGGCTGCAGTTCCAGCTGGCTGTTGTGCAAGCCCTCGTGCAGGCGTTCCGCGTTATGGCCCGAACTGGCGACCTTGTCCTGGGTACCGGCCAGGATGGCCGCGGGCACCTGCAGTTCGCCATAGCGCCTGGCCAGCGACATCGCCGCAGGAATCATCATCGCGCTTTCCGCGGCGGCGGCGCGCAGCTGCCTGGGCCGCAGGGCCATCCAGACCGGCATGCCGCTGAAGCGTTCCGAGACGGGCATCGGCGAGAACGCGCGCTTGATGACGGGCCGCCAGATCATGCGCGATACCAGCGGCGACACCGTGTAGCGCAGCAGGTCGCCGATCACGGGTACGGCCGGCGGCGCGGACAGCGGCGCATCCAGCCGCACGCTCGGATAGTAATAGCCGGACATCAGCACCAGGCCGCGCACGAAGTCCGGCACCTGCAAGCCCATTGCCAGCGCCACCATCGTTCCCCACGAGTGGCCGAGGACGATGGCGGAATCGACGCCGATCTCCTGCAGCGCATGGTGCAGCAGGCGCGCCTGCTTGTCCGGTGTCCACACCGTGCTGCGCGGGCGCTCGCTGTAGCCGAAGCCGGGACGGTCGAAGGCGATCACGCGGTAGTGGCTGGACGCCATGTCGAGCAGGCCGCTGAGCTCGAAGTCCTTGGAGTAGACGCCGTTGCCGTGCAAGAGCACGAGGGCGGGGCCTTCGCCCCGTTCGAGATAGTGCAGGCGCACGCCGTCGACGGTCACGAACTTGCCTTCGGGCGGATGCTCGCGCTCCACCTGGCGGCTGCGGGCCTGGACGAACAGCCAGGAGGCGGCCAGCCCGGCTGCGGCCCAGAGCAGGCCCGAGGGCAGCCTGGAGGCGGAGCGGGATCGCACGGAATAGCTGCGGTAAGAGTCGTTCACAGTGTTCCCCTATGGTCGATGAAGGAGGGCGGCGGCCCGGGTAGCGGCGCGGCCAGCAGTTGCGCGACGAGCGGCAGCACGTGCTCGGCGGATTCGTCGAGCTTCAGGTGCAGCAGGTCGTCGGCGCGCGTGCGCCCGAGGTTGAGGGCGGCGATCGGCTTGCCGCTCTGGGTCGCCATGCGGCAGAAGCGAAAGCCCGAAAACACCACCAGCGAAGAGCCGACCACCAGCAGGGAATCGGCCTTGTCCATTTGCGCCAGGGCGCAGGCGGTGCGGGCCGCCGGCACGTTATCGCCGAAGAAAACGACGTCCGGGGCCAGCGCCCCGCCGCAATGCACGCAGCGCGGCAGCGTGAAGTCCGTCAGCGCATCGGTGTCGAGCGCGGCGTCGCCGTCGGGCAGCGGCATCGCCATCGACGCGGCCACTGCGGGATTGGCTTCCGCGAGCTGGGTCTGGATGAAAGCGCGCGGAAACCGGGCCTCGCAGGCGAGGCAGCTCACGTGGTGTATGTTGCCGTGCAATTCCAGTACGGCATGGCTGCCGGCCTGGTGGTGCAGGCCGTCGACGTTCTGGGTCAGCAGGAAGCCGATCCTGCCGCTGGCCTCGAGCGCGGCCAGGGCCTGGTGCCCGCCGTTGGGCGCGGCCTTGGCCAGCACCGGCCAGCCCACCATGCTGCGCGCCCAGTAGCGGCGCTGGACGGCCTCGGAACGGCGGAACTCCGGCCCCTGGATGGGCTGTTTGCCACGCCGGACGCCGTCACGGTCGCGGTAGCCGGGGATACCCGACGCCGTCGACAGGCCCGCCCCGGTCAGTACCAGGGTGCGGGTGTGCCGCTCGAGGAAGGCGGCCAGTTCCTCGGCCCGGTCCTGGACGGTGAATGCTTCTGCCATGTTGCGAAATCCTCCCTATGCATGGGATCGTAACACCCGCGCGTGAGGGGCTGGAACACGATTCCGCGGCAACATGGATCGCGTGCCGCCGGCGGCATCTTACCGGGCAGAAACTGCGATGCCGCCCACGATCATGCCGAAGGCCAGCACGTGGTAAAGGTGGGGCGGCTCGCCGAGGAAGGCCGAGGACAGCAGGGCCGTGAACAGCGGCGTCAGGTTGATGAAGAAGGCGCCGATGCTGGGGCCGGCGCGCAGCACGCCCGCGCCCCAGAAGCGCATGGCCAGGATCGCCGGGCCGATCGCCACGTAGAGCAAGGCCGCCGCCAGTTGCCAGCTCCAGACGACGTGGACGTCCTGCAGCGCCCATTCGCCACCCGCCAGCGCGGCCGACCACAGGACGCCGTAGGCCACCTGGGCCAGCAGGAAGGCGGCCCAGTCCTGGCGCAGCGCGGGCTCGTCCCTCTGCTGCATCAGCATCCAGCTGTAGAAGGACCAGGCGATCGTGGCCAGGATCATGTACAGGTCGCCGACCACCAGGCGCAGGGCGGCCAATTGTTCCAGGTCGCCCCGGCACATCACGACCAGCACCCCGAGGATCGACAGGATCGCCCCTGCCACCTGGCGCGGCTTGACCGGCACGCCGTAGAACAGGCGCCCGACCAGCAGCATCCAGACCGGAATGCCGGAGGCCACCAGGGTGACGTTGATGGGCGTGGAAGTCTGCAGGGCCAGGTATTGCAGGGAGTTGTACAGGCCCACGCTCCGCAGCCCCCCCACGAAGTAGGGGCGCCATTGGGCGCCGACGCCGCTGCCGGCCCGCAGGGCGGCCCTCCCGAGCGGCACCAGGATGGCCAGCGCCAGCACCCAGCGGATCAGGTTCAGGGTCATCGGCGGCACGGCGTCGCGCACCAGGCGGCCGACGACGGCGTTGCCGGCCCACAGGACCGGCGGGATAGTCAGGGCCAGGATGGTGGAGGGGGTGAGGGCTTGGCGGTTCATGGGGGAGGACAACGGGGCCCGCCGGGGCGTGCCGGCAGCGCAGGTTTAACGGCGGCGCGGCGTGAGCACGCTCGGCAGGGCCTTGGGCAGCGTGTCGGGGAAGTCGCGCGAGAAGTGCAGGCCGCGGCTTTCGTGGCGCGACAGGGCGCTGCGCACGATCAGGTGGGCCACCTCGACCAGGTTGCGCAGCTCCAGCAGGTCCGGCGTGATCCGGAAGTTCCGGTAGTACTCGTCGATCTCCTCCTTGAGCAGCTTGATGCGGTGCATGGCCCGCTCCAGGCGCTTGGTGGTGCGCACGATGCCGACGTAGTTCCACATGAAGCGGCGCAGTTCGTCCCAGTTGTGGGCGATGACGACTTCCTCGTCGGCGTTGGTGACGCGGCTTTCGTCCCAGGGCGGCAGCACCGGATTCTGGATCGGCGGCGCCGCGGCGATCTGGTGCGCGCACGCGCGGCCGACCACCACGCATTCGAGCAGCGAGTTGCTGGCCAGCCGGTTGGCGCCGTGCAGGCCGGTGCAGGCGGTTTCGCCCACCGCGTACAGGCCGGGAATATCGGTGCGCCCGGCGAGGTCGGTGACGATGCCGCCGCAGGTGAAGTGCACCGCCGGCACCACCGGAATCGGTTCCCTGGTGATATCGATGCCCAGCTCGAGGCAGCGCGCATAGATGGTGGGGAAATGCTCCTTGAGGAAGGCCGGGTCCTGGTGGCTGATATCCAGGTGCACGTAATCGAGGCCGCGCTTCTTCATCTCGAAGTCGATGGCGCGCGCGACCACGTCGCGCGGGGCCAGCTCGCCGCGCTCGTCGTGGGCGGGCATGAAGCGGGTGCCGGCGGCGGCGCCGGCTTCCGGCGGCAGCTTGAGCAGGCCGCCTTCGCCGCGGATCGCCTCGGTGATCAGGAAGGACTTGGCGTAGGGATGGTACAGGCAGGTCGGGTGGAACTGGATGAACTCCATGTTCTCCACGCGGCAGCCGGCGCGCCAGGCCATCGCGATGCCGTCGCCGGTGGCGGTGTCGGGGTTGGTGGTGTACAGGTAGACCTTGCCCGCGCCGCCGGTGGCCAGCACGGTGTGCTCGGCCTCGACGGTGAGCACCTTGCCGTTGCGCTCATCCTGCACGTACAGGCCATAGCAGCGCGGCTGGCCGACCAGGTGCGGCGCATTGCCCTGGATGCCGTTGCCGGTGAGCTTGTCCGAGGTGATGACGTCGATCGCGCAATGATGCTCGAACAAGGCGATGTTCGGATGGGCGCGTACTTTCTGCTCCAGGGTCACCTGGACCGCGTGGCCGGTGGCGTCGGCCGCGTGGATGATGCGGCGCTGGCTGTGGCCGCCTTCGCGGGTGAGGTGGAAGCCCAGTTCCGCGCTCTCGTCGCGGGTGAAGGGCACGCCTTGCTCGATCAGCCATTCGATGGCTTCGCGCCCGTGCTCCACGATGTAGCGGGTGGCCGCCTCGTCGCACAGGCCGGCGCCGGCCACCAGGGTGTCGGCGATGTGCTGGTCGTGGCTGTCGCCCGAATCGAGCACGGCGGCGATGCCGCCTTGCGCCCAGTTGCTGGCGCCGTCGAGGAGCTCGCGTTTCGAAATGATCGCAACCCGCTTGGTTTGCGCGAGGTGCAGGGCCACCGACAGGCCGGCCAGACCGCTGCCGACAATAGCGACGTCAAATTTCATGGCAAATGTCATATTTGTACAGAGGCATCACTATAGACGATTTGCGATGGCCGCGTCAGGACAGGGGTCCGGCCGCCCGCTTGCGTACGCGGCCGCACGGAGGCGCTCTTGCACCCGGGCTAGCATCGATCCATTCATCACGACGAGGATCCGCCATGTCCGCCTACGATACTTCCGCCCACGCCGCCGCGCTGTCCGACAAGATCGGCGCGATGCGCTTCGCCATGTTCACCTTCCGCGACCAGCACGGCCACCTGGCCAGCCAGCCGATGACCAAGCAGCAGGTCGACCGCGAGGGCGGGCTGTGGTTCTACGTGCGCACCGCCACCGCGCTGTGGGACAGCATCGCCCACGATCCCGAGGTCAACGTCAGCTTCGCCAACAGCGAGGACAGCACCTATGTGTCGGTGAGCGGCACAGCCGAGCGCGTGGTCGACCGCACCCAAATCGGCGCCTTGTGGAATCCAATGGTCCAGGCCTGGTTCCCGGCCGGCCCCGAGGACGAGCACGTGGTGCTGGTGCGCGTGGCGCCCCACGCCGCCGAGTACTGGGATGCGAACGACAGCAAGATGGTGCGCCTGTTCGCGATTGCCAGGGCCGCGGTGACCGGCTCGACGCCGGACGTCGACGCCGACCACGGGACCATCCGGATGTGATTTCTTGCTGGGAATCACTGCTTCGCTTACAGTAGCCGCTTTTGAACTGGAGCGAACCATGAGCAGACTCTGGCGCCGCGGCGCATGATCGGCCCGCTGGAACTGGCGGCCAACGCCTTCACGGCGGCGGCGATCGTGCTGGCGGGACGCAACAGCGTCCACACCTGGTGGACCGGCATTGTCGGCTGCACCCTGTTCGGCGTGCTGTTCGCCGAAAGCCGCCTGTACGCGGATGTCCTGCTCCAGGTCTTCTTCGTCGCGACCAGCGTGCTCGGCTGGTGGCGCTGGGCGCGCGGCGACCATGGGGCGCCGCTGCCGATTACCCACGCGGGCGTGCGCAGCCTGCTGTGGATGGCGCCGGCCGGCATCGCGGCCACGGCCGGCTACGGCGCACTGCTGCACCATTACACCAACGCCTATGCCCCCTTCGTCGACTCCGCAGTGCTGGTGTTCAGCGTCATCGCCCAGCTGCTGATGATGCAGCGGCGCATCGAGAACTGGCCGGTCTGGCTGCTGGTGAACACGGTCGCGGTGCCGCTCTACTTCAGCCGCGAGCTCTACCTGACCTCGGCGCTGTATGTGGGCTTCTGGGTCAATGCGATCGTGTCGTGGCTATGGTGGCGCAAGCTGGCCCGCCGCGAGGCGGGCGCAGTCGTCACGGGCTGACGGGAGGCAGGTCGCCTTCGTTTTGGTTGCCACCGGTTTCGGGCGAGCCCAAGCCGGTGGCCGAAGGTCCGGCCTGGCTGGAGCGGGTGTCCTGGGCGCCGCGGTTGATGTGGGTCATGGCGCTGTCCGCGGCTTCGCCGGCCATGCCGCCGCCGGCCCCGGGCAGCTCCCCGGTGGGCGCATTCGTGGTCTCGCCGGACTGGTTGCGCGTCAGCCCATCGCCGCCGCTGCCGCCGGTTTCCTGCTGGGTTTCGTGGCTGGGCGTCGCCCCTTGCTGGCCGGAAGTCGGGCCGCCGACCCCGATGGTGGTCGACGGATCGTCCTGCGCCGCTGCGCCTGGCCCGGATGTGGAAGAAGTCATTGCGGCCTCCTGTGATGGCGGAGTCCCATTGTCGCGCAGGGAGGTCCGCGCCGCTGTCGGCGCGTATTCGGTCAGGGTGTAGGACCAGGCCGCAGGTTTGCGCAGGTTTGCCTTTAGTTGTAGTGCTTGTAGACCGTGGTCTTGCCGCCATCCTTCACCAGCAGCACATCGTAGGGATCGCTGCGCGGCCCTTCCATGCCCGGCGAACCGAGCGGCATCGCCGGCACGGCCAGGCCCACGGCTTTTGGCCTCTCGGCCAGCATCCGCTTGATCTCGGCGGCCGGCACGTGGCCTTCGAGCGCGTATCCCTTCACCCGGCCGGAATGGCAGGAGCCGTACTGCTCGGGAATGCCGAATTTCTGGCGGTAGTCGGAGGGGTTCTCGACGTCCGTGGCCTTGACCGTGAAGCCGTTCGCCTCGAGGTGCTTGACCCATTCCTTGCAGCAGCCGCACATCGAGGTCTTGTAGACCTCGATCACAGGCTGGGCGGCGCAGGCGGCCAGGGGCAGCCCGATCAGCACGGCGGTGGCCGAATGGATGAAGTAACGCTTGAACATGCTTGCTCCTGTCGATCGAGATGGTGTTTGCCCGGACGAATCGTGTGGTCCCGAGCCGCCGGCGGTGCTACGGTTCCGGTCGTGGAAACGCGCCGCTACTATACCAGTGCGGTCCGCTTTCTGGAGCACAGCCGGTTTGAAGGAGGGAGAAATGGAACAATCGCACTATAGCACCTGCATGGAAGCCTGCAGCCGTTGCGCCGACGCTTGCGACCTATGCGCCGCCGCCTGCCTGCGTGAAGACGATGTCAGCAGGATGGCGCGCTGCATCGCGCTCGACATCGACTGCGGCCAGCTGTGCCGGCTGGCCGCCGGCGTGATGGCGCGCGGCGGCGAAGCGGCCCAGGCCGTCTGCAGCGCCTGCGCCGAGGTCTGCGACATGTGCGCCGACGAGTGCGCCAGGCACCCGATGCAGCATTGCCAGGACTGCGCGGCAGCCTGCCGCGCCTGCGCCGTCGAGTGCCGCCGCATGGGTGGCATGGCCCTCGGGGCGCCCGGCTACGGCGTGCCGGCGCCGCACTGAGCGCCCGGGCTTCCGCGGCCGGCAAGGGTGGTGTTATACTGTATATAAGTACAGTATTGCCCGCCTTATGCCCGCTGCCTTATGCCCAATTTCCTGCCGATCGACCTCGACCCTCTACCCGACGAAGGACTGGACAAGGCGGCCGCCACGCGGCGCGATGGCGGCCTGGGCGCCCAATTCCATGACGAGCCCGTCACCGACGCCCGCAGCGACGCGGAACTGGCGCGCGAATACATCTCGCACGGCGAGCTGAGCGCCAAATCGATCGCGAACGTGCAGAAGGAGCTGTACCGTTTCCTCACCTGGTGCCGCGAGGAGGCGAAAAAAAGCTTCCAGCAGCTGAACGTGGGCGATCTCAACGCCTACAAGGAGTTCCTGAAGCAGCCGCCCGCCGAATGGATCTCGACCACCAAGTGGCCGCGCAGCGACCCGCGCTACCGGCCGTTTTCCGGCCCGCTGTCCGATCCCAGCCGGCGCCAGGCCATGATCGCCGTGAAAGGCGTGCTGACCTATGCCGAGCAAACCGGCTACCTGCGCCGCAACCCGGCGCGGCTGGTGCGCAACGTGCGTGCGCCCCACGCCAGCCGCATTACGCGCTACCTGAGCCCGCAGGCCATCGCGCTGGCGCTGGAAACGGTCGGGCGGCGGCCGGCCGACACCGAGGCAGCGCTGCGCCAGCGCGAGCGCGACCGTTTCCTCCTGGTCGCCTTCGCGCAGACGGGGGCGCGCCTGAACGAGATCGTCGGCGCCCACATGGGAGCGATCTACAGCGAGGGCGACGGGCGCTGGTGGCTGGACGTGATGGGCAAGGGCGCCAAGCCGCGCCGCCTTCCGGTCCCGCCGGCCATGCTGGCCGCCTACCGCGACTACCGCCGCGCCTTCGGGCTGCCCGAGCACACCGGGCGCGCCGACCGCATGCCCCTGGTGCTGTCGAGCCGCAGCAAGGAATTCGTGCGCGTCACCGACGAGGCCGCGTCGGAAGCGCTGAAGGCCGTGTTCATGGCGGCAGCCGACGAAGCGGCCTCACAGGGCGACGGCGACAGCGCGTCGGCGCTGCGCCAGGCCTCGCCCCACTGGCTGCGCCACAGCATGCTGACCAACCACGCCAACAACGGCGTGCAGCTCAAGACCCTGCAGGACACGGCCGGCCACGCCAACATCGCTACCACGGCCGCCTACCTGCACAAGCAGGACCACGAACGCCACGACGAGATCGTCGGTGCGCCGGGCAAGGGCCTGCTGTAGCGGAGCCTTGTGCCGGGGAACGCCGGCCGGCGCTTGCTGGCGGCGCAAGGGCTCCAACCGGCCTTGCAAGCGCCGAATGCCCTGCGCTTGACGCTCCAGGCCGCAGGCTCAGACCGGTATCGAGGAAGTGCCGCCGGCCGAGCTGCCGTAATTCTGTAACTCGTCGAGTGACAGACGGCGCTCGTTCAGGGCGGCGAGGATGGAGACGAGCTGCTCCGCATCGGGCTGGATGTAGATGATGCGCTGCTCGATCTGCTGGTCCCAGTAGGGCGTGTACGGCACGTCGGTCTCGGTCATGACCTTTGCATCGAAACTGCCGTCGTGGAGTTCTCCGACCAGCGTAATGCGCGCGGTATCGGGCGTCGTGTTCTTCACGGTAATGTTCATGCTGCTCCCTTCGAATGATCAGTTCGCATGTGGGCATTCTCCCGCAGGGGCGGCGCGGGTGCAAACCGCGTTTGCCAGCCGTGCGCGCGGCGCAGCGCAGGCCGGCGAAGGGACGAGCGGCGGCGTCCCGCTTGCCGTCCAGGGCGAGCAGGGCGGGGCGGCCCAGGGCCGGCTCAAGTCCGCTCGCGGCGCACCGCCCCCGCCAGGTCGCCCAGCAGATCGACAGGCAGCGGGAACACGATGGTCGAGGACTTGTCGCCGGCGATCGCGCTGAGCGTCTGCATGTAGCGCAACTGCATCGCTCCCGGCTGCTGCGAGAGCACGAAGGCCGCCTGCTGCAGCTTTTCCGAGGCCTGCAACTCGCCTTCGGCGTGGATGATCTTGGCGCGCCGCTCACGTTCCGCCTCGGCCTGGCGCGCGATGGCGCGGATCATCGATTCGTCCAGGTCGACGTGCTTGATTTCGACGTTGGCGACCTTGATGCCCCAGGCATCGGTCTGGACGTCGAGCACTTGCTGGATGTCCATGTTGAGGCGCTCGCGTTCGGCAAGCATCTCGTCCAGCTCGTGCTTGCCGAGGACGGCGCGCAGGGTGGTCTGGGCCAGCTGGCTGGTCGCCTCCATGAAATTCGCTACCTGGATGATCGCCTTGTCCGGGTCGACCACGCGGAAATAGATGACCGCATTCACCTTGACCGAGACGTTGTCGCGCGAAATCACGTCCTGGGTCGGGACGTCGAGCACGATGGTGCGCATGTCGACCCGCACCATTTGCTGGAGGATCGGGATGATGATGATCAGGCCGGGGCCGCGCACGCCCCAGAAGCGGCCCAGCTGGAATACCACGCCGCGCTCGTATTCGCGCAGGATGTGGATCGCAGCCGCCAGCAAGCCAAGCACGAGCATCAGCAGGGCGCCGATGCCGATACCGATTTCGAACACCATGCTCATCCTCCTTGATTGTTCCCGGCCGGGGCCACCCGGACCGTGAGTCCATCGCGCCGCAACACCCGCACCACTTGTCCCGGCTGCAGGGGCAGGGGACTGACGGCCCTCCACAGTTCGCCTTCGAGACGCACCCAGGCTTCACAAGCACCCGGCTGCTCCATGCTTTCCACCCGCGTGAGCGAACCGGGCAGGCCGGCTGTACCGCTCGTGACGGGACGGCGGCGCGTCGCCAGCGCCACGCGCGCAATCCCAACCAGCAGCAGGGCGCTCATGATTCCCAGTGTCACGACCAGGACGGGCGGAATACCGAAGCCCGGCAAGGCGGTGTCGATCAGCATCAGCGAGCCGGCCACGAAGGCGACAATGCCACCGAGGCCGAGCACGCCGAAGCTGGGCAGGAAGGCTTCGGCAATCATGAACATGAGCCCGAGCATGATCAGGGCCAGGCCGACATAATTGACAGGCAGCAGCTGGAGGGCATACAGCCCCAGCAACAGGGAAATGGCGCCGATCACCCCCGGAGCCACGAAGCCCGGGTTCATGAACTCGAACACCAGCCCGTAGATCCCGATGGTCATCAGGAGCAGCGCGACGCTCGGGTTGGCGATGGCCGCCAGGAAGCGGTTGCGCCAGTCGGATTCGATGGGCACCACGGCGGCATTCTTCGTGTTCAGGCGCTGCGCGTGGCCGCGGATGGTCACGCTGTGCTCGTCGAGCTGGGCCAGCAGCGAGTCGAGATCTTCAGCAACATATTCGATCACATGCTGCTGCAGCGCGTCGTGCGCGCTGAGGCTCACGGCTTCGCGCACGGCAAGCTCGGCCCAGTCCGCATTGCGGCCGCGCATCTGGGCGAGGCCACGCAGGTAGGCGGCCGCGTCGTTGACCTGCTTGCGGGTCATCGGGGTCTCCGGCGCCTTGCGCTCTGGCTCCGCGCCGCGTTGCTTGTCGCCGCCCGGAGCGGGGAGCGGCGCCGGATCGCGCCCAGGCGCCGGCTGCTGCGGCCCAATGCCGACCTCGACAGGCGTGGCGGCGCCGATATTCGTACCGGGCGCCATGGCCGCCACATGGCTGGCGTACAGGATATAGGTGCCGGCGCTGGCCGCGCGGGCGCCGCTCGGCGCGACATACACCACCACCGGTATCGGCGAGGTCAGGATCGCCTTGATCACCGCGCGCATCGAGGTATCCAGCCCGCCTGGCGTATCCATCTGCAGGATGACCAGATGAAAACGCTGGTTGACCGCGGAGCCGATGCCGCGCGCGATGTAGTCGGCCGTTGCCGGACCGATCGCGCCGTCGATCGTCAGCAGGCCGACGCGTTTGGATGCCGGCGAGCTCGCGGGAGCGGATGGCGCCGATGAAGCCGGCGGGGCCGAAGCGGACGCATGCGCCCAGGCGGCGAGCGCCATCAGCGCCGCAACCAGCAAGCACCCCCACTTTCGCCAGCACATCGTCTTCTCCAGAACATGCGCATCGAGAACGCGTCATGGCTTTGACCGCCCGGCGTTGCCATCAGTTTCGCAGGTCTGTGTGGAAGCCGCTGGCGACCGCAACGGAACGAATAAGTTCAGTCTACACCCCATTGGTTTCCGCAGGCGCGTTTGTGCGGGGTCAGCGTCGGGCCTGATGATCGGCCTAGAGTTTGGTGTCGACGCCGGCGGCACGGCTTTCCTCGCCTTGTCCCGCCGGGCACTAACCTGGAGCAATGGAGCGCATCATGAATCAGCAAGATAGAAGCAGGATCGGACTCCGCAGGTGGGCGCTGGCGGCGGCGCTGGCGCCGCTGGCGATCGCGGTCAGCAGCCTGGCCATTGGGAGCGGGCAGGGCGCCGGCACGGACAGGATCGGTCCGGAAGATGCGCCCGCATCGGCCGCACCCGGCGGCGAGAGCCCGGACCATCGGGGGCACGGGGCGCCGGTCTACAGTGTGATCAACCTTCCCGTCGAAGCGGGCGCCGATGCCTATCTCAACGAAAAGGGCCAGGTCGCATTCTCCTCGTTTATCTACAACGACGCCGGATTCTTCGATGGCGATCGCATGCACGGGCTGGGCTCGCTGGGCGGCGGCTTCGCCGCCGTACGCGGCCTCAACAATCTCGGCACGGTGGTCGGCGAATCCAACGATGCCAGCCAACCGCATCCTGTCTACCGATCCTTTGTGTGGACCGCCGCGCGCGGGATGCGGGCGCTGCCGGGGCCGGCCGGAGGAATGGCGCGCGCGATCAACGACAGGAACCAGGTCGTGGGCGATATTCCCGACCCGCGCATCACCGCCAGGGCGGTGCGCTGGGATCCGGGCGGACGCATCCGGACCCTCGGCCCGGCGCCGCTCTCACTCTCCGAGGCACGCGACATCAATGAACTCGGGATGGCGGCCGGTTTCGCGGACGTCGCCGGTGGCAGCATCCACGCCATGCTCTGGGACGCGTCCGGCCGCCAGATCGACCTTGGGACGATGGGCGGCACGCGCGGCTTCACATTCTTCGTCAACCGATGGGGGGCGGCCGTAGGGATCTCGGATACGCCTGGGGACGAGCATGAAGCGGCTTTCTACTGGAGCCCGCGCGGCGGCCGGGTGCCGATCGGCGCGCAGGACACCGGTTTTCGCCTGGTGACCGCCCTGAACGACCGTGGCGACGTGTCCGGAAACACCTTGCTGCCGTCGGGCTACGCGGCCTATTTCTGGACAAGGTCGCGCGGCATGACCTTGCTGCCGGGCGGCGGCGCCGGTTATACCGACGTGCTCGACCTGAACAACCGCGGCGAGATGGTCGGCCAGGTGGACCGCGCCGGCATGGGCACGCGGGCGGTGCGCTGGCCGGGGCTGCGCCCGCCGATCGATCTCACCAGCCGCATCCACCGGCCACCGGCCGGCCTGGTCATTCACGCTGCCACCGCGATCAACGATGCCGGCGTCATTGCTGCCCACTCCAACGCCGGCATCATCCTGTTGCGGCCCGGCGCCCGGGGCACGGACGCACCCGTGCTCGGCCCCATTGCCGGGCTACCCGATGTGGTCGAGCTTGGCCAGGAACTGCGCCTCTCGCTCAGTTTCGTCGACAACTCGGCCACGCAGACGCACAAGGCCAGAGTGGAGTGGAGCGACGGTTGCGCATCCTCGCATCCGGCGGTGCGCGAATCGCGCGGGGTTGGGACGGCCGACTTCCAGCACCGTTTCTGCGCGGCTGGATTTCATACCGTAACTGCAAAGATTACGGATTCCGGCGGCCGCTTTACTGTGGTTCGTAGACAAGTCTACGTTAACGAAACTGGGCTTGCGGCGGTCAGCGGCCGCGGCACGCTCCCCGGGGCGGGGGGCGCGGACACCCTGGCGGAACCACTACGGTTTGCGCTCTGGGCCCCGCTTTCCGATCGGACGCTCGCCGCAAGGGCCGGCGCCGGCGCGAGCGGCGGGTTCCTCAGGCTGTCCGGACCATTCCAGTTCAGCGCGGACCAGCTCGGAACCGCGACCCGCAGTGGAAACCTGGCGCGCCTTGCAGGAACAGGGCGCTATAACGGGCGGCCAGGGTATCGGTTCCTGATCGAAGCGACTGACGAGGGGCAGGGCGAGCGTTCCGGCAAGGACCTGCTGCATGTGCGCATTTCGCACCGCGGACCGGATGGCCGGGAGGAGCTCGACTACGACAACGGACCCGCGGCGGGAATGAAGGCCAGGCTTGCAGGGCAAGCGTGGAATCGCACGGCACTGGTGGAGGGAGGATTAAGGCTGCACGACTGACGGAAGGTCGAATGGGGCGCAGGCGCATGGCGTCTGCGCCGCGCGTTGCCCGGATAGGCTCGCGGGTGTAGATCGGCCGGATGACAGCGCCCGCCGGGTCACGTCGCTGGATGAGCCAGGGCGCACGCCAGGAAGCGCCTGCGTCGGAAGGGAACGGGGCTCGCCGGGGAGAGCCTGTGCATGCAGGCTGACCCGGCGCTGTCACGGCCGTGGCAGCGATTTTCGTCACTCGACATTAGCAAATATATTGTCGAGTATGCGTCATAAACCGCGTGAGAGATTGTGTTTCGGGCGCGCAGCCGGTACATTGCGATCCTTCCGAGGTGAGCAGGGATTAAGCCATGCGTGTACAAACCGTTTCCTCCGGCGCGGATCCACAGGCAAATGAGGACTTCGTGGCAGTTCACGAGCTTGATGGAACGCTGGAGCTGATTGTGATCGACGGCGGCACCTCGGTCGCGGATTGCCACTATATCGATCCTGAGCGCGGTGACGTGGTCTGGTTTGCCCAGGGTTTCGCCGCCGAGCTGGCGAAATGCCTTGGCCAGGGCCTGTCGCAGCACGAGTGCGCGCAGCGCGCGGCGGCGTCCCTGTACGAAGAATTCGTAGCGCGGACCGCAGGCAAGGACGTGCCATTGCACGCCTGGCCGATCGGTGCCATGACCTGGGCGCGGGTCCACATCGAAACCGGACGCCGCCGGCTCCAGTTATACAGCCTGGGCGACTGCAAGGCGCTGCTGGACGCGCCCGGCGCGGCGGTCATCGATCTGGATCCCTTCGTGAATCCTCAGGAGGCCGTACTGCAGGCCGAAATCGCGCGTTTGCTCGCCGAGGGCGTCACTGACGCCGCCGAACGCCGCTTGCGGATCCTGCCAATGCTGCGGGCCAGGCGCGAGGCCCAGAACGCCACGCTCGCGCCCTCGATCCTGTGCCTCAAACCCGCCGGCCCGTTCGTGGCGCGCACCGTGGAAGCCGAACTGCCGCCCGGCTCGGCGCTGCTCGTGATGACGGATGGTTTCTACAGGCTGGTTGAGCCCTACGGCCTGTATGCGGACGGTGAGCTGGCGGCGCGTTGCCGGCTGCTCGGGCTCGACGCGATGCTGGGCGAACTGCGGTCCTACGAAGACAGGACCTTCGGTACGGCGGCACTGGCCGTGAAGCGGGCCGACGACGCCTCGGCGGTGCTGTGGGAGATGGACTAATTCGATGAAGCGCGAGACCGGGAACGGCAAGCGCCGCCAGCCAGTCGATCGGCCGGAAGGCGAGCATAGAACCCGGGGTTTCTGCTTGCCCGGCTGGAAGGCTGCATGTCGGCCAGGCGAGGT
>CBIHLT010000040.1:0-28089 GCA_966210615.1 uncultured Massilia sp.
CCGGGCGACGCGCACCATGCGGTATCGCCGCCCTTGGCGACGGCCTTGCCCGGCGAAGCGCACCACGCTGCATCGCCACCCTTGGCGACAGCCTTGCCCGGCGAGGCGCACCATGCGCTGTCGCCGCCCCTGGACGCCGCCTTGCCAGGCGAAGCACACCATGCGCTGTCTGCACCCTTGACCAGGGACTTGCCCGGCGAGGCGCACCAGGCCTCCCGGCCCATGGCCGGGGCGCCGAATTCGGCGGCGTACAGTTCGCGCATGCGCTCGCCGGCGCGCACCTGCTCGCCTTCGACGGCCTGCTCGCCGATGCCGACATAGGGATAGTGGTGCAGGAAGTAGCCGAACACCGCTTCGCAGTCGCGCGCGTACTTCATGGTGTCGAGGATGTGGTAATGCCAGAAGGTGTCGACGTCGACCGTCGGCGAGGCCTGGTCGTCCGGGTACTTCTTCATCAGGAACAGGAAGCGCCGGTATTCCGCTTCGACAGCATTGGCGCGTACTTCGGACCAGCCTTCGCCGGATTCCACGTGCATCAGTTTCATCTTGATCGGTGTGAGGTCAAGTGCTTCAAAAGCTGCAAATTCAGTTTTCGTCGACATTGTGTTCACCTCTGTTGTCAGTATTGTGATGGTGCTTACTGCTGGGTCCCTGTTTTGGTTGAAGCGGGTAAGGCCTTGGTCCTCCTGCATGAATGGATGGGGAAACAAGACGGATGAGGTCTTGCGCATTGACAGCGATAACCATTTTCCTGCGGATAGTCAGGGAAACTGTTGAGCTTCCTCAAGCATTGATTGATGTGATTTTTCAACCACAACTTCCCAACGGAAATGTGTGGGAGTCAGGCGGCGACTGCGACCGCGGCGGCGCGCTTGCTTTCCTGTGCGGGCGCGATGGGCCCGGTGACAGGGATGGTGACGACGATCGTGGTCCCGCTTTCCGGGCCGCTGCTGACCGAGAACGAGCCGCCCAGGATGCCGACCCTTTCCTCGATGCCGACCAGGCCGAAGGAACCGTTGCGGTTGCGGCTGCCGGGCTGCATGCCGACGCCGTTGTCGCGGATGGTCATGGTGAGCATGTCGGCGTGCTGGCGCAGGTCGATCCAGACGCGGGTGGCGTGCGCGTGGCGCGCCACGTTGTTGAGCGATTCCTGCAGGATGCGGAAGAAGGCGGTGGCGCAGTGGTCGTCGATGCGGTAGTCGCCGTCGTCGTCCACCAGTTCGCACTGGATGCCGGTGCGGCGCGCGAAGTCCGCCACCTGCCAATCGACCGCGGCGCTCAGGCCGAGGTCGAGCACGTTGGGGCGCAGGTCATTGATGATCTGGCGCACGCTGCGGATGGTGACGTCGATCTGGCGCACGGTGGCGTCGGCGCGCGCATGCAGGCGCTTGTGGCCGCCGCGGGTGCGGTTGGCCAGGAACTCGGCCTCGATCTTGAGCGCCAGCAGGCTCTGGGCCAGGTCGTCGTGGATCTCGCGCGCGATGCGCTTGCGTTCGCCTTCCTTGATCTGTTCCGCGTGCGCGGCCAGCAGGCGCAGCTTCTCGTGGCTGGCCTGCAGCTTGGCCTGGCTGGCGCGCAGCTCGCGCGTCATGTCCTCCGCCATGCGCAGGGCGTTGCGGCGCGAGAAGGCCATGGTCTGGAACAGCGCGTACAGCAGGGCCGTGCTCATGCCGCCGGCAAAGGCCGCCAGCCATGGGTAGTAGATGTCGAAGCTGGTGTACAGCGCGGAGCGGGCGATGCTGAAGTCGGCCCGCCACAGGCGCTGGTTGAACTCGATCGGCAGGCTGGCCGAGAACACGCTGGCGTCGTCCGGCGGCAGCGCCGGATGCGGATGCCTCGGCGTGGCCAGGCTGTCGTAGAGGATGGCGCGCGGCGGCGCTTCGCCCGGCTCGGGCGGCACCTCGGTAAGGTCGGTCACCACCAGGCGCGTGCCCTTGACGGGGAATTCGTCCAGGATGCCGCCCATCAGCCGGGCCACGCTGAAGCCGATGCCGGCCGAGCCCATGTAGGCCAGGCGCCGTTCGGCCACGGTGCTGGTCGGCATGCCGATGCGGTAGACCGGCATGCGCAGCGCCTGGCTGCTCTGGTTCGGCCCCGGCTGGAGCGCAATGCGCGTGCCCGAGGCGCTCAGGATGTTCGCATCGCGCGCGTGGCCCAGGACCTGGCGCGTGTAGCCGCGCGCCTCCAGGTCCATGCCGAGCTTCTCGAGCGAAGGGCGGGAGCGCGGTTCGATGTAGACCAGGACGGTATAGCTGTCGCGGCCGGGCAGGGGAACGAGCGGCGGAGCGTCGCCCTGGATGCCGAGCAGGCGCATGCGTCCGCGCAGCTCGCGGTCGAGCTCGACCAAACCCTCGGCATGCACCGTGCGCGCATAGTTGATCACCTCGATCCCGGGGAAGTTGTTTTCGATGTCGAGCTGCTCGACGTACTGGCGGAACTCGTCGGCGCTGGTGTACTCGGTGGCGCGGAACAAGCCCGCCGTCCCGCGCAGCACGTCGCTGTAGCTCTTGATGCGGGCGTCGATGGTGTATTGGGCCGAGCGCGCCATGTTGCGGAAGCGCATGCTGGCGTCGCTCTCGATGGCCTCGGAGGTGGCCAGGTGCGCCCCGGCGCCCACGACCAGCGACAGCAGCGCTCCCGTTAGCAGGGTTGCCGGGTTGGCGAACATCCCGGCGGGGTGGCGGTCTGGCATCATCGTCTTGGTCCTGGAGCGAAACACGCGTTCCGCAGATAGTGCGGTGCGTCAATATTGTTACGCTAAGCAATGTTCTCAGGCCTGATACCTATCAAAATCGACGGGTTTTGCAGAAAAACAACATGTGTTGTCTGTATTGCACGGGCGTGCGGTGGTATAGGAGCCATTTCGCACGGGCGGACTATGCGGGGAGGGCAAAAAAAAGACCGCCGTGGCGGTCTTTTTACAGAAGCTGATCCTTACTTGGCCCAGCTGTCCTTGAGCGTCGTCACGCGGTTGAACACCGGCTTGCCCGGCTTCGAATCCACGCGGTCGGCGACGAAGTAGCCGTGGCGCTCGAACTGGAAGCGCTGGTCGGCCACCGCATCCTTCAGGCCCGGTTCCAGGTAGGCGGTGATGGTCTCGAGGGCGTTCGGGTTCAGCACGGCCTTGAAGTCCTTGCCGCCGGCGTCCGGCTGCGGCTCCAGGAACAGGCGGTCGTACAGGCGCACTTCGGCCTCGAGCGCGCTGGCGGCGCTGACCCAGGTGATGTTGCCCTTGACCTTGTAGTTGTCCGCGCCCGGCGTGCCGGACTTGGAATCCTCGAAGTACTTCACGTGGACGGCCGTCACGTTGCCGTCCGCGTCCTTGTCGTAGCCGGTGCACTCGACCACGTAGCCGTACTTCAGGCGCACGCGCGCGCCCGGCTGGTCGCCCACCGGGGGCGTGAAGCGGAAATAGCCCTTGGTCGGCACTTCCATGAAGTCCTCGCGCTCGATCCACAGTTCGCGGGTGAACGGGAAGCTGCGCACGCCCCATTCCGGGTGGTGCGGGTGGACCGGCGAGGTGCACGCGTGGGCTTCGCCTTCGGGGAAGTTGTCGACGATGAGCTTGAGCGGACGCAGCACGGCGATGGCGCGCGGCGCCTTCGGATCCAGGTCGTCGCGCAGCGCGCCTTCCAGGATGCTCATGTCGATCCAGCCGTCGGCCTTGGAGACGCCGATGCGCTCGCAGAACAGCTGGATCGATTCCGGCGTGTAGCCGCGGCGGCGCAGGCCGACGATGGTCGGCATGCGCGGGTCGTCCCAGCCGGTGACGATGCCGTCGTCCACCAGCGAGCGCAGCTTGCGCTTGGAGGTGACCACATAGGTCAGGTTCAGGCGCGCGAATTCGTACTGGCGCGGCACCGGCTTCCGGAAGAAGCCGCCTTCGGCCAGGGTCTCGACCAGCCAGTCGTAGAACGGGCGGTGGTCGGTGAACTCCAGCGTGCACAGCGAATGGGTGATGTTCTCCAGCGCGTCCGAGATCGGGTGCGTGTAGTCGTACATCGGGTAGATGCACCACTTGTCGCCGGTGCGGTGGTGATGCGCATGGCGGATGCGGTACAGGGCCGGGTCGCGGTTGGTCATGATCGGCGACGCCATGGCGTCCTCGCTCATCTTGGCGCGCAGGATGTGCTCGCCGTCCTTGTACTTGCCGGCCTTCATGTCGCGGAAGAGCTGCAGCGACTCTTCCGCCGGGCGGTCGCGGAAGGGCGAGTTGGTGCCCGGCGTACCGAAGTTGCCGCGGTTCTTCGCCATCTCTTCGGCGCTCTGGCTGTCGACATAGGCCTTGCCGGCCTTGATCAGGTACTCGGCCATCTCGTACAGCTTGTCGAAGTAGTCCGACGCGTAGTACAGGTGCTCCTTGCCTTCCTGCTCCCAGGAGAAGCCGAGCCACTTGACGCTGTCCATGATGGTGTCGACGTATTCCTGCTCTTCCTTCTCCGGATTGGTGTCGTCGAAGCGCAGGTGGCACAGGCCCGCGTAGTCGCGCGCCAGGCCGAAGTTCAGGCAGATCGACTTGGCGTGGCCCACGTGCAGGTAGCCGTTGGGCTCCGGCGGGAAGCGCGTGATCACGGGCGGCAGGCCCTCGCGCGCATGGGCGCCGGTCGCCAGGTCGTTTTCGACGATGGCGCGCACAAAGTTCGACGACAGCGGATTTCCTGCCGCCGCTGGGGTATTCTTGTCGTTACTCATGAAAAATGGTGTTGGATAGGTAAGTTCGGGGCATTTTACCGTAGACGGGGCCGCTCCGGTCCCCTATGTGGTGGAGCGCACCGTCAGGATGGCCCCCAATGCTCATACTTGGGGACAGCTCAACCCCTTGCAAGGTCGAACCCATGAAAACCCTCGCCACCCATCCGGACCTGGTGCGCGCCTGGCTGTTCGCGCTCGCCGGCCTGCCCATGCCCGCGCTGCCGGCGCCTGTCCCTCCATCGCGGCCCGTGCCGCCGCCGCATCGGCATTGACACTTCGTTGTCAGCCTGGCAAGCCTGACAGCTTATCCTTTTATATAGGATAATCTCCCTTTTGCCGATTGCCGGAGAGCCCCAGTGGAAAATTTATACGCGATCCTCGGCGTCGCGCCGAACGCCAGCGACGACGAGATCAAGAAGGTCTACCGTTCGCTGGCCATGCGCTATCACCCGGACCGCAACCAGGCGCCGGGCGCGGAGGCGCGTTTCAAGGCCGTGACGAAGGCCTACGAGATCCTGTCCGATCCCGCCAGGCGGGAGGAATACAACCAGAGCGTCAACCACCGCATCGTGCTCGATGCCGAGGCCGAAGCCTTCGAATTGTGGCGCTCGCTGTTCGCGCTGAACGGCGTCAATCTCCAGGCCTGAGGCGGCCGTTACCGAATCAACAGGATAGAACAATGAAACACGTACATCCCGAATTCTCGTTCCAGTCGCGTGAGCTGGAAGGCCAGATCGAGGGCACCCTGGGCGACCCGCCCAACCGCAAGAACTACGACATGATGGTCGGCGCCCTGGTGTCCGAATACGCCGGCGGCTCGGGCCTGGACGACGTCAACCTGATGGCCTTCGCCCTGGTCGACCGCATCCGCTTCACCGACCCGAAAGGCCTGATGCGCGAGGCCGCCGACTACGAGGGCGGCGACCCGGCGCGCGTGTTCGCGATGGCCGAATGCGACGGCGACGGCGGCGCGGCCATGTATGAAGCGATGACGTCCAACCATCCGGAACTGGCGCGCCAGGCCATCATCACCGCCTTCCTGTACAAGAACCAGGGCCGCTGGGACGACGTCGACCAGTCGCTCGACCAGCTGGCCGAGGGCGAGGAGGACGACGAGGGCGACGAGATGGACAGCACCGCCGCGTCAGACGACTTCACCCAGCTGTTCGACCAGGAAGGAGGGGACCGCGAATGAGCGACGAAGCCAAGCAAGGCAGCAACCTCCCCGCGCTGGCCAGGCAGGTCGGCGAGCTGGTGCTGGCCGGATCGCTCGAGCACGCCGAAGAGGTGTTCTCGAAAGCGGCCGACGAGCACGGCGACTACGCCGTGGCCCAGGTGCTGCAGGACCTGCCGCCGCAGGTCACCGCGCTGCACCTGTCGGGCTTCGACGGCGCCAAGACCTCGCTGGCGACCATGCTGGTGCCGCCCAAGGCCTGGGCCGACAGCCTGGCCTACATCGCCGCCACCTGGCCGGACGACATGATCGAGGACGACCCGGAACGCATCGCCGAGAACCTGTTCAACCACGTGCACGGCGTGGTCTACGCCCAGGACGACGAGGAGCGCCGCAACGAGCTGCTGGCCGAGGCATCAAGCACCGACCATGGCGCGACCGTGTTCGCGATCCTGTGGTCGCTGGCGCCGAAGGACATCCTGGAAGTGGCCGGCGAGATCATCTCCAAGGGCCGCTACGTGACCGCCCAGACCAGCGGCGACAGCGACATCGTGCCGCTGGCGGTGGACCTGGCCAAGGCCAGCGAGGATGGCTGGGAGCGTTCGCTGCTCGAGCTGTTCCCGGAATTCCGCCACAGCGGCGAGATGGCCGACATCGAGCTGCCGGACGACCCGGACGAGGAATCGGAATTCATGCAGCGCTCGACCCGCGAGCTGCTGTACCGCCTGCGCAAGCAGGTGCCGTCGGTGCGCAGCATGCCGCGCCGCAGCAGCCGCCGCAGCTTGGGCACGGATATCTTCTCGTGAGTTCGGGATTCATGCTGCCGGCCATCGTCATCGAGAAGCCGCCGCGCCTGGTGCGGGCGATCAAGCTGCTGTCCACCGAGGCCACCCCGGACGAGGCGGCGATCCTGGCGGACGAGCTGTCCGGGATCACCGCCATGGTGGCCGAGAAGTTCACCAACGACCGCACCGCGGAAGGCATCCAGCGCGCCCAGTTGCTGACCGTGGGCGGGGTCTCGCTGGGCCTCGAGCACCTTGCCGCGAGCGAGGATGACCTGGACGCGCTCGACGTCCTGATCGAGGAGGGCGCCGAGCACGTGTTCCAGGCGGGCTTCCGCCTGATCCGCGAGCTCGCCGCGCTGCCCGAGGACAGCCTGATCGGCGAGTACGACACCGATCCGGTGTACTCGCAGCGCCGCCTGAAGGAGCTGTTCGTCGACATTTGCACCGCCGACCCGGGCGAGAGCTGGTCGGGCTACGAGCGCTACCTGGGCCAGGTGGAGCAGCGCAAGAGCGTGCAGGCGATCGTGCGCGCCGCCCAGTGGCTGCGCCGCCATCATTACGAAGGCCCGATCAACGATCCGGACCTGAATGCCGAAGGCGTGATCGCGCTGGCGATCATCTTCGCGGTGGAAGGCGGCGGGCGCATCACCGCGCGCGCCGGCCAGAAGGAGTTCGAGCGCTTCGTCAAATCGGTGCGCAAGAACCAGCCTGACTTCGAGACCGGCTGGGCCGAGCTGATGGCCCGCATTCCCGATGTGCACAAGCCTGTCGTCGCCGAGCGCATCGACACCTATCGCAGCCACTGCACCGTGCTGCAGAACATCGGAACCAAGGCCAGCCTCAAGCAGCTGTTCGCCGAGCTGGAAAACTACGCCGGTTCCGAACTCGAGGCGGATTACCCGTGAACGCCCCGCGCGGTCGGATCGCGTCCGGAAGTCTTGAATTCCGGCGCATCAACCGCGCGATGGCTTTCGGGGGCTTTTCCATCTTCGCCCTCCTGTACTGCGTCCAGCCGCTGATGCCGCTGCTAGCGCGGGACTTTTCCCTCACTCCCGCCCAGAGCAGCCTGGCGCTGTCGGTGTCGACCGCGACCCTGGCCGTGGCGCTGCTGGCCTCTTCCAGCGTGGCCGACCGCTTCGGGCGCAAGACCGTGATGGTGGCGTCGATGTATTTCGGCGCGGTGCTGACCCTGCTGTGCGCCTTCACCTTCGACTATGCCCAGCTGGTCGGGGCAAGGGCGCTGCTCGGCCTGATGCTGGGCGGGCTGCCCGCGGTGGCCATGGCTTATCTGAGCGACGAGATCGAACCGACTTCGCTCGGGCTCTCGATGGGCATGTACATCAGCGGCAGCGCCTTCGGCGGCATGAGCGGACGCGTGCTTTCGGCCCTGATCAGCGACTTCGTCTCGTGGCGTATCGCCGTCGGGCTGCTCGGCGCGGCGGGGCTGTATGCGGCCTGGGAATTCTCGCGCAGCCTGCCGCCTTCGCGCCATGCGGATACGCGGCCTCCGCGCGGACCGGGCTTCATCGACGGGTTGCGCGTGCATCTGCGCGATCCCGGCCTGCCGTGGCTGTTCGCGCTGCCTTTCCTGCTGATGGGGTCTTTCGTCAGCCTGTACAACTACATCGGCTACCGGCTGCTGGCGCCGCCGTTCGAGCTGCGCCAGAGCGCTGTCGGGGCGCTGTCGCTGCTCTATCTGCTCGGGATCTTCAGCTCGATGTGGGCGGGGAAGCTGGGCGACAAGCTGGGGCGGCGCAACGTGCTGTGGCTGGTGATGGGGGTGATGATCGCGGGGCTGCTCATCACCTTGCACGATTCGGTGTTCGCGGTGGTGCTGGGCGTGGGACTCGCCACCTTCGGCTTCTTCGCGTCGCATTCGGTGGCCAGCAGCTGGGTGGGGCGGCGTGCGCAGCCTCCGCAGGCGCTGGCGTCGGGTATTTATCTCTTCTTCTATTACCTCGGTTCGAGCGTCGTAGGGTGGGCTACCGGCTACGTGTGGGAGCAATGGGCGTGGACCGGCGTGGTCGTCATGCTGGGGGCGATCCTGCTGCTCGGACTGGGAATCGCGCTGCGCCTGCGGTCACTTACACCAATGGCCGTAGTGGCTTAGCCTTCATGCCATGCACCATACTGAATTGTTCGTTCAGATGGGCATCGCGAACGGCACTCTCATCATTGTTATCCGGATTTCCGTAAGCCCCACTGGTGATAATTCAACGCTTCGACGTCAGAAACTTTTCAAAATTGTGTGGCAGCTATCGACCAGGTGGCAATTTCTCGGTCTAAATTTTAAATGTCTGGATAGGAGTTGGGGTGATAAGGAGGGGAGTATTGAAAATTATTAGGGTGGGAGCGATTGCTTTAGCTGTGATTGTTCTGGTGTTCGCGTACATCGATCTCGAAACGCCTGCCTCTGCCTTTAAAGACTATGGAGATGCAGTGAAGAATGGTGCCGTTGGGCCCGATAAATGGTTGCCGAGTTGGCTGCCGAAGTCTGCAAGAGATATCCACGAGGTACACAATATTGACAGCAACGTTGTTTGGTTAGAGTTTAAAAGCATGAGTTCGCTTCAGAATCTCGGCAAGGAATGTCAAATAATGGATCGCCACGGCGCGCAAGCAGCACTCCCTGACTTATCTGCGGGATTTCCGCGCTCGATTCGTAAGAGTCAGGAACTGCTAAGCAAAGCACAAGCGATTGATGCAGTCCAATGCAAAGATTCCGACGTGGATCGCAAATGGATTGCTATGCGACAAATTGGTGCTGATGTTGTCTACGCTTGGACGTTATTTGAACCTTAATCATTAGGGTGGATCGCCAATAAGGTACGAGCAAGCGTAGCGTGCAAATTTCTTTTCTGATCTTGAGCAATTAAGGTGTCCTCGTCCGCCGAGGTGGAGCAGAGAGAGGGCGTTTTTGAACGGTTAAAAAACACTTTAATGGCGTTCTTTCTAGTGCGTTGCGATCACGCGGCGATTTACTCGCCTGTGCTCATGAGTGAGCGACGGTCATCCAATACACCCGACAGGCGAACTTGGCTGCCCAGTTTTATGAAGATGTGCCTTTTTCCATACTTAACGCAGGTAAAACGGACAAGACCATTGCATCCATTCCGTGTAATCTTATAACTCACATTTTCTCAATGCTGGACAGTTTCGGTAACTTGGCGAATGAGATGTACAAGATTTCGATAATCGACTCACACACCGGTGGCGAGCCGACCCGCCTCATCATCGACGAAGGTCCTGACCTTGGACATGGCCCCTTGTCCGAGAGGGTGGCCCTCATGCGCGAACAGCATGATCACATCCGCACCGGCACCGTGTGCGAACCACGAGGCTCCGATGTGCTGGTCGGCGCGCTGCTGTGCGAGCCGCATGCGGCCGATTGCGTCGCAGGGGTCATCTTCTTCAATAACGTCGGCTATCTCGGCATGTGCGGCCATGGCACGATTGGCCTGGTGGCCTCGCTGGCCCACATGGGCCGTATCACGGCGGGGCGGCACCGTATCGACACACCGGTTGGCGTCGTGACGGCCGAACTCCATGCGGATGGTTCCGTGAGCGTCGAGAACGTGGCTTCGTACCGGCTACAGAAACGAGTGCCGGTGGCAGTCGAGGGCTACGGAACGGTGACCGGCGATATCGCCTGGGGCGGCAACTGGTTTTTCCTGATCGAAGACCATCCTTTCGACCTCAAGCCCGGCAATATCGAAGCGCTGACCAGGTTTTCGGAAGCGGTCATGGATGCGTTGCGGGAGCAGGGCATTACCGGGGCCGGCGGGGCGGTGATCGATCACGTGGAGTTGTTTGCCGCGTCGGCGTCGGCGGACAGCAGGAATTTCGTGCTCTGTCCGGGCAAGGCGTATGACCGATCGCCCTGCGGTACCGGGACTAGCGCGAAGCTGGCTTGCCTGGCGGCGGACGGCAAGCTGGAGGAGGGCGCGGTCTGGCGGCAGGAAAGCATTATCGGTAGCGTGTTTGAAGGGAGCTACCGGCGGGGAGCCGAGGGAATTGCGCCGACGATTCGCGGTACTGCGTGGGTCAGCGGGGAAGCGACGTTGATCTTCCAGGAGGATGATCCGTTTGCCTGGGGGATTCGAGGCGAGCGCTAGGGGTATTGGCGTCGGAGCGAACTTGGGCCCCGGCCTTCGCCGGGGAGACGGTTTTACGGGTAACGATGGAATAAGGGTAACTAGATTCTTGGCGAGTCAGGCTGGTCGTCAGCCGTGTCGATGCCGCTTCTAACGTGCACCGCATATTGGGTCGGACTCATGCCCACATAGGACTTAAACTGGCGGCTGAACGCACTGTGATCCGTATAACCGCATTCGTAGGCAATATCCGCGATCCTGGCCTCAGGCTTTCGCTCGATCAGATTCATGGCTGCCGTCAGCCTGCATTGCAGCAGCAGCTGGCGTGGCGAATGCTGGAACACCTTCTGGAACAGGCGCTCGACACGCGACAGCGATAAACCCGCCTCCTGCGCCAGCGCCTGCAGCGAGATGTTCTCGTGGTAGTTCTCACTGATGGTCTGCGCGATACGCGCGATCTGCCGGTAAGCTGGGTGCAGGTCGTCGAGCAGGCCCAGGTCGTGCGAGGTGCCGATCAGACCGATGACCTCCCCATCCTTCCCATACAGCGGCACTTTCTTGGTAATGCACCACCCCCGGCTGCGCCCGGGATAAATGTGCAGCTCCAGGTGCTTGTCAATGGCCGCGCCCTTGTCGATCACCTTCCTGTCCTGCGCCAGATAGGTTTCCGCCAGCGCGCGCGGGAACAGCTCCAGCGCGGTCTTGCCGATGACATCCTTCTTGTGCCGGACTCCGCAGCGCCGCACCATGGTGCGGTTGATGCTGAGATAGCGACCCTCCCTGTCCTTGACGAAGTAGGCGATGTCGTCCAGCGCGTCGAACAGCGATTCGACCGCCTCCATGCCGACTGCGTCAAACGACTTCAGCGCTGTCACTTCGATCATGCTCCTCCCTCCGCACTCCACCATGCAGGTACTTTGCCACAGCTCTGCGGCCATGCGAAGCGGCTGTGCCGATTTCGGCGTCCTTCGGGCGAGCTTGCAGCAAGACCGCCGCTGCGCCGAGGCCTAGCATGGAGACTTTCCAACACCCCAGCCGAAGGAGAGGTAAAGCTATGTGGAGAGGTGTGCTTCCTGCCGTGACCACCAAGTTCAAGGACGACGGCTCCCTGGACCATGAGGAAATGATCCGCTGCTTCGGCATCCAGATGGATGCCGGCGTGGACGGCCTGATCGCCTGCGGTTCGCTGGGCGAAGGCCCGATGTTGTCGCACGAGGAGCGCATCGACGTGCTCAAGCTGTGCAAGCAGGTCAGCGGCAGCAAGCCATCACTGCTGACCGTGGCCGAGGCGGCGACGCGCGACGCCTGCGCGCTGGCGAAGAAAGCCGCGCAGGCCGGCGCCGATGGCCTGATGGTGGTGCCGAGCACGATCTACCACACCGATCCGCGCGAGACGGTCGCCACCCTGAAGGCCATCGCCCAGGCCGGCGACCTGCCGATCATGATCTACTCGAACCGCCTGGCCTACCGCGTCGACGTGACGGTCGAGATCATGGAAGAACTGGCCGGCGATACCCGTTTCGTCGCCGTGAAGGAGTCCTCGGACGACATCCGCCGCAGCACCGACATCATCAACCGCTTCGGCGACCGCTTCGACCTGCTGACCGGCGTCGACAACCTGGCCTTCGAAGCGCTGAGCGTCGGTGCGGTGGGCTGGGTGGCCGGCCTGTGCCTGGCCTTCCCGGACGAAACCGTGGCGATCTACCGCCTGACCCAGGCCGGCCGCTACAACGAGGCCCTGCAGATCTACCGCTGGTTCCGCCCGCTGCTGGATCTCGATGTCTCCACCTACCTGGTGCAGAACATCAAGCTGGCCGAAGCCCTGGCCATCGGCTCCAACGAGCGCGTGCGCGCGCCGCGCCTGCCGCTGGCCGGCGAGCGCCGCCTGAAGGCGGAGCAGACGATCAGGTCGGCCATCGCCAAGCGTCCCACGCTGCCCGCCCTGGCGTGAACAGCCCCGACGTCATCGTCATCGGCGCCGGCATCATCGGCGCCGCCTGCGCCCTGGAACTGCAGTCCCAGGGCAGCAAGGTCCTGCTCGTCGACGAGCATCATCCGGGCGCCGGCGTGACCGCGGCCGGGATGGGCCACCTGGTCGCCCTCGACGAGACGGACGACGAGCTGGACCTGTGCATGCTGTCCCTGGCGCGCTGGGACGCCTTCCTGTCCAGGAAAGGCGGCCTGGCCGAGCACGCGCAATGCGGCACGCTCTGGGTCGCCGAAGACGAGGCGCAAATGGCCCACGCGGCGGTCCGCGCGGAACGGCTGGCGCAGCGAGGATGGAGCGCGTCGCTGCTCTCCGGCGCGGACCTCGCCCGCATCGAGCCGTCCCTGCGCAAGGGCATGGCTGGCGGCATCCGGGTGGAGCGCGACAGCGCCGTTTTTCCTCCGGCCGTGGCGCGCGAGCTCGCCGAACAGCTGGTGGCGAAGGGCGGCCGCACCCTGTTCGGCAGCCCGGTCCAGCGCATCGGCCGGGACGGCGTGCAGCTCGCCAGCGGCGAGCGTATCGCGGCAGCCCAGATCGTGGTCGCGGCAGGCACGGGCGTCAGCCGCCTGCTGCCCGACATCCCCGTTTTCCCGCGAAAAGGCCACTTGGCCATCACCGACCGCTATCCCGGCCGCCTTTCCCATCAGGTCGTCAGCATGGGATACGGGCAGACGGAGGCGGGCAGCGATGCGCTGGCGGTCGCGGCGAACGTGCAGCCGCGCGCAACCGGGCAATGGCTCATCGGGTCGTGCCGGCAGGACGGCATCGAGCATGCCGAGGTCGATCCGCGCGTCCTTGCACGGCTGCTGCGCTCGGCCATCGCCTTGCTGCCCTGTCTGGCCGAGATGAAGATCCTCAGGAGCTGGACCGGCATGCGTCCCGCTACCAGCGACGGCAGGCCGGTCATCGGCCGCCACCCTGTGCTCGGCCATGTCTGGCTGGCCGCGGGCCATGAGGGCCTGGGCGTCACGACCGCCTTCGGCACCGCGCAGTTGCTGGCCGAGCTGATGTCCGGCCGGGCTCCTTCCATCGACGCCAGCCCGTATTCACCATCGCGTTTCGCCCATGCTCATGCCTGAAGCCACCCGCTCCCTGACAGTCGACAATCTCAGGGTCGAAGTCCCCAGCGGCGCCACGGTGATCGCGGCCCTGGTCGCCGCCGGCAAGCTGCGCACCCGGTGCTCCGTCACGCGCCAGCCGCGCTTCGCCTTGTGCGGCATCGGCCAGTGCCAGGAATGCCGGGTGACGATCGACGGCAAACCCCACCAGCTGGCGTGCCGCACCATCTGCAGGGACGGCATGGACATCGCGACCGGAGGCAAGGCATGAGGCCCGCCGACCTGCACATCGTCGGCGGCGGCCCGGCAGGGCTGTCCGCGGCGCATACGGCGGTCGTGGCCGGGGCCAGGGTCTGCCTGATCGATAACGATCACGCGCCGGGCGGCCAGATCTGGCGTGGAGGGCCGGACAAGTGGACCGACCCCCGCGCCCTGGAGATCTGGGCCGACTTGCACGCCCACCCGCGCTTCATGCATCTGCGCTGCGCGCAGGTGATCGGCAGCGTCGATTCCCATACCCTGCTGCTGGAGGTCGACGACAAGCCGGTGCGCGTCGACTTCGAGCGCCTGCTGATCTGCTCGGGCGCGCGGGAGCTGTTCCTGCCGTTTCCCGGCTGGACCCTGCCCGGCGTCACCGGCGCGGGCGGGCTGCAGGCGCTGATCAAGGGCGGAATGCCGGTGGCGGACCGCCGGATCGTGATCGCAGGCTCCGGGCCCTTGCTGCTCCCGACGGCGGTCACCGCCATGGAAGCGGGCGCGAAGGTGAGCGCCATCGTCGAGCACCAGGGCCTGCCGCAGTTGTCGGCCTTCGGCATGGGGCTGCTGTTGCGGCACAAGGAAAAATTCCGCCAGGCGGCCTCGCTGTTTGCGCGCTTGTGGAAGGTCCCGTATCTCACCGGCGCCCGGATCGTCGAGGCCAGGGGGCTCGATGCGGTGCAGAGCGTGGTCATCAAGACCGGCCGCAATCAAAAGGAGTTCGCCTGCGACTTCCTGGCGGCGGGCTTCGGTCTGGTGCCCGATATCGACCTGGCTTGCTCGCTGCGCTGCGACATCGCCAACGACGCCATCGCGGTCGACTCACTGCAAAGGACGAACCGCCCGCATATCTGGGCGGCAGGGGAGTGCACCGGCATCGGCGGCGTGGACAAGGCCATCGTCGAAGGCCGCATCGCCGTGTTCGACGCACTGGAAATGATGCCCTCCGCGGAAGACCGGGAGGCGCGCAGGCAGTGCCACGATTTCGCGGCGCTGCTGGCGCGCAACTTCGCGCCGGATGCGTCCCTGAAGGAGATGTGCCGGCCCGGTACCATCGTCTGCCGCTGCGAGGACGTCACGGCCGCCAGCCTGGCGCCGTACCGGAGCTGGCGCGAGGCGAAGCTGGCCACGCGGGCCGGCATGGGGGCTTGCCAGGGCAAGACCTGCGGCGCAGCCTGCCAGTTCCTGTTCGGCTGGGCGCCCCCGGCCGCGCGGATCCCGATCGTGCCGGCGAGTGCGGCGGCGCTGTCGCAGATAGAATGAACAGTTGGTGTGATTGAACATGCAGGAGAAAACATGAGTATTGGCGGGAAAACGAAGCAGGAGGCGCTCGAGGCGCTGGAGAACATGAGCGCGCATGCGGTGCCCATCGGAGTCGACGAGCACCTGTCCCGGATCCGGCGCGCGCAGGCGTTCATGCAATCGAACGGCATCGCCGCGCTCTACCTGAATGCCGGCAGCAACCTCACCTATTTTTCGGGCACCCGCTGGAGTCCCAGCGAGCGCATGGTCGGCGCCATCCTGCCGGCGGCGGGAGAACTGGTGTATATCGCGCCCGCGTTCGAGGAAGGCACGATCCGGAAATTCATGCTGGTGCAGGGCGAGATCGCCTGCTGGGAGGAGCACGAGAACCCGGCCGCGCTCCTGCGCCGGGTGCTGGAGCAGCGAGGGGTCGCGCCCGGCGCGAAGCTCTGCATCGACGAGAGCACGCCGCTGCTGATGGTCGACGCGATCCGCGCCGCCACCTCCGGCTATGAGCTGGAGAACGCCTATCCGCTGACCTCGCACTGCCGCATGCGCAAGTCCGAGGCGGAACTCGCGCTGATCCAGTGTGCGATGGACATGACGATGGCGGTGCACCGCGCCGCCGGCTCGATCCTGCACGAAGGCATCACCACGGCGGAGGTGGAGGAATTCATCCAGCTCGCCCACCGCAAGGTCGGGGCCAGCGGATCGTACTTCTGCATCGTGCTGTTCGGCGAGGCGACCTCGTATCCGCACGGCGTGAATTACGTCCAGACCCTGAAGCGCGGCGATACGGTGCTGATCGACACGGGCTGCAAGGTCCACAACTACATCTCGGACATCACCCGCACCTATGTGTTCGGCGAGGCGTCCGAGCGGCAGAAGTTCGTCTGGCAGGCGGAAAAGCAGGCGCAGCAGGCGGCCTTCGATGCCGCCCGCCCGGGCATCCCCTGCGAAGAAGTCGACAAGGCCGCAAGGCGCTCGCTCGAGGCCAATGGCTTCGGGCCAGGCTACAAGCTGCCGGGACTGCCGCACCGGACCGGCCACGGCATCGGCCTCGACATCCACGAAGGGCCCTACCTGGTCGGTGGCGAGCGCAGGCTGCTCGAGCCGGGGATGTGCTTCTCGAACGAACCCATGATCTGCGTGCCCGGCGAGTTCGGCATTCGCCTGGAAGACCACTTCTACATGACGGCGAACGGGCCGAAATGGTTCACCCGGCCGGCGGCGAGCCTGGACCGTCCGTTCGACACCGCCTGAGCGACGACTTCAGCCCAGCAGGCCCCGCGCGCGCTGGTTCGAGAGGTAGACGTTGTCGTGCCCCAGCGCGGCGCGGTCGGCTACTGCGCCGATCCACGCGCCGGTGGTGGTCACCGCCGCGAAGCTCGAGTGGAACACCACGCTGAACACGCGGTGGATCTCTTCCGCGCTGGCCTTGCCGGCCGCGTTCTCGTAGGGCAGGGAACCGCTGGCGTCGTCCAGGAACTCGACCTGCAGGCCGCTGTGCGCCGCTTCCAGGATGGTCGAGGCATCGCAGTTGTGCGTCATGTAGCCGGCGATCGCCACGGTGTCGACCCCGCGCGCCGCCAGCCATTCGCGCAGCCCGGTGCCGGCGAAGGCGCTGGCCAGGGTCTTGTTGATGTGGTGGTCGGCGCCCTGGGCGGCGATGGCCGGGTGCAGCTGCCAGCCGTGCGAACCCCTGGCGAAGATGGGCGAGGTTTCCGGCGCATCGTGCTGGACCGTGATCACGGGAATGCCGTGGGCGCGCGCGGCTTCCATGGCGCGCAGGATGTTGGGCAGCGAAGCCTCGACCGGCGGATGGGTGATCGGCATGTCGCCGTCGAAGTATTCGTTCTGGACGTCGATGACGATCAGGGCGCGGCGCGGCGAATGGGACATGTTGAACTCCTTCAGGTGGATTGGAGTAGCCATTCTCGGCCAGCGGGCTTGAGCGCGACAGTGGCCCGATGGCCGATGTGCGATAAAATCGGGCCAAGTTAATCCATGGAGCCCGCCATGCGCATTGCCGTGATCGCCTTCGACGGCATGACGCCGTTTCACCTGTCCGTTCCCAGCCTGGTGTTCGGCGGTATGCCGGAGGAAGCCGGCGCCTTCGAGGTCCTGGTCTGCGCAGACGAGCGCGCTCCGCTGCGCACCTCGGCCGGGTTCTCCATCGTCCCCGACCATGATTTCTCGGCCGTCGACGGGGCGGACATCGTCGTCATGCCGACCTGGCACGACGACTGCCGTCCCGCGCCCGAGGAGTTATTGGACGTCCTGCGCCGCGCCCACGAACGCGGCGCGCGCGTGCTCGGCTTGTGCCTGGGCGCGTTTCCGCTGGCGCAGGCGGGCCTGCTGGACGGGAAGACGGCGACCACCCATTGGGGCTTCGCCGATGCGCTGCGCGCGCGCTACCCCAAGGTGAAGGTCGATCCGGAAGTGCTGTACGTGGACGAAGGCCGGGTGCTGACTTCCGGCGGCGTGGCGGCGGGCCTGGACTGTTGCCTGTACCTGCTGCGCGAACTGCGCGGCGCCGACGCCGCCAATGCGGTGGCGCGCAAGCTGCTGGTGGCGCCGCACCGCCAGGGCGGGCAGGCCCAGTTCATCGAACGCCCGCTGCCGGTCAGCCACAGCGACGGGCGCTTCGCGGAAGTGCTGGAATGGGTGACGCGCAACCTGGCGCAGAACCACAGCCTGGACGCGCTGGCCGAACGCGCGGCGATGAGCCGGCGCCATTTCACGCGCCACTTCCGCCAGGCCACCGGCACCTCGTTCAAGCAGTGGCTGCTGAGCCAGCGCCTGTCCCATGCCCAGCGCATGCTGGAGCGCAGCGACGCGTCGATCGACCTGGTCGCGGACGAAGCCGGCTTCGGCAGCGCGCTCTCGCTGCGCCAGCATTTCCGCGCGGTGCTGCAGACGTCGCCGTCGGCCTACCGCAAGCAGTTCCGCGCGCAGCAGGCCGGCGCTCAGGCCGAGGCCAGGTAGGCCGCGATCGCTTTGCCCACGTCGGTGGTGTTGGCGCTGCCTTTCAAGTCGGGCGTGCTCGGGCCTTCCAGCAGGCAGTGCTCGATGGCGCGCACCATCGCGTCGTGGGCCTCGGTGTAGCCCAGGAAGTCCAGCATCATCGCGCCGGACCAGATCATCGCGATCGGGTTGGCGATGTTGCGGCCGTAGATGTCCGGCGCCGAGCCGTGCACCGGCTCGAACAGGGACGGGAAGGTGCGGTCCGGATTGAGGTTGGCCGAAGGGGCGATGCCGATGGTGCCGGTGCAGGCCGGGCCCAGGTCGGACAGGATGTCGCCGAACAGGTTCGAGGCCACCACCACGTCGAAGCGCTCCGGCGACAGCACGAAGCGGGCGGCCAGGATGTCGATGTGGTACTTGTCCCAGGCCACCTCCGGGTAGGACTCCGCCATCGCGGCCAGGCGCTCGTCCCAGTAGGGCATGGAGATCGCGATGCCGTTCGATTTGGTGGCCGAGGTCAGGTGCTTCTTGGGGCGGCGCTGGGCCAGGTCGAAGGCATAGCGCAGGATGCGGTCGGTGCCGTGGCGGGTGAAGACCGATTCCTGCAGCACCAGCTCACGCTCGGTGCCTTCGAACATCTTGCCGCCGACCGAGGAATACTCGCCTTCGGTATTCTCGCGCACCACGAAGAAGTCGATGTCGCCCGGCTTCTTGTTCGCCAGCGGGCAGGGCACGCCAGGCATCAGGCGCACCGGGCGCAGGTTGACGTACTGGTCGAACTCGCGGCGGAACTTCAGCAGCGAGCCCCACAGCGAGATATGGTCGGGCACGGTGTCGGGCCAGCCGACCGCGCCGAAGTAGATGGCGTCGAAGCCGCGCAGCTGGGCGAACCAGTCGTCCGGCATCATCTTGCCGTGCTGGAGGTAATAGTCGCAGCTGGCCCATTCGAAGGTCTCGAAGGACAGGGAAATGCCGAAGCGGCGTCCGGCGGCCTCGAGGGCGCGCAGGCCCTCGGGCATGACCTCCTTGCCGATGCCGTCGCCGGCGATGACTGCGATGCGGTGGGCGGGGTGGGAAGTAGTCATGGTCGTCTCGGGTGAGTGGTGGAATGGCACAAGATTAACTCAAAACGAAGCGTTTATAATCCAAGCTATTGTTGATCTTGAAAACACAGTTCGTGAAGAATCCTGTCGAAAACGAAGACTTGCGCGTCTTTGTCACCGTGGTGCGCAAGGCCGGCTTCGCCGCGGCTGCGCTCGAGCTGGGCATGTCGCCCGCCTATGTGAGCAAGCGCATCGGCATCCTGGAAGACACGCTCGGCGTGAGGCTGTTCCAGCGTACCACGCGCCGCATCGTCATCACCGAGGACGGCGAGCGGGTGTTGGCGCATGCGCAAACTATCCTGGAGCACCTGGACAGCCTGGTCGACGCGGTTTCCGAGCGGCGCCGCGAGCCGAGCGGGAGGGTGCGCATCTGCAGCAGCTTCGGTTTCGGCCGCAACGTGGTGGCGCCCGTCATCGCCCGCCTGGCGGCGGACTATCCCGGCCTGCAGATCCGTTTCGAGGTGTTCGACCGCCTGGTCGACATCGTGGAGGAGGGCTTCGACCTCGACGTGCGCATCGGCGACGTCATTCCGCCCCACCTGATCGCGCGGCGCCTGAAGGACAACCACCGCATCCTGTGCGCTTCGCCAGGCTACCTGGCGCGCCACGGCGCGCCGAAGACGCTGGCCGAGCTAGCCAGCCACAATTGCCTGCCGATCAAGGAGCGCGACCATCCCTTCGGCACCTGGCGCCTGCGCGGCCGGCAGGGCGAAGAGACGGTCAAGGTGTCGGGTTCGCTGTCGACCAACCATGGCGAAATCGCGCTGCGCTGGGCGCGCGAAGGGGCGGGCATCGTGCTGCGCTCCTTGTGGGATGTGCGGCCTTATCTGGCGGATGGCAGCCTGGTGCAGGTCTTGCCCGAATATGCGCAGGAAGCGAACGTGTGGGCGGTGTATCCGCAGCGCCTGGCGAACTCGGCGAAGGTGCGGGTGTGTGTGGAAACGCTGGAGCGCTACCTGGCAAACGCGCAGGCGTGAAAGGGCGCGTGAAAGAATGCGTGAGAATGCGTGGATTTCCGAACGCACTGTGCATGCTATGGTTGATTCCATGATCCGACTTGCTCCCCTGCGCGTGCAGCTCGCGCTGTACGCATTCTCCTTGTCCTTCTCGACCGCGGCCATCAAGGCCTTTTCGGTGTTGAGCGGCATTCCCATGTCCACCGGCCTGTATGTCGCCGGTGGCGTGGCCAGCGTCCTGGTCTTCTCGCTCTTTGCGACATTCATGACATGGGTGCAGGAACAGAAATGAGCGATAGCGCTCCCGGCGCGGAGCTGATGCGCGACTTGCACGCGGCGGAACGCTTCGGCGAGCTGCTCGTCGTGTTGCAGCAATCGCTGGTCGATGGAGAACGCGAGACCGCACCGGACAGGACACGCTTTTTTATGACAATGTTCCACTGGCAAATGCTGGTCGAACAATACGCTCCGGCACGGCCGGCGCTGGAAGAGGCGCGCGACGAACAGGTGGCGCGCCTGCTTGCAGGCGAGCTGTTTGTCGGCCTCGATACCGATGCCGGAGAGGGCGGCGACAAGTTCCAGCGGGTCAGGCGTTACCTGCTCATTGTCGAGATGAACGACATCCTGGGCGATGCCCGTTCCACCCATGCGTTGTTCGAGCGGCTCGATGCCGGCCAGCCTGAGCTTGCACGGCAGTACGCCCACCTGGCGCTGCCGGCGGTGGTGCAGGGCGGGGATTTCGCGCTGGCGGACCGTTACCGCGGCGATCCGTTCAGCTGGCTTGCCGAAGTCAACGAGAGCGCCAGGACCTTGCCCCTGTTTCCGTCCCGGGGCGAGCCGCCGCGCCTGTCGGCGTATTTGCGGAACCTGATGGGCGACGTGCACATCGCCATTGCCGTGCTGCGCGGACTGGGACGGCAAGCGGAATCGGATGCGCTGCGCGCCGCCTTGCTGGCCGGGCTGGAAACCGAGTACCTGCGCGGCTGGGCGCTGCGCGAGCTCGACGAACCGGGCACGCTGATCCGCGAACTGGTGGCGCATCAGATGGCGCAGGAAGACACGGCGCCGGACTGAGAGTGCTGCTAGGCACGTCCCGTCTTTGTCCCGAAGCGCTGCTTCACTTAACGCTTGATAAACCCTGAATACGTCCTAAAGTGGAATGCTCCAGTGGTTTTTTCCGCTTACTTTCAGGAGGTCAATCATGTTGCAACCTGCCGAAATTCAACAGCGTTTCCGTCACGTCCAGCAGACCATTAACCAGGCTGAAGAGGCCTGCCGCAATGATCAAAGTGTTCCGAACGAAATCCGTGATTGCATCCAGAAACTGGCGCACGAATCGAGCCGGGCGCAGGGCGTGATGCAGTCGAACGACCAGTCCGACATCGTCCAGTGCATCGATGACCTGGAGGCCATCGGCGACGAGGCCAAGCGGGTGTGCCGGAGCGCGCAGCCGTCGCCGCAGGTGCAGTCGATGGTGATGCGGGTGCATGATGAGTTGTCGGACTTTAAGCATCAGTTGCACTGAATTTTAAGTATTGGGTGTGCTGGCAGAACTTGGGTCCCCGCCTCCACGGGGACCCAAGCTCCGCCGTCCACCACCCCAACAAAAAACCGCGCCTGAGCGCGGTTTTTTTTTCGATCACACGACCCCTTTATCCCGCAAGGAAGCAATCTCCTCCTCGCTGCGCCCCAGCACCTCGCGCAGCACCTCCTCGGTATGCTGCCCCAGCAGCGGCGGCGCCTTGTCGCTGGTCGCCGGCGTGGCCGACATCCTGATCGGGCTGCGCACCAGCTTGACCTTGCCCGCCTTCGGATGCGGCAGCTCGATCGCCACCTCGCGCGCCACCACCTGCTCGTTGGCGAACACTTCGCCGATGTCGTTGATCGGCCCGCAAGGCACGCCGCAGCCCTCCAGCAGCGCAATCCACTCGTCGCGCGTCTTCTCCCTGACCATCTCCGCCAGGACCGGCACCAGCAGGTCGCGGTTCTTCACCCGCAGCGGATTGGTCGCGAAGCGCGGGTCCTGCCCCAGCTCGGGCCTGCCGCCGGCCTCCACGAACTTCTGGTACTGCCCATCGTTGCCGGTGGCGACGATGATGTGCCCGTCCGCGCAGGCGAAGGTCTGGTAGGGCACGATATTGGCGTGCGCATTGCCCCAGCGCTTGGGCGGCTTGCCGCTGTTGAGGTAGTTGCTGCCCATGTTGGCCAGCATCGCCACCTGGGTGTCGAGCAGGGCCATGTCGATGTGCTGGCCTTCGCCCGTGCGGTCGCGGTGGGTCAGCGCCGCCAGCACCGCCACGGTCGCGTACATGCCGGTCATCAGGTCGGTCAGCGCCACGCCCGCCTTCTGCGGGCCGCCGCCCGGCAGGTCGTCGCGTTCGCCCGTCACCGACATCAGGCCGCCCATGCCCTGGATCAGGAAGTCGTAGCCCGCGCGGTGCGCGTAGGGCCCGTCCTGGCCGAAGCCGGTGATCGAGCAGTAGACCAGGTCCGGCTTGATTTCCCTGAGCGAGGCGTAATCGAGCCCATAGCGCTTCAGGTGCCCGACCTTGAAGTTCTCCAGCAGCACGTCGCAGTGCTTCACCAGTTCGCGCAGCAGCGCCTGGCCATCGGGACTGGCGATATCGACCGTCACCGAGCGCTTGCCGCGGTTGGCCGACAGGTAGTAGGCCGCCTCGCTGGTGTCCTGTCCTTCCGCGTCCCTGGCGTAGGGCGGGCCCCAGGCGCGGGTGTCGTCGCCGCTGCCCGGGCGCTCGATCTTGATGACGTCGGCGCCGAGGTCGGCCAGGTTTTGCGAGCACCAGGGCCCGGCGAGCACGCGCGACAGGTCGAGCACGCGGATGTGTCCCAGCGCTTTCGGCAGCGCGGAAGAAGTGATACCGGATTGCGTCATGTGGCTGTGTATGTGATGGATCGTGAAGCGCTTGATTATAGCTGGCCGCGTTCCACCGTCCGTACCGTGCGCGACGCGGGGGACAGGGCGCGCTCGATGAGGTCGAGCGCCAGCAAGGGCTGGGCCGCGCCGCACATGAAGATGTCGGCGGCGGCGAAGCCGTGCTCGGGCCAGGTGTGGATCGAGATATGCGATTCGGCCAGCAGCAGCACGCCGGTGACGCCCATGCCGGGGCCGAAGGCATGGAAATGGCTGTGCAGGATGCGCGCGCCGGCCCTGAGTGCGGCCTCGCGCAGCAGGGCGTCGATGGCGCCCGGATCGGTCAGCAGGCCGGCTTCGATGCCGGCCAGGTCGGCCAGCAGGTGGATGCCGGCGGGGCGGTGGGCCGTAGTCATCAGCATGCGCTCATTTGTGGCCGCCGCCCCCGCCGCCATAGGAGCCCGAGCTGCCCCAGTTGCCGGACCGGTAGCCGCGGCCGCTCGACGAGCTCGAGGAGTCGAGCATGCTGACCCAGCAGACGACGGTCGTCACGATCATGACGGCCATCGCATAGATGAAGTAACGCTTGTTCATGGCGCGTCAGTCTCTTTTGATGATGTCGGGCGGGAGGAACAGCGCCACCAGGCCGACCAGCAGCCAGACCATGGTTTCACCGAAGTTCACGACCAGCGGAATGAAGTTGAGCCCAAGGATCCACAGCAGGAACTTCCATTGCAGGTCGCCCAGCGTCGCCGCCGCTTTCTTCGGCGCGGCAGGCGCGGCCGCCAGGCCGAACCAGGTGCGGATCTGGTCGAAGGCCACCGGGGTGGAGCGCGACCAGCTCAGTTCTTCTTCCGAGCTCTCCGCCGACAGGCTGGTCATGCCGCGTTCGAACTCGCGCACCCGCACGCGGTCGCCCGCCGCCACCTTCCAGTTGAAGGCGCCGGCCGCCCAGCTCACCCGCGCCGGGTAGTCCAGCGTGCGCTGGTACTCGACATTGTGCAGCCGGACCTGCGGCACGGCGGGCGTTCCCGGCTCGGGCCATTCGTCCAGGACCTCGGAACGCCACCAGCCGTCGTGGGTCTCGACCAGCCAGAAGAACTTGCCGCGCGGGTTGTACAGCAGGTATTCGGTCCATCCCTCGCCGTCGTCATCGACGCGCTTCATCGCGCCGATCAGGTGGTATTCCTGCTGGCCGATCTTCGCCACCGTGCCGAGCGTCAGGGTCAGCGGCACGCGGGCGGCGCGCTCGCCGGCGGCAAGCACCTCGGCCTGGGGCGTGGCCGCATCGATGCGCGCGGCGCAGGCCGGGCACACCAGGTTGCTGGCCATGCCGGGCAGGTAGTTGATCGGGCTGCCGCAGGACGGGCATTGCAGCGCCTGGACCTTGCCCCGGTAGCGCCCGGCGCTGGTCTTGACCGCCTCGTCGTCGCGCAGCAGCTGGCACTGCATCGATTCGAGCGTGACCGCGGCGCCGGTGTACAGCCTGGGCGTGTCGCCGTCCGAATAATCGAGGGTGGCGAAGGCCGTGCCGCGGCGCAGGTCGACCACCAGGGCCTGCCAGCCGTCGGCCACGCGGAAGGGCAGCTCGCCCTGGCCGCCGGTGCAGGTGGCCACGCGCCGGTCGGCGACCACGAACAGGCCGCCGCCGAGGTCGAACTGGGCGCCGACCCTGGCCATGTCGAACACCGGCCATTGCTCCGGCAGGGGACGCTCGGCGGTCACCGTGTACTGGCCGGACGCGTCGCCCAGCCAGCCGGCTTCGCCGTCGTCGTACATCAGGTACCACTCGTTCCACATGCCGGCGTCGTAGCGCAGCTGGATGCGGCCGATCACGGTGAAAGGACGCCCGCCCACCTTGCCGGAGGTGCCGATCTGGATCGGCGAATAGTCTTCCAGCACCTCGGACAGCTTGCCCAGGTCCTGTACCGCGCCCGCATCCTTGTGCACCGTGGTGCGGCAGAACTCGCACACCGCCATGACGGAGGCGTGCGAGCGGAAGGAGACGGGTGCGCCGCAGGAAGGGCAGGAAACGCTCAGCATCTAGGTCGTGCTCAGCCCAGCAGTTTCTTGAGCAGCTCGGCCTTGGTGCTGTCGTAGTCGGCCTGCGAGATCAGTCCCTTGTCGAGCAGGCCCTTGAGCTTGCCCAGGCGGTCCTCGATCGAATCGCTCGACGCCGGGATGGCGGGCGGCTGGGGCGGGGCGAAGGCGCCGCTCATGCCCTGGGCCATGGCCTGGCCGATGGCGATGCCGGCGCCCGCGCCGGCGCCGATGCCGGCGATGCCGCCTTCGTTCTGGGCCGCCAGCGGAATGCTGCTGGCCACCTGGAACTGGGTGAAGCCGCCCATCTTGTCCGCGCCCAGGCTGGCCTTCATGCCGGCAGAGATGCGCTCGTCGAGCGCGGCCTGCAGTTCTTCCGGCAGGCTGACGCTGGTGACATTGAATTCGTCCAGGCCCACGCCGTAGCGCGCGAAGGCGGCGGCCAGGTCGCCGCGGATCTGCTGCGCCATCAGGGTCTGGTTGGCGGCCATGTCGAGGAAGGCGATTTTTGATGCGCCCAGCGAGTTGGCCATGGTCGCCAGCAGGATGCCGCGCAGCTGGTCCTCGACCTCGTCGCGGGTGTAGGCCGCGCGCGTGCCGCTGATCTCGGTGAAGAACAGGCGCGGATCCGCGATGCGGTAGGAGTACATGCCGAAGGCGCGCACCCGGATCATGTCGAAGTCCTTGTCGCGGATCGTCACCGGCTGGGTAGTGCCCCACTTGCGGCCGGTCTGCACCCGGGTGCTGAAGAAGTACACGTCCGACTTGAAGGGCGAGGCGAACAGCTTGTCCCAGTTCTTCAGGTTGGTCAGCACCGGCAGGGTGGAGGTGGTCAGGCGGTGGGTGCCCGGCCCGAACACGTCGGCGATGCGGCCTTCATCCACGAACACCGCGATCTGCGATTCGCGCACCACCAGGGTGGCGCCGTTCTGGATCTCGTAGTCCTCCATCGGATGGCGCCAGGCGAGCACGCCCTCCGTCTCCTCGTTCCATTGCAGGACGTCGAGAAACTGCTTCTTGATGAAAGAACCGAGCGACATGGCGGCCTCCGTATGCGATCTGGATAAATGGGTGATGAGTCAGGAAATGCTGCCGGCGTTGATCAGGCCGATGGACAGCGAAATGGCGCCGAGCAGGCCGCCGAAAGCCATGTTGTTGGCTTCGATCTGGTCTTTCGACATGCGCAGCAGGCGGGTGGCGATCACGAAGACCAGCACCTGCACCAGCATGGCGAAGGCGCCCCAGCCGAGGAACTGGACATAGTCGCCCGTGTACATGAGACTTGCCGCCACGGTGACCGAAAAGCCGAGCAGGGTGCCGCCCAGCGAGAGCGCGGCGGCGCCGTTGCCCGCGCGGATCAGGTGCACTTCGTCGTAGGGCGTGACGCGCGTGTAGACCACGAAGAAGCCCATGACCAGGGCAACAGCCGTTGCCAGATGCAGCAGATAGTTTAGGATGGCGGGCACCTCGTCCTCCACGGATAATGTCAGGTTGGCAGCACCGCGATCTTAGAGCAAAACCACAGGTATGACCAAAAAAATTCTCATTCTCTCCGTCTTTGTCGTCGCTTCATGCGGATTGGCTTACGAACTGATCGCCGGAGCGCTGTCGAGCTACCTGCTGGGCGACTCGGTGCTGCAGTTCTCCACCATCATCGGCTGCTACCTGTTCGCGATGGGCGTCGGCGCCCACCTGTCGAAATACGTGCGCGACGAGGACGTGCTGGCGCGCTTCGTCGACATCGAGCTGGCCGTGGGCCTGATCGGCGGCGTCTCGGCCGCGCTGCTGTTCATGACCTTCACCTGGATGGCCGCGCCTTTCCGCACCGTGCTGTATGTGACCGTCTTCATGATCGGCGCCATGGTCGGCATGGAGGTGCCGCTGGTGATGCGCGCCCTGAACGAGCGCCGCACCGAATTCTCCGAGCTGGTGAGCCGCGTGCTGACCTTCGACTACATGGGCGCGCTGGCCGTGTCGATGCTGTTCCCGCTGGTGCTGGCCCCGCACCTGGGCCTGGTGCGCAGCGGCTTCCTGTTCGGGATGCTGAATGTGGGCGTGGCGATCTGGACGCTCTACGTGTTCCGCGCCGAGCTGGATAACCTGGCCGGCCGCGCGATCCGGGCCGGCGGCGTGATGTTCGTGCTGGCGCTGGGCTTCGGCCTGTCGGACCGCATGGTGGAGTGGGGCGAGCGCGGGCTGTTCGGCGACGAAGTCGTGTACTCGACCACCACGCCTTACCAGCGCCTGGTGATCACGCGCTGGAAGGACGACCTGCGCCTCTACATCAACGGCAACCTGCAATTTTCCTCGCGCGACGAGTACCGCTACCACGAGGCGCTGGTGCATCCGGCCATGCAGGCGGCGCCCTGGGCGCGCAAGGTGCTGGTGCTGGGCGGCGGCGACGGCCTGGCCCTGCGCGAGGTGCTGCGCTATCCGAACGTGCGGGAAGTGACCCTGGTCGACCTCGACCCGCAGATGACCGGGGCCTTCACGACCCGGCCGGAACTGGTCAAGCTCAATGCCGGCGCCTTGCGGGACAAGCGGGTCAAGGTGGTCAACGCCGACGCCGCCGTCTGGCTGCAGCGCGAGGCAGGCATGTACGACGTGGCCATCGTCGACTTCCCCGATCCCTCCAGCTTCGCGCTCGGCAAACTGTATTCGGTGCCCTTCTACGGCGTCCTGCGCAAGCACGTGGCGGCCCACGGCATGATCTCGGTGCAGTCGACTTCGCCCTTCTTCGCGCCGCACGCCTACTGGACCATTGAGGCCACCCTGCGCGAAGTGGGGCTGAAGACCTGGCCCTACCATCTGTATGTGCCTTCGTTCGGCGAGTGGGGGTTTGTCCTGGCCTCGCCGCAGGGCAG
>CBIHLT010000041.1:0-27321 GCA_966210615.1 uncultured Massilia sp.
CGCCTTCGAGACCATGCTGACCCGCACCGGCGCCGAGCGGCCCGGATTGCGCCTGCGCCATGCGAAGGCGACGGCCTATGGAGTCGGTGGTCTCAGCCGCATCTATACCGCGCGTGTCGACGAGTTCGCCACCGGACCGGCAGACATGAAACGCACTGAGCTGCGGGTGATCGGCGATACCGCCACGCCGCCCAGCTTCGATGGCCTTGCCGGCGCCCCCTTCCTGCTGCAAGCCGATCTCGAGTTTTCGCTGCCGACCAAGGAAATCAAGTTTTTCCGTCCCTCCAACTGCCAGGACCGCTTCCTTGCGTACTGGGACGAGAATGCGGTCGTGCTCCCGTTCGAGCCCAGCTCCTCGGACAGCCCGAATCCCGAATTCACCGTGCTCCTGAACGGGCAGAAGCTGAGGGCCATCATCGACAGCGGCGCATCGCGCACCTCGGTCTCCCTCGACGCCGCCAGGCGCGCCGGCCTGAAGCTCGATGCGCCCGGCGTGGAACGCCTGGGCGACGTCACCGGGATCGGGACCGCGCGCGTGGCGCACTGGGCCGCGATGTTCGACACGCTGCAGATCGGCGCCGAAACCATCCGCCAGGCCGAAATCGGCGTCATCGACACGAACCGCCTCAAGATCGACGTGATCCTGGGCGCCGATTTCCTGCGCGCCCACCGGGTGCTGTTCGCCATGAGCCAGCAACGCCTCTATCTCTCCTATATCGGCGGCGAACCGCTCGGCCAGCGGCGCCGGATCGAGCCCTGGATCCAGAACGAAGCGGACCTCGGCAATGCCGACGCCCAGATGTTCCTGGCGAACGCCTACCTGGACGGCAAGCAGCCCGACGCCGCCAAAGGCAAGGCCTGGCTGGAGCGCGCCGCCCGCGGCGGCAATCCGGAGGCGAATGGCCTGACCGGGCGCCAGCTGATGCGCGAAGGCCGCTACGCCGAAGCGGCGCAGCGGCTGCGCAAGGCGCTCGACGCCCTCCCAAGCGCGCGCTATCACGCCTTGTGGCTGTATGGGGCGCGGGTGCGCAGCGGCCAGGCCGAACTCGGCAAGCGCGAGCTGGAAACGGTGTTCGCGCGCGAAACGGACGAATGGCCCGGCCCGATCGCCCGTTACTATCTCGGCAAGATGGACGAGGAAGACTTGCTGGAAGAAGCACGCGGCGACCGCCTGCGGGCCAGGCACCAGGTCTGCCTGGCCCGCAGGCACATCGTCGAGCGGCTCGGCTTCGATGGCGCCAGTGCCCGCCTGGAGGCCGCGAAGGCGCAAGCGCTGCTGGATTGCTCATCCGACAAGACCAGCGACAGGACTGCCGCCAACTAGGCGCCGCACGGACGGGCCGGCATCGCGCTACAATGCCGGCTCTCTTCCTTTTTGCACCTTCCCAGCCATGTTCACCCCGTCTTCGCACGACGTGCGCCGCTTCTTTTGCGAGGCCTTGCGCAAGCACCGCAAGGGCGAGATCCTGACCCCGATGGACGCCATCGCGGCCGACTGGATCGCCCAGCATCCCGAATACCACGCCGAGCTGCAGGATGTGGAGGAAGCGATCGCGCGCGACTATTCGGTCGAGGGCGGCAAGCCGAATCCCTTCCTGCACCTGTCGATGCACCTGTCGATTGTCGAGCAAGTCTCGATCGACCAGCCGCGCGGCATCAAGGCCGCGCACGACGCCCTGGTGGCCAAGCGCGGCGAGCACGACGCCCACCACGAGATCATGGAATGCCTGGGCGAGATGATCTGGGCTTCGCAGCGCAAGGGCGTGCCGCCGGACACCGAGGCCTACATCGAGTGCGTGCGCCGGCGCGCCTTCGCCTGACGCCGTCTTAGCCCAGCTTGTCGTCCGCGACGTGGTAGCGCGGATCCTCCAGCACGTTCACCTCGACCATCTCGCGGGCCTTGTCCAGCAGTTCCCGGCAGTCCGGGCTCAGGTGGCGCAGGTGCAGGCGCTTGCCCAACTGGCGGTAACGCTCGGCCAGCGCGTCGATGGCCTGGATGGCCGAGTGGTCGGCCACGCGCGCGCGGCGGAATTCGATGACCACGTCCTGCGGGTCGTCCCTGGGCGTGAACAGCTGCTGGAAGTTGCTCACCGACGCGAAGAACAGCGTGCCCTCCAGCTCATAGACCTTCCACCCCTGGGCATCGACAACGGCGCCCGCCCTCACCTGCTTGGCGTGTTGCCAGGCGAACACCAGGGCCGAGACGATCACGCCGGCCAGCACCGCCACCGCCAGGTCGAAGGCCAGCGTGACGCCGGCCACCAGCACGATCACCAGCGCATCGGCGCGCGGCACCTTGCCGAACAGGCGGAAGGTGCTCCATTCGAAGGTCTTCTCGCACACCACGAACATCACGCCGATCAGGGCGGCCAGCGGGATCTGCTCGATCCAGCTGGAGCCCACCAGGATGAAGGACAGCAGGAACAGCGAGGCCATGATGCCCGACAGGCGCCCGGTGGCGCCGCTGTTCACGTTGATCATGCTCTGGCCGATCAGGGCGCAGCCGCCCATGCCGCCGAACAGGCCGGTGACCACGTTGGACGCGCCCAGCGCCAGGCATTCGCGGTTCGGCTGGCCGCGGGTATCGGTGATCTCGTCGATCAGGGTCAGGGTCAGGAGCGATTCGATCAGGCCGACGCCGGCCATCACCAGCGCGTAGGGGAAGACGATGCGCAGGGTCTCGAGCGTGAACGGCACTTCCGGCAGCGCGAAGGACGGCAGGCCGCCGGCAATGGAGCCCAGGTCGCCCACGGTCTTGGTCTCGATGCCGAGCAGCGCGCAGCCGGCGGTGGCGGCCAGGATGCCGACCAGGGTGGCCGGCACGGCCTTGGTGACGCGCGGGGTCAGGTAGATCACGGCCATGGTCACCGCCACCACGCCGAGCATGGCGGCCAGGGCGGCGCCTTCCATCCACTGCGGCGCGCCGTCCGGGCCGGGGGTCTTGAAGTGGCCGAACTGGGCGATGAAGATCACCAGCGCCAGGCCGTTGACGAACCCGAGCATGACCGGATGCGGCACCATGCGGATGAACTTGCCGAGGCGGGCGGCGGCGAACAGCAGCTGCAGCACGCCCATCAGGACCACGGCCGCGAACAGGTATTGGGCACCGTGCTGGACCACCAGCGCGGTCATCACCACGGCCAGCGAGCCGGCGGCGGCGGAGATCATGCCGGGACGGCCGCCGAAGGCGGAGGTGATCAGGGCGACCAGCACGGCGGCGTACAGGCCGGTGAGCGGGGAGACCTGGGCGACCAGGGCGAAGGCGATGGCTTCGGGGACCAGGGCCAGGGCGACGGTGAGGCCGCTGAGCAGGTTGGTTTTGAGGTGGGTGGGGGATAGCACGGGGACTCCAGGGTTCGGGGGCTGGCGGTTTACGAACAAACTTGGGTCCCCGCCTTCGCGGGGATGACGGATTGAACGCTAGTGGTTAGCTGTAAAACCGTCAACCCCGCGAGGCGGGGGCCCAAGTTTGCACGCACTGACGAACCGCCCGCAGCAAAGGGCCCGTATGTTACCAGCTCAGCGTCCGGCCAGCCTCCGCCGGAACGCCAGGTAGTCCTCCGCCACCTGCCGGTCCCGCTCCAGCATCGGCAAATGCCCCACCCCAGGCATGACGATCACCTGCGCCCGCGGCAGCAAGCGACCAAGCGCCGCCGCTCCCGACACATGCAGCACGCGGTCCTGCGCCCCCCACACCACCAGCGCCGGCGCCTTCGCTTCGCCCGGCGCCGGGCTGCCGTTGACGTCGGCGAAGATCCGCTGATGCAGCGCTTGATACCGCAGCGGCTCCCGGGCAATCACATTCCTGACGAAGCCCGGCATGAAGGGCGGATCCGCCATCACCACCTCGAACAGGCGCCCGAACTCCTCCTCGTTGCTGGCCATCAGCACATTGGGGCCGCCCGCCGCCATGGTCCTGGCCAGTTCGCCCGGCTCGGCCCCCGGCACGCCGTTCGGCGCCAGCAGCCACAGGCTGCGCGTCTGGTCCGGATACAGCGCGGCATAGTGCAATGCGATCTGCCCGCCCATCGAGCTGCCGCCCAGGTGAACGCCGTCGACGCCCAGCTGCCGCAAGAACGCATGCATCCTGCGCGCCTGCCCCGCCGGCGTGTAGTCGGCGCCCGTCGGATGATCGGATTCGCCGAAGCCAAGCAAGTCGGGCGCGATGATTCGGTAGTGCCCGCCGAGGAAACGCGCCGCGCGCGTGAAGTGGTCCTTGTTGCCGCGGAAGCCGTGCAGCAGCAGCAAGGGTTCGCCCTTCCCGCCCTCCAGGTAGACGATGCGCTCCCCGCCGGGCAGCACAAGCTCCTTGCGCTCCAGTCCTGAAAGCTTGCGGTCCAGGGTGAAGAGGGTTTCCGCCACCTGTACCGGCGCAAAAAAGGCCAGGGCGGCGAAGACGGCCAGCACCGCCACGACGAGGAGATGGATCGAAGGCAGGCGCTTCATGGGCTGTATCCCGGACGAATGGAGCGTAAAAACGAAAAACCCCTCCAGTGGAGGGGTCCGCATTGCAGCAGCCGGAACCGCCGGCTTATTTGCTCGTCACCAGCTGCGACGGCAGGCTGGCCAGGTAGGCGCCGATGTCGGCCATGTCCTGGTTCGACAGCGGCTGCACCTGGGCCGCCATGATCGGGTTGACGCGGCCGTTGGTGCCGTTGCCGCGCTTGTAGGCGCGCAGGGCGTGGGCCAGGTAGTCCGCGTGCTGGCCGGCCAGCTTCGGATAGGTCGGGTCGATCGGCTTGTTGTAATCGGCGCCATGGCAGGCGGCGCAGTTGTACTTCTTGGCCAGGTTCTCGCCCTTGGCGACGTCGGCCGCCGAGGCGGCGCTCATGCAGAAGGCGCCAACGATCAGCGCGGAAATCAGTTTTTTCATGGCTGTCCTTATCGCTTGGTGGCTTCGGTCTGCTGGGCGTAGTAGGCCGCCACGTCGGCGATGTCCTGGTCGCTCATGGACGAGGCGATGCCGGTCATCGAAGGATGCTTGCGGTCGCCCTTGCGGTAGGCCTTCAGGGCGGATTCGATGTACTTGGCGGACTGGCCGCCGATCTTCGGAACCTGGTACACCTCGGGGAAGGCGGTCTTGTAGCCGCCGGGGATGCCGTGGCAGCCGATGCACATTTCGATTTTGCTGCGTGCGGACTTCGGGTCTCCGACGACGTCCGCTGCTGCCGCGGTGCTGGCGCACGCGGCCAGCACCAATACTGCTACAAAGTTTTTCATGGTGTGGCTCGTTAGTTGTAATTCGAATACCGCAAACGCACAAAAAGTTAGCAAATGGTCCACCAACCTGTCGATTCTATCCGAAGAGTTGGCACCAGTCTACAAACCGTGCGTACGGTAACGGGCTAGGTTCTGGCATATACTCGATGTCATTTCATTCTATTTTGTCACCCGCGATGCAAGCTTCCCAACGCTTCGAAGGCAGCGACAACTACGTCGCCACCGCCGACCTGAAACTGGCCGTCAACGCCGCGCTGACGCTCGGCCGCCCGCTCCTGATCAAGGGCGAACCCGGCACCGGCAAGACCATGCTGGCCGAGGAAGTCGCGGCCGCCCTCGACATGCCGCTGCTGCAGTGGCACGTGAAGTCGACCACCAAGGCGCAGCAGGGCCTGTACGAATACGACGCCGTCTCGCGCCTGCGCGATTCCCAGCTCGGCGACGAGCGCGTGCGCGACATCCACAACTACATCGTCAAGGGCGTGCTGTGGCAAGCCTTCACGGCGCCGGAGCCGGTGGTGCTGCTGATCGACGAGATCGACAAGGCCGACATCGAGTTCCCGAACGACCTGCTGCGCGAACTGGACCGCATGGAGTTCTACGTCTACGAGACGCGCGAGATGGTCGTGGCCAGGCACCGCCCGCTGGTGATCATCACCTCCAACAACGAGAAGGAACTGCCGGACGCTTTCCTGCGCCGCTGCTTCTTCCACTACATCAAATTCCCGGACCGCGAGACGATGGCCGACATCGTCAAGGTTCACTTCCCGACGCTCAAGCAGGACCTGCTGGCGGCCGCGCTGCAGAGCTTCTACGAGCTGCGCGAGGTCGCCGGCATCAAGAAGAAGCCGTCGACCTCGGAATTCCTCGACTGGCTCAAGCTGCTGCTGGCCGAGGACATCCCGCTTGATGCCCTGCGCAGCCAGGACGGTAAAAGCGTGGTGCCGCCGCTGGCCGGCGCCCTGCTCAAGAACGAGCAGGACGTGCACCTGTTCGAGCGCCTGGTGTACATGTCGAGGACCAACCGATGATCCGGGTTGCGCCCGTCACCCTGGAATTCAACGGCATCCGCCTGGAGCCGCTGGCGATGCACCATGCCGTGGGGCTGCGCGCCGCCGCCGGCGACGGCGAACTGTGGAAGCTGCGCGTCACCAGCGTGCCGGAACCGCACGACACCGAGCAGTACATCGCCACCGCGCTCGACACGCGCAACCGCCTGGCCTTCGCCGTCATCGACGCCGCATCGGGCACGGTGCTGGGCACCACCAGCTACCACGACATCGTGCCGGGCATCGGCCGGGTCGAGATCGGCTACACCTGGTACGCCAAGCGGGTGCAGCGCACCCACGTCAATACCAGCTGCAAGCTGCTGCTGATGTCGCACGCCTTCGACTCCCTGGGCTGCGGCGTGGTGGGCTGGCGCACCGACTGCGAGAACTTCGCCTCGCAAGCCGCCATCGAGCGCCTGGGCGCCAAGAAGGACGGCGTGCTGCGCCACCACCACATGCGGCGCGACGGCACGGTGCGCGACACCGTCATGTACAGCGTCGTGCGCGCCGAATGGCCCGCGATCAAGTCCTACCTGCACGAGAGGCTGGCCCGCCACGCCAGGGAAGCCCACTGAGTCCATGCTGATCGATTTCTTTTACGCCCTGCGCGACGCCAAGGTGCCGGTGACGATCAAGGAGTTCCTGACCCTGCTGGAAGCCATGCAGGAGCAGGTCATCGCGCCTTCGCTCGACGAGTTCTACTACCTCTCGCGCCTGACCCTGGTGAAGGACGAGGCCCATTTCGACAAGTTCGACCGTGCCTTCGGGGCGTATTTCAAGGGCGTGAACGCGGTGTTCGACGAGAAGGCCGAGATTCCGCTCGACTGGCTGCTCAAGCGCTTCGAGCGCGAGCTGACGCCCGAGCAGAAGGCCCAGCTGGAAAAGCTCGGCTACGACAAGCTGCAGCAGCGCCTGGAAGAACTGCTGAAGGAACAAAAGGGCCGCCACGAAGGCGGCAACAAGTGGATCGGCACCGGCGGCACTTCGCCCTTCGGCAACGGCGGCACCAATCCGGAAGGCATCCGCATCGGCGGCCAGGGCCGCAACCGCACGGCCGTGAAGGTCTGGGAACAGCGCAGCTACCGCGACTACGACGGCGAGCGCGAGCTCGGCACGCGCAACATCAAGGTGGCCCTGCGGCGCCTGCGGCGCTTCGCGCGCACCGGGGCGGCCGACGAACTGGCGCTGGACGACACCATCCGCGCCACCGCCAGCAATGCCGGCTACCTCGACATCCGCATGCAGCCCGAGCGCAAGAACCGCATCAAGGTGGTGATGCTGCTGGATGTGGGCGGCTCGATGGACGACCACATCGAGCGTGTCGAGGAGTTGTTCTCGGCGTCGAAGAACGAATTCAAGAACATGGAGTTCTATTACTTCCACAACTGCGTTTACGACTACCTGTGGAAGAACAACCGGCGCCGCCACAGCGAGCGCTTCCCGACCTGGGACGTGCTGCGCAAGTATCCGTCCGACACCCGCGTGATCTTCGTCGGCGACGCCACCATGAGCCCCTACGAGGTGCTGGCGCCGGGCGGTTCGGTCGAGTACAACAACGAGGAAGCCGGTGCGGCCTGGCTGGCGCGCTTCACCAATGCCTTCCCCAAGTTCGCCTGGCTGAACCCCGAGCCGGAGAACCTGTGGCAGTACCGCCAGTCGATCGCCGTGATCCGCCAGATCATGAACAACCGCATGTTCCCGATCACCCTCGAAGGACTGGAACGGGCCATGCGCTTACTGAGCAAATAAGTGAGCAAATAAGACCAATCCTACGCGCAATCGTGCGCGCGGGCTTCCTTGTAAAATTGGCAAAACCTTTTCCGGGGGATGCCAATGCCTGACCTGCTGTCCGTGTTGACAAGTCTTGCGTGGCCGCTCGCCATGGCGCTCGCCTGGCTGGCCGGCGAATTCGGGCAGCGCTGGACCGGCCTGCCGCGCATCAGCTTCTATGGCCTGGTCGGCTTCGCGCTGGCCCAACCGCAGATCGGCGTGCTGCCGGCGCCGGATGCCGGCGCCATCTCGCTGCTGGCGGACATCGCCTTCGGCCTGGTCCTGTTCGAACTCGGCTACCGCATCAACCTGCGCTGGCTGCGCATCAATCCCTGGGTCGGCGTGGCCGGGCTGGCCGAAGCCGGCCTGACCTTCATGGCCGTCTACCTGGTCGCCATCGCCTTCGGCAGCGCCGAGATGACGGCCTTGATGATGGCTGCGCTGGCGATGGGCACTTCGCCCGCCACCGTGGTGCGCATCGTCAACGAGCAGCGCAGCTCGGGCCAGATGACGGAGCGCGTGCTGCACCTGTCGGCCCAGAACTGCGTGCTGGCGGTGTTCGCCTTCAACGCCATCGTCGGCTACTGGATCTTCCGCACCTACGAAGCGGTGCCGGAAGCCCTGTGGCAGAGTACCGTGATGCTGGCCGGCTCGATCCTGCTGGGCGCCCTGTTCGGCATCGCCGTGCCGGCCCTGCTGCGCGCCATCCGCAATCCGGGCCACGATGCCACCGTGGCCTTCGCGCTGACGGTGGTGCTGGTCGTCGCGATCTGCGATGTGGCCTCCCTGTCGCCGGTGGTCGCCTCGCTGGCCTTCGGCCTGGCTGCGCGCCACCGCCGCATCGCCTTCAGCCAGGCGCAGCGCAACTTCGGCCCGCTGGGCGAACTCCTGACCGTGCTGCTGTTCCTGTACGCCGCCTCGACCCTGAACTGGCGCACCGTGATGGAAGGCAGCACGCTCGCCGTGGCCGTGGTGCTGGTGCGCATGCTCACCAAGACCGTCGGCGTGACCGCGTTCGCGCACCTGTCCGGCATCTCCTGGCGCAAGGGGGCGCTCACGGGCCTGGGCCTGGCACCGCTGTCGGTGTTCGTGATCCTGCTGCTCGAGCACGCGCGCCATGCGGGCGTGACGGTGGTGGAGGAACTGCGGGCGATGGCCGGGGTGACCATGCTGCTCGAAGTCTTCGGCCCGATCATCATCCAGCGCGCCCTGTTCTGGGCGCGCGAAGCACCGGAGCCCAGCCATGCCGCTTGAAGCCTTCGCCGCCTCCCAGCCGCTGACCTTCGGGGTCGAGCTGGAACTGCAGCTGGTCAGCCTGTCCGACTTCGACCTGACCGCGGCCAGCCCCGACCTGCTGCACCTGCTGAACCGCAAGCCCTTCCCGGGCAACGTGACGCCCGAGATCACCGAGAGCATGATCGAGATTAACTCGAGCGTGCAGACCGCCTACGGGCCGCTGCTGGCCGAGCTGATCGAGATCCGCGACACCCTGGTGGCGGCCGGCGACACCCTCAACATCGGCATCGCCGGCGGCGGCACCCATCCCTTCCAGCACTGGTCGGAACGCCGCATCTCGGCCAAGCCGCGCTACGAATACCTGTCGCAGCTGTACGGCTACCTGGCCAAGCAGTTCACCGTGTTCGGCCAGCACGTGCACATCGGCTGCGCCAGCGGCGACGACGCGCTGTTCCTGCTGCATGCGCTGGGGCGCTACATCCCGCATTTCATCGCGCTCTCGAGCTCCTCGCCCTTCGTGCAGGGCCACGACAGCGGCTTCGATTCGGCGCGCCTGAATTCCGTGTTCGCCTTCCCGATGAGCGGACGCGCGCCCTTCATCCTGTCCTGGCAGGAGTTCAACGAGGTGTTCTTCGCCAAGATGGAGCGAACGAAGATCATCAAGAGCATGAAGGACTTCTACTGGGACCTGCGGCCCAAGCCCGAGTACGGGACCATCGAGCTGCGCGTGTGCGACACGCCGCTCACGGTGGAGCGCGCCGCCGCGCTGGCCGGCTACCTGCAGGCGCTGTGCCGCCACCTGCTGGCGCGCGGCGAGGAAGCGCCGGTGGAAGACGATTACCTCGTCTATAACTATAACCGCTTCCAGGCCTGCCGCTTCGGGCTGGACGGAACCGTCACGCTGCCCAAGAGCTACGACAACGTCCCGCTGCGCGATGACATCCTGGCGACCCTGGAAAAAATGGTGCCGCATGCGGAGGCGCTGGGCAGCATGGACGCGCTCCAGCACCTCGCGCAAGCGGCCAGGGAAGGCAGCGACGCCTCGCTGCTGCGGCGCTACTACGAGCGCGACGGCAGCGTGGAGGCGATGGTGAACGCCGCCATCGGGCGCTTCAGGGGCGAGCGGCGCTTTCGCTAGGATGCGCGAGCTTTGAGTCCGGCGGCGCCTCGTCCCGCTCGCGCAGGCCGTAGTCGCGCATCACCGCGGCCACGCGCAGCCGGTAGTCGCGGAAGATGCCTGCCCGGCCCGCCGCCTGCGCTTCGCGGTGCGCGTCCAGCGTGCGCCAGCGCTGCACCGCTTCCTCGTCGCTCCAGAAGGACAGCGACAGGATCCGTCCCGGCCGCGACAGCGATTCGAAGCGCTCGATGGAGATGAAGCCGTCGATGGATTCCAGCTGCGTTTTCAGGCGCGCCGCGATGTCGAGGTAGGCCTGGCGCCGCGCAGGTTCCGGCTCGACCTCAAAAATGACCGCGATCACGCCAGCCTCCCGGACGCAGGGTGTTGTCGACCACCTCGGTGAAGGTGCGCTGCTCGCGCAGGATGAAGCGCTGCTCCTGCGCCATGGCGAAGTTGGCGCGCGCTTCCTCGTCCGTCCTCAGGCGCGCACGGTAGGCCTCGTAGGCGGCCAGGCTGTCGAAGGCGATCAGCCCCCAGGCCTCGTCGTTGCTGCCTTCGTGCGGCAGGAAATAGCCGAGCAGGTCGCCGCCGCAGCGGGGAATGATGCGGCCCCAGTTCTCGGCGTAGCGGCGGAATTGCGCCTTCTGGAAAGGATCGATCTGGTAGCGGATGAAGCAGGTGATGGTCATGCTGGACTCCTTGTGTTCTGGAGTTCCTACTGTAGCCCCTGGCCCCAGCGCGATGCTTCGGCTAAGATCGAAGCATGAGGGACGGACCAAACATTACTGCCATCGCCGCATTGATCGGCGACCACGCCAGGGCGCAGGTGCTCAACCTGCTCATGGCGGGGAAGGCGCTCACCGCGACCGAGCTGGCCGACGCGGCCGGCGTCACGCGCCAGACCATCAGCACCCACCTGGCCAAGCTGGTCGATGCCGGCTTGCTGGAGGTCGAGGCGCAGGGACGGCACCGTTACTTCCGGATTGCCGGCGCCGAGGTGGCGCAGATGCTGGAGACGCTGATGGGCGTGGCCTTCGGGGTCGGTTCGCTGCCGCTCCAGCCGGGGCCGCGCGAGCCTGCGCTGCGCAAGGCGCGTGTCTGCTACGACCACCTGGCGGGCGAGCTGGGGGTGCTGGTCTATGAGCGGCTGGCGGCGCGGGGGGCGTTCGGCATCGGGGCGGACGGGATCGTACTCACGGAAACAGGAGAACGGATGGCGGCCGAACTCGGCATCGAAGCGGCTGCCTTGAGCAAGGGCCGGCGGCCGGTCTGCCGCACCTGCCTGGACTGGAGCGAACGGCGCCATCACCTGGCCGGCCTGCTGGGAGGCGCCATCCTGGACCGCTGCGAACAGCTGGGCTGGGCGCGCCGGCTGCCGCAGACGCGTGTCATGGCATTTACGCCCACCGGTGAAGCGGCGCTGCGCGCATGGCTCGGCTAGCGTCCAGCTAACGGAAACAATCAGGTCAACCAGCTAGCCCGCGACCGCGGCGGCCTTCCCCGGCCACGCGCCTTTCATGAAGCGCGCCAGCAGCGGCGTCTTGCCGGGAACCGGCAGCTTGGCATCGACCAGCGCCGCCCACTTCTCGGTCAGTTGTTCGCAGGTCGCGCGCAGCACCGGATCGACATCCGGCAGGCGCGCCAGCGCGCACAAATGGCGCTCGATCACCGAGGCCAGCTTGACGCAGGGCGGTTCGCCCGCTTCCCGCGCCGTGTAATGCGACATCAGATGCAACAGCGATGCGACCAGCAGCGCATCCGGGCTGCGTCCGGCCGGTACTACGGGAAGTTCGTCTGCAAAGGAAGAATTCATGCAAGCCTCTCTGGAAAACGTTGCCGATGAACGTAGCCGAATAAGTTGATGAGAATGATTCTCATTCAATTACTGGGCGAAAGCAAGCGTTTTCGACAAGGCAGCGGTGATTACAGGCGGGTTTCCCGGGCGGCGCGCAGGAATTCGTCGAGCACGGGCGTGCAGTCCAGAAGGTCCACGCCGCCGGCGCGGTGGAATTCCGGGTGCCATTGCAGGCCCATCACGAAATCGGCGCGGCGGTAGCGGATGGCTTCGACGATGCCGTCCGGTTCGGAATACGCCTCGACCACGATGTCGCGCCCCAGTTCCTTCACCGCCTGGTGGTGGATCGAGTTGACCACCGCCTTCGTCACGTTCGGGAACATGCGCGCCAGCGAAGACCCCTGGGGGAAGACGATATCGTGGCGGTGCGCGTCGTACACGTCGTGCACGTGGGCCAGCGCTTCCGGCACATTGGTGGCCACGTCCTGGTACAAGGTACCGCCGAAGGCGACGTTGATCAGCTGGCAGCCGCGGCACACGCCCAGCACCGGCTTGCCGGCGTCGACGAACTCGTGCAGCAGCTCCAGCTCGTAGACGTCGCGCGCGCGGTCGCCCGCCCATTCCGGCCGGGTCGGGGTTTCGGAATAGGTCTGCGGCGCCACGTCCGCCCCGCCCTGCAGCACCAGCCCGTCCAGGTGGCGCGCATAGTGGCGCAGCGTGATGTTGCTAGGGTGTAGCAGCCCGCTGGTATTGACGGTCGGGATCATGAACACCAGCACGTCGCGCGACATGACCCACTGGGCGATCGATTCCTCGAGATATTGCAGGTTCTTGCTGAGCAGGCCGCGTGCACCGGGTTCCGGATGGAAGATGCGGGCCGAGACGCCGATGTGCAGCGTGCGGTGCATGAAATCGCGGTTGAAGCGTTCGCGCAGGGCGCGGAAGCGCGAGGTCAGCACCCTCCCGGCGAGCGCCAGCGGCGTATCGCCGTCGCGCTGGTAGCGGGCATGCCCGCCCCGCCCTGGTCCTTCCGTGGCGCGCCGGTCAGGGATGCGCACCGGCGTGTCCGGATCCTTCGGGACCGGAGGACCGGGTTCTTCGTCGTCCTGCTTGTGCATGTGTTCCGCCATAGCCATCAATATAACGTCGCGGCGGCCGCGCACGATTTAATGTTGCGAAAATCCTAACGCTTCCGCAAAGCCACGCCGCCAAATCGCAGCTTGCGGAATTTCCAATTTCGGATAATACTGTATGCAATTACAGTAGTTTTGACGCCGGCAGTGCCAGCAGTTTCTGGAAGGTCGCCACGAGATGGCGGTCCGCCACCGGTTTGTCGAGCAGGCCGCGAACGCCCGCATCGCGGGCGCGCAGGCTGTCGTACTTGAACGATTGACTGACCAGGAAGAGTACCGCGGTGCGTCCGGCCCCTTGCTGGGACTTGATGGCGCTGCTCAGGCTGTAGGGCTCGATGCCGGGCGCGCAGGTATTGATCATGACCAGCGAGACCGGGGTTTCGTCGCACAGGCGCACCGCGGCGCGGCTGCTGTCGGTCCACTCGACCGGACGGCCGCAGCCGCACGGGCCGCCGCTGGCCTGGCCTGGGGGCGCGGCGCCAAGCCTGGTGCCGACCACATAGGCCACATGGTCGCGGAAGGCGCCGCCCTTGTCGATGATGAGTACGGCGCCGTCGGGCGGTCCCTGGCGCATACGCTGGTAGAACTCCGGCGCCTCGGTGTCCGGCTCCAGCCTGGGTCTTCGCCGGCGCTCAGGCAGGCAGCACTCGCCGCGCGCGTTCAGTTCGGCCAGCGCCTGCACCCGGGCGTCGAGCAGTTCGGCCAGGGTTTCGCACAGGCGGGGCGGGTCGACGGGGCGCGGCAGGGTGCGCCGGCTGCTGGCGCCGTCGCCGCCGACCAGGAGGATGGGCTGGAGGGCGCCGGGCGGCAGGCAAGCCAGGCGCGCCAGTGCGGCGGGGTTGCCGCCGTCGGCGATATACAGGTCGGGTTCTTGCAAACTGTCGTCGTGCAGGCAAAAATACGACGGCCCCAGCTCTGGAGCTTGCGCGAGCAAAGTCTCCAGCTGCGTGTTTTCAGCCGGCGAGAAGCCTATGAGGCGAACAGTAAAGGGATACCTGGACACGTGCATCGGAAACGCCCTTCCTTTTGCAACTGCCAATTCTTTTTAATCTAGCACAAGCGTGCAAAGTAGCAAGCACGAATCCGGAAGGCACGAAAAGTTCAAATTTTTTTCTGCCCGACAAGATAGAATGCGCAAGCATTCGATAAATAAACATCAGCATGGCCTCTAAGAAACCCGCATCCGACTACAGCGAATCATCCATCCGCGTCCTCAAGGGACTCGAACCTGTGAAACAACGTCCGGGCATGTACACCCGGACTGAGAATCCGCTCCACATCATCCAGGAAGTGATCGACAACGCCTCGGACGAGGCGCTTGGCGGCCACTGCAAGAACATCGGGGTGACGCTCAACACCGACGGCTCGATCACGGTCGAGGACGACGGCCGCGGCATTCCCGTGGGCCTGCACCCGGAAGAAGGCGTGTCCACGGTCGAGATCGTGTTTACGCGCCTGCACGCCGGCGGCAAGTTCGACAAGGGCTCGGGCGGCGCCTACGCGTTCTCCGGCGGCCTGCACGGCGTCGGCGTGTCGGTGACCAATGCGCTGTCCAAGCGCCTCGAGATCACCGTCTGGCGCAAGGACGAGCAGGGCAACGGCGTGCACCAGCTGGCCTTCGAGGCCGGCGACGTGGTCGAGCCGCTGAGCTCCAGCCCGGCCGAGCGCGGCGGCAAGAAGAACGGCACCCGCGTCACCGCCTGGCCGGACGGGAAGTATTTCGATTCCCCGAACATCCCGATGGCCGAGCTGCAGCGCCTGCTGCGCTCGAAGGCGGTGCTGCTGCCGGGCGTGACCGTCACCCTGACGATCGAAAAGACCGGCGACGTCCAGACCTGGCGCTACGACGAAGGCCTGCGCGGCTACCTGCTCGAAGCGCTGAACCAGACTTCGGGCGGCCAGACCGTCATCCCGCTGTTCGAAGGCGCCCAGTACGCCGCGGCCGGCGACGAAGGCTTCGCCGAGGGCGAAGGCGCGGCCTGGGTGGTGGCATGGACCGAGGAAGGCGGCGTGGTGCGCGAATCCTACGTCAACCTGATCCCGACGGTCAGCGGCGGCACCCACGAATCCGGCCTGCGCGACGGCCTGTTCGGCGCGGTGAAGAGCTTCGTCGAGATGCACTCCCTGCTGCCGAAGGGCGTCAAGCTGTTGCCGGAAGACGTGTTCGCCCGGGTGTCCTTCGTGCTGTCGGCCAAGGTGCTGGACCCGCAGTTCCAGGGCCAGACCAAGGAACGCCTGAACTCGCGCGACGCCGTCAAGCTGGTGTCGACCTTCACCCGGCCGCCGCTGGAGCTGTGGCTGAACCAGCACGTCGAATACGGCAAGAAGCTGGCCGAGCTGGTGATCAAGCAGGCCCAGTCGCGCCTGCGTTCGCTGCAGAAGGTCGAGAAGAAGAAATCGTCCGGCGTGGCGGTGTTGCCGGGCAAGCTGACCGATTGCGAATCGAGCGACATCACGCGCAACGAACTGTTCCTGGTCGAGGGCGACTCGGCGGGCGGTTCGGCCAAGATGGGCCGCGACAAGGAATTCCAGGCCATCCTGCCGCTGCGCGGCAAGGTGCTGAACTCCTGGGAGACCGACCGCGACCGCCTGTTCGCGAACAACGAGATCCACGACATCGCGGTGGCGATGGGCGTCGACCCGCACGGCCCGGACGACAATCCCGACCTGAGCGGCCTGCGCTACGGGAAGGTCTGCATCCTGTCGGATGCGGACGTGGACGGCTCGCACATCCAGGTCCTGCTGCTGACCCTGTTCTTCAAGCACTTCCCTGCCCTGTTCAGGAACGGGAACATCTGCATCGCGCGTCCGCCGCTGTACCGCGTGGACGTGCCGGCGCGCGGCAAGAAGCCGATCCAGAAGCTGTACGCGCTGGACGATGGCGAACTGCTGGCGATCGAGGACAAGCTCAAGAAGGAAGGCCTGCGCGAAGGGTCCTGGAGCATCTCCCGCTTCAAGGGCCTGGGCGAGATGAACGCGGAGCAGCTGTGGGAAACCACGATGAATCCGGATACCCGCCGTCTGCTGCCGGTGTCCTTCGGCGAGTACAACCTGGCCGAGTCGGCATCGCGCTTCAATATGCTGATGGGTAAGGGTGAAGCGGCCGCGCGGCGGGCGTGGATTGAGGAACACGGGAATGAGACTGAGGCGGATATCTGATGATGTAACGGTCCGCTAGCAAACTTGGGTCCCCGCCTGCGCGGGGATGACGTTGTTTGAGTTGACCTCTAGCCCAAAAACCGTCATCCCGGCCAAGGCCGGGATCCAAGTTTCCAAGAGTCGCCACTAGTCTCCGCCAGAAACGAACAAACAAACATGTCACAAGCAAGCCTCTTCGAACAACAACACGAGCCCTCCGACCAGGAGACGCTCACCCTTTCCACCTTCGCCGAGCGCGCCTACCTGGACTATGCGGTCTCGGTCGTGAAAGGCCGCGCGCTGCCGGACGTATCCGACGGCCAGAAGCCGGTGCAGCGCCGCATCCTGTATGCGATGAACGAACTGGGCCTGGGCCCGACCGCCAAGCCGCGCAAGTCGGCCGCCGTGGTCGGCGACGTGCTCGGCAAGCTGCACCCGCACGGCGACCAGTCGGTCTACGACGCGCTGGTGCGCATGGCCCAGGACTTCTCGCTGCGCTATCCGCTGATCGACGGCCAGGGCAACTTCGGCTCGCGCGACGGCGACGGCGCCGCGGCGATGCGTTATACCGAAGCCCGCCTGACCCCGATCTCGCGCCTGCTGCTCGACGAGATCGACATGGGCACGGTCGACTACCAGCCGAACTACGACGGTTCGACCGACGAACCGCGCACCCTGCCGGCGCGCCTGCCGATGGTGCTGCTCAACGGCGCCTCCGGCATCGCGGTCGGCCTGGCCACCGAGATCCCCTCGCACAACCTGCGCGAAGTGGCTTCGGCGGCGGTGGCGATGATCCGCAATCCGAAGATCACCCACGCCGAGCTGATGGCCACGGTGCGCGGCCCGGACTTCCCGGGCGGCGGCCAGATCATCACCCCGGCCTCGCAGATCGCCGACATGTACGCCACGGGCCGCGGCTCGATGAAGGTGCGTGCGCGCTGGAAGATCGAGGAACTGGCGCGCGGCCAGTGGCAGGCCGTGGTCTACGAACTGCCGCCCGGCGCCTCGAGCCAGCGCGTGCTGGAAGAGATCGAGGAACTGACCAACCCGAAGGTCAAGCTGGGCAAGAAAGCCCTGCTGCCCGAGCAGCTGGCGCTCAAGCAGACCATCCTCGGCGCGCTCGACACGGTGCGCGACGAATCGGGCCGCGAGGCGCCGGTGCGCCTGGTGTTCGAGCCGAAGTCGAAGAACCAGGACCAGACCGAATTCATGCTGATGCTGCTCGCGCACACCTCGCTCGAGAGCTCCAGCCCGATCAACCTGGTGATGATCGGCGGCGACGGCCGTCCGCGCCAGAAGGGCCTGAGCGCCATCCTGCAGGAGTGGATCGACTACCGCTTCGTCACCGTGCGCCGCCGTACCGAATTCAGGCTGGGCAAGGTCAACGACCGCATCCACATCCTGGAGGGCCGCGAGACCGTCCTGCTGAACATCGACAAGGTCATCGCCATCATCCGTAATTCGGACGAGCCGAAGGCCGCGCTGATCGAGGAATTCCGCCTGAGCGACCGCCAGGCCGAAGACATCCTCGAGATCCGCCTGCGCCAGCTGGCGCGCCTGGAAGCGATCAAGATCCAGCAGGAGCTGGCGGAGCTGCGCCTTGAGAAGGAAAAGCTCCAGGACATCCTGGACAACCCGTCCACCATGAAGCGCGTGATCATCAAGGAAATCGAGCAGGACGCCAAGCAGTTCGGCGACGACCGCCGCACCCTGATCGAGGAAGCGCAGAAGGCCGTGGCCGAGCAGAAGGTCATCGACGAGCCGGTCACCGTGATCGTCTCGGAAAAAGGCTGGGTGCGCGCGCGCACCGGCATCGGGCACGACCCGGCGCAGTTCACCTTCAAGGCGGGCGACTCGCTGTACAAGGCCTTCGAGTGCCGCACCGTCGACCACCTGCTGGGCATCGGCGACAACGGCAAGCTGTACTCGGTGCCGGTGGCCGCGCTGCCGGGAGCGCGCGGCGACGGCGTGCCGATCACCACCCTGGTCGACCTGTCGGGCGGCGTGAGGATTCTTCACTACTTCGCCGGCAATCCGGACACCCGCCTGCTGCTGGCGACCTCGAACGGCTTCGGCTTCATCGCCAAGGCGGGCGACATGGTCAGCCGCCTGAAGGGCGGCAAGTCCTTCATTACCCTGGACGACGGCGCCGTGCCGCTGCCGCCGCGCGTGGTGACCGACACCGCGGGCGCGATCGCCTGCCTGTCGGAGAAGGGCCGTGTGCTGGTGTTCGGCATCGACGAGATGAAAGTGCTGACCAATGGCGGCCGCGGCGTGATCCTGATGGAGCTGGATCCGAAGGAAACACTGCTGGCGGCCCAGCCGATCAGCCAGAAGGGCCTGAACGTGATGGGCACCTGGGCGGGCTCGAAGGAGCGTGTCGTGGAGCTGTTTGCTTCCGGCCTGGAGCCGCACTTCGGCAAGCGGGCGCGCAAGGGCAAGCCGCTGTCGGCGCGTCTCAAGGCGCTGGATCTGGGAATGCGGGAGACCGAGGCGGGCAAGGCCGCCGCTTGATGGGAACGCCGGCTGAGTGCCGGCGTTTTTTATTGTGCGGCTGTTCCGCGAAACTTGGGTCCCCGCCTTCGCGGGGATGACGTTCTAGAGCAGCAGACCACCTCGCACGGACGTACTCCGCTTCGTCAGCACGTCATCCCCGCGAAGGCGGGGACCCAAGTTTGCGTGCATACCGTTATGCGTAAAAAGCCGGCTAGAAAGCCGGCTTTTTCCGTACATCGAGAGCCCTTAGTGTTTGGCCGCAGCCTTGTGCACATCCGCAGCCGCCTCCGCACGCACCTGCTCCGTCTTCGCCGCAGCCTGCGCCTTGTCCGCAGCCGCATCGACCTGGGTCTTGAGCAGCTTCTCATCGGCCTTGATCATCTTCTTCTCGGCCTTGAGGTTGGCATCCGCCACCTTCTCTTCCGCCTTGGCCATGGCCTTGGCGCGGTCTTCCGGATCGGCCTTGGCCACTTTTTCAGCCGCGTCGGCATGCTGCTCGACCAGCTTCGCGTGCGCCTTGGCCTTCTTCTCGGTCGCGTTGGCCACCGCCTTGTTCACCTTCTCGTCGGCCTTGGCAGCCGTCTTGACTTCCTTGGCCTCGGCCTTGGCAAGCTCCTTCTCGGCCTTGGCTTCCGCCTTCACGACTTCCGCGCTGGCGGTGGCGTTGACGGTGGTCTGGGCGTAAGCGCCGGTGGCGAACAGGCCTGCAACGAGGGTAGCGATCAGTTTGTTCATGACGTTTCCTTTCCGGTGGGCGAAATAATTTTTTTTAGACAACGCCTCCAGAATAGGTACTCCCCCCGCCCCAGTCTGTTAAGCAAGCAACTTAGGATGAGCCAAGTTGTAAGCAAAAATTACCGGGGTGCAGTTCCCGCATACAGGTCGATGATCTCGCTGATCCCGTCCTGGCACACCGGGCAGAAGGTCTCGCTGCGGTCGAACATCAGGCATTGCATCGCCGGCCGGTAGTAGCCGCTGGCCTCGTAGTTCGCCCCTTCGAAGGCGCCGATGGTGTGGCGGTGCGGCTGCTTGTTGAACAGCGCGTTCGAACGCGCCAGGTCTTCGCGGAACAATGCGTTCATCTCGGACTCCGGCCGGTTGGCCGCGCGCAGCGCCGCACGTCTCGATTGGTAGGCGCGCGAGGCTTCCTCGTACTCCGCCTTCGGCCAAGGCGTCGGCAGCGGCGTGCCGGCCTTCACGTGGCGTTTCCATTTCAGCCCGGCCGGATCGCGTAGCGCGGTCACGTTCGGCTCCCAGGGTTCCGGGCGGCCGCTGGCGCTCTGGTAGGCCACCGGCGAGGTGTAGTACTCGTCGGCCAGGCCCGCGAAGTGGTGGCCGAATTCGTGCACGAACAGGTAGTTGGCCCACTCGTTGCCGGCCGCCGCGGTGCTGAACTGGCCGAAGATGCCGCCGCCGCCATAGGTCTCGTTGTTCACCAGGATCTCGATGAACTCGTAGGACGCGTGCTGGGCGATCTCGCGCAGCGCGCGGTTGTCCAGCGTGAGCACATAGCGCTCGCTGCCGAAGATGTCGTAGCGCGTGCCCAGCGCCGACGCATGGTGCACGCCGGTGGACGGGCGCGTGATGCCGGATTGCTCGGTCGGCACCGCCATCGCCCAGACGTTGAAGTCCCTGGCCCGCTCGCGGAAGGGCGACACCGAGAACAGGTGGGCCGACAGGCGGCGCGCGTCCGCTTCGAACTTCTTCATCTCAAGCTGGGTGTAGCCGTCGCCCAGGATCAGCAGGTCGACCTTCTCGGGGGAGGGGCCGCTCACGTGGATCGGGATCGGCCTGGCCGGCGCGGGCGGCTGCCGCTTGAGCACCTCCTGCGCATCGGTGTCGACCTCCACGCTCCAGGCCACCGAGAACTGGTTGCGCTCGTCGCGCTTGAGGATGCGCACGCGCACCGGCTGCTGCGGCTTGGGAAAGCGCACCGATTCCTGGAAGCTGCGGCTGATCTTGCCCGCTTCCTCGGTCGTGCGCCATTCGCCGAAGACGGTGGAGAAATCGCGCGAATACAGCAGGTCGCCGGTCCTGGCGTCGACCACCTCGACCCGGTTCTGGCCGCGGTTCGTATTGTCGAAGTTTTTCGCCAGGTTGCCCGGCCAGGGCAAGGGCTCGACCACGACCCGTTCGAGGGCGTACTGGTCCGACAGCGCATTGCCGCTGTGGGTATAGTCGACACGGACGGTGGCCGGCTGGGCGGCCTGGGCGGCCGCTGCGCCAAGCATCAGCATGGCGGCGAACAGCTGGAACGGAAGTAGGCGCATCGCGATTCCTGTGTGATGGGTTCGCGATATTGTAAGCCTGACAGGCTCAGCGCATGGGCTGGCGAATCACGGTTTTCCACCGCGACGGATCGCCGCGGCGTATGTCGCTCAGGTAGATCTCGTGGTGTTTTCCGGCCAAGGCGGTGCGCGCCTCGATGAAGTCATGCACTCTCCGGATCGTCGGCCCTTCTTCGCTGAAGGGGCCGACGTGCAGGACCTGGGCGCACCGTCCTTCCGTGAAGTGCTCCAGCCTGAGCGCATCGACGGCGGGGAGTGCCTTGGCGCGCTTCACTTCCGCGATCGCCGCCCGGATCACCGCTTCCTCGACGAACCCGGGCTGCATGATCATCATGGTCCACTGCCACTTCGACCGGTCGTTCCCGGCGAAGGCGGAGAAATCGTCTGCCCACCACAGGCCCTCCAGCGGCATGACTGCATAGTCGATCCCCTGTTCCCCCTTCTTCACCATGAACTTGGTTTTATAGGACACGGAGAACAGCGCCTCGACGGCCGCGGCATATTGCGGCGAGGCGTTGGGGTCGCCCTGGCCATCGATCATCAGGAAGCGCATGGACGGTACCTCGACCTCGGCCACCTCCTTTGCCGAGGGGCGGTAGAGATGCTTCAGTTCGAGCTTGAGATCGTATTTGGGCATGGGCGCTCCTCGTGGCGGGGAGCGAGCATCTTGCCATACTCGGCTGTCGGGAGGTGAAGGAATGGCCCGGGCGCTACAGGCTAGGCGCTGACGCCAAGCAGCGTGTCGCGCCGCAGGCGCAGGCGCGTGTAGGGCGTGCGGATGCCGGCGGACATGCCCCAGGCGGCGGCCCAGCGCAGCGCGCGGTCCGTCTCCGGCCCGAACGGCCTGGCGGCCGAAGCGCGCTTGAGTGCGACGGACATGCGCTGCATGGCATACAGCTTCCTTGGTGAAAAACCCTTCATCATGGCTTCACCATAACGGCCCCGCCGCGCAAGCTCCGTGCATTACCTAACCGATACGCGAACGGAAAACTTGAACACCTCCATGGACCAGCTTAACCGGGACGCATAATCGGTTGACGCTTGCCGGTTTCATCACCAGAATCGGCAGGTCGCCTTTTGCAGAGGAGTTCCCGTGCCGCGCCCTTGTCTCTTCGTGCTGTCCATGCTTCCCTCCCTCGCCTTCGCCGCACCCGCCTGCCAGCCCGGCCAGTCCATCGACGAAAGCGGCTTCGTGAAGATCGGCGGCATCGATCAATGGGTGACCGTCCAGGGCGACAACTGCGCCAACCCGGTGCTGCTGGTCGCGCACGGCGGCCCGGCCAATCCCTACACGCTCTTCGGCGGCGGCCCGTACGCTGCCTGGCGCAAGGACTACACGGTGGTGCACTGGGACCAGCGCGGCGGCGGCATGACCTACGGGCGCAACCGCCCCGCCGAGGACGAGCCGCTGAGCGTGGAGCAGATCCGCGACGACGGCCTGGAACTGGCGCGCCATCTCCGCCAGCGCTTCGGCAAGCGCAAGCTGATCCTGATGGGCAGCTCCTGGGGTTCGGTCGTCGGCGCCACCATGGCCAAGCAGGATCCCGAACAGTTCTGCGCCTGGGTTGGCGTGGCCCAGATGGTGGGCGAGCGCCACAACATGGGCAACTGGAACACGGTGCTCGAACGCGCCCGCGCGGCAAGCGACAAGGCGACGGTCGCGCAGCTCGAGGCGCTGGGACCGCCGCCCTGGACCAACCCGCGCAACTTCGGCATCCTGCGCCGCGCCATCCGCAAGTACGAACTGCAGGCGACCGAGCCTACCGTGGCGGCCTGGTGGAAGGTGCTGCCCGCCTACGCCACGCCGCAGGCCAGGGCCGACTACGATGCGGGCGAGGATTACTCCTTCCTGAAATTCGTCGGCTGGAAAGGCGACGGCATGCTGTCCAAGGTGGACCTGTACAAGCTCGGCACGCGCTTCGAGCTGCCCGTGTATATCGTCCAGGGAGCGGAAGACCTGCTGACCGAAGCCAGGGTCACGCGGCCCTACTTCGACGCCATCTCGGCGCCGGACAAGGCCTACATCGAAGTGCCCCGCGCCGGGCACGACCCGAACGGGCCGCTGATCGACGCACAGCGGCGCGTGCTGGACGAGCGCGCGCGCCCAAGGTGCACGTGATTACTTGTACTGGTACAGCGGACGCTGCACGACGATCGGCCGGATGTCGAGCCGCACGTTGTAGACGGAATAGGCCTCGCTGAGCGGGGACATGTAGCCCACGCTGTCATCGGTGCGCGACAGCTTGAATTCGAAGCCGAGGTCGGGCAGCACGCCGTTGGGGCTGTCGAGCGAGAGCCCGATGGCTTCCGGCTGGTCGCTGTCGATCAGCCGCGCCATCAAATCCACCACCGTGCTGTTGCCGAGGATGTCGGCCGAGAACAGCGGCTCGCGGTAATACGGCTTGCCGGGATCGACGCGGCCGTCGGCCTTGTCCCTGGCCGGCGTGAAGGCCCGGGTCGCGAGGTTGAAGCGGTCGCCGTTGTCCAGGTAGCTCAGGCGCGCATTGGTGACGTTGAACAGCCCGTCCTTGAACTTGGCCTGGCTCAGGTCGACCAGCAGCGCCCCGCGGTAGCCGACCACTTCCACCTCGCGCGTGGGCCCCACCACCATGGCGGTGTTCTCGTCGATGCCGAGGCCGATCTGGTAGCCCTTCTTGAGCATGGCCGGCAGCATGCGTGCGAAACGCCCGCGCACCAGCAGGTGCTGGTCGATGAAGACGTCCTCGCCGATGAAGCCCAGTCCGGGCGCGATCTCGTCCTCGTCGCTCAAGCCCAGCTTGAGGGTGGCCAGTACCGGCTTGGGATAGCCGAACATGGTGCTGCTCATGATGGCGGCGCCGGCGCTGGAGCCGGCGATGACGCCGCCGCCACGGTACATGTCCCACAGGGCGTCGAGGATGCGGGTGTTGCTGCCGTCGGGACGGCGCAGCGCGCGCGTGATGCGGCCCTGGTCGCCGCCCGCGAAGTAGGCGCCGCCGGCGGCGCGCACGGCGGCGGCCAGCGCCGGATCTTCGGCGGCGATGGTGTAGTCGGTGCCGCTCAGGCGCACCGCGACGGGGACGAAGAAGGCCCTGGCGCCATAGTGACTGAAACGGTCGACCAGGAACTTGCCGGCCCGCTCGGGGTTGGCCGAGGCCGAGGCGAACACCGCGATGCGTGCGCCCTTGCCGCCCGCCAGCTGGACGACCCGCTCCCAGACCGCCGCGTTGTCGGCACGCAGTGCGCCGCCGATGATGACGAGCGAGCCTTTTGGCAGCGGCTCCGCTGCGAAGCTATAGTTACTCGCCAGCAATGCCAAGGCGAGCAAGGCACGGACAACGAACTGGACCATTCGGCTTCCCTCTGGTTACCACCATCGTAAGCCTGATTCGAGTCGCTTGTCGCCGTGTTGAGTCTGCTCAGGACAAATAGATGTTAGGAAAGTATCGCTCCATCAGCGTCTGTGGTTGCTGCGGCGCGGTAAAGCCGAAGCGTTCGTACAGACCGTGCGCATCGCTCGTGGCGAGCATGAACCGGCGCAGCTTTTGCAGGCTGGGGTGGCGCAGCACCACCCCGATCAGCTGCTTGCCGTAGCCGCGCCCGCGGTACTCGGGCACGACGAACACGTCCACCAGGTTGGCGAACGTGGCGTAGTCGGTGATCACTCGCGCGAACGCGATCTGGCGGCCATCCAGGTAGCCGCCGAAGCACAGCGAGTTTTCGATCGAGCGCTCGACCACAGGACGCGAAATCCCGACCGCCCAGGTGCTCTGCTCGCTCAGGAAGCGGTAGATCATCGGGATGTCGAGCTTGCTCTGGTCGGTGCTGACCTGGAAGCTGGAATCGTTGGTAATCATGGAACCCATGGCTTTGGCAAAAAAGTCATTCTAGCGCTGTTTGCAAGTTGCATAAGTCCGATTGAGACCGGCCCGGGATCAGCCCGCGGGCGGCCTGTCAGCGGCTCTGCAGGTAACGTTCCGGCAACGGCAATCCGGGATCTTCCGCACGCCAGACCAGGCTCAGGACATACCAGCGCTTGCCGTCGTTCACCAGCTGGATGCTGTTGACGCCGCGCATGAAAGGCGTGGCGTCGGACGGCGCGTGGCGCGCCTCGTAGGTGCTGAACACGTGGGCGACCTGGCCGAAGGTCTCGGTGGTACGCGCCAGTTCGGACTCGAAGAAGCCCGTGGTCGCGAATGTCCTGGTGTTGCGGGCGATGTAATCGTCCGGCGTCATCTGGCGCATCCCGACACTGCCGTCGGGGCGCTTGCCGACCGCCATCATGCGGCCTTCCGGGGCGAACAGGGAGCGCATGCGGTCCCAGTCGCGCGGCGCGCCGGCGGGGCCGGAAATCACGTCGTACACGGCCTTGACGATGGCGTCGACCGAGGCGACGTCGGCCGGGCGCGCGGGCATGGCTGCCGCTGCCGGCGCTGCCGCGGTGGCAGGTGTCGCCGGGGCTGCGGGAGCGGATTGCGCCTTGCCGATTGCCGGCGCCAGCGCCGCCGCTGCCAGCACGCCTGCCATCCCCGTCCGAAGCGATCGATGCATATGTCTCCCTATTATTGTCGTTTGATGAAGCTTGTTACGTCATCATCACCCATTTCTGCATGCTTGTCACCGTCCGGGGGGCCTCGGGAAGCCTTCCGGCCGGCCGGTTTATAATCATCGGATACCTAACAGGAATCCCACCATGACTGCACAACTCTCCAAGAAAGCCGAAGCCTGGTCGGCGCGCTTCACCGAACCGGTTTCCGATCTCGTCAAACGCTACACCGCCTCGGTGTTCTTCGACAAGCGCCTGGCCCCCTTCGACATCCAGGGCTCGCTGGCCCACGCCGAGATGCTGGCCGCCCAGGGCATCATCAGCGCGCAGGACCGCGCCGAGATCGAGCGCGGCATGGCCCAGATCCGCTCCGAGATCGAGGCCGGCAGCTTCGAGTGGTTGCTGGACCTGGAAGACGTGCACCTGAACATCGAAAAACGCCTGACCGAGCTGGTGGGCGACGCCGGCAAGCGCCTGCACACCGGCCGTTCGCGCAACGACCAGGTGGCGACCGACATCCGCCTGTACGTGCGCGCCGCCATCGACGACATCCTGGGCCTGCTCGCCAGCCTGCGCGGCGCCCTGACGGACCTGGCCGAGCGCCATGCCGACACCATCATGCCGGGCTTCACCCACCTGCAGGTGGCGCAGCCGATCACCTTCGGCCACCACATGCTGGCCTATGTGGAAATGTTCGGCCGCGACGCCGAGCGCATGCAGGACGCGCGCCGCCGCGTGAACCGCCTGCCGCTGGGCGCCGCCGCCCTGGCCGGCACCACCTTCCCGATCGACCGGCTGCGCGTGGCCAAGACCCTCGGTTTCGAGGACGTCTGCCATAACTCGCTCGACGCCGTATCAGACCGCGACTTCGCGATCGAGTTCACCGCCGCGGCCTCGCTGATCATGATGCACGTCTCGCGCTTCTCGGAAGAGCTGGTTATGTGGATGAGCCCGCGCATCGGCTTCATCGACATCGCCGACCGCTTCTGCACCGGTTCGTCGATCATGCCGCAGAAAAAGAACCCGGACGTGCCGGAACTGGCGCGCGGCAAGACCGGCCGCGTCTATGGCCACCTGAACGGCCTGCTGACCCTGATGAAAGGCCAGCCGCTGGCCTACAACAAGGACAACCAGGAAGACAAGGAACCGCTGTTCGACACCATCGACACCGTGACCGACACGCTGCGCATCTTCGCCGACATGGCGGGCGGCATCACGGTCAAGCCGGAAAACATGCGCGCCGCCGCGCTGCAGGGCTACGCCACCGCGACCGACCTGGCCGACTACCTGGTCAAGAAAGGCCTGCCCTTCCGCGACGCCCACGAAGCCGTGGCCCACGCGGTGCGCGCATGCGACGACCTGAAGTGCGACCTGTCCGACATGCCCCTGGAAAAGCTGCGCGAGTTCTCGCCGCTGATCGAGCAGGACGTGTTCGCGGTGCTGACCCTGGAAGGCTCGGTGGCGGCGCGCGACCACGTGGGCGGCACCGCGCCGAACCAGGTGCGCGCGGCGATTGCACGCGTGCGCAAGCTGCTGGCTGAATAAACCCTGGGG
>CBIHLT010000042.1:0-27262 GCA_966210615.1 uncultured Massilia sp.
CCTTCCGCCACGTTGTGCGTGCACGCATGCAGCACCCGCATCGCCTCCGCCACCTCCTCGTCGCTCACCGCGATCACATCCTCCGCATACCGCAGCACCACCTCCAGCGACGCCGCATCCGGCGTCCGGCACGCCATCCCATCCGCCAGCACGGTGCTCACCGGCGCATCGACTGCCTTCCCTGCCTGCCACGACAGCAGATAGGCCGGCGCATGCGCCGACACCACCCCCACGATCCGCGTCCGCAGCCCCAGCGCCTCGCGCGCGGCCACCGCCGCCGCGAAGCCCGATCCCTGCCCGATCGGCACCAGCACGAGATCAAGCCCCGGCCGCGCGCGGAACAGCTCCAGCCAGTAGCTGGCCACGCCCGCCACCAGGTCAGGGTGGTAGGAGGGCACCATGTGCAGGCGTTCGCGGTCCGCCAGTGCGCAGGCGTACTCGCGGCTCTCCTGGAAATCGCTCCCGTGTTCGACCATCCGCGCGCCCAGTGCCCGCATCGCGGCGTTCTTTTCAACGCTGTTCCCGTGCGGGACCACAATAGTCGCTTCCAGCCCATTCCTGCGCGCCGCGAACGCGATCGACTGCCCATGGTTGCCGCGCGTGGCCGCCGCCACGCCGCGCAGGCCAGGCTCGCGGCGCAGCAGGCGCTCCATGTACACCACGCCGCCGCGCAGCTTGAAGGCGCCGGCCGGGCCGTGGTTCTCGTGCTTGACCCAGGTTTCCAGGCCGAGCGCTTCATCGAGCAAGGGCCAGCGGTACTGCGGCGTGGGCTGCATCGCGGTGTACACGGTGCCGGCGGCGTTCTCGAGGTCCGCCAGGTCGGGCAGCATCATGGAAAATCCTTTCTATATGGTTAGTGACGAACCTGCATGCGGCGCGCCGCGAACACGACGCCGACCACGGCCAGCGCGAACAGGCAGTTGACGAGGGTGAGCGCTTCGCCGAGCAGGACGGCGGCGCCGATCAGGCTCAGGAAGGGCTGCAGCAGCTGCACCTGGCCGACGCGCGCCACCCCGCCCAGCGCCAGGCCGCGGTACCAGAAGAAAAAGCCGGTGAAGGTCGAGCCGACGCTCACGTAGGCGAACGCCGTCCAGGCGTGCGGGCCGACCTGGCCGAGCTGCGCGAGCTGGGGCGCGCACAGCCAGGCCACCAGCGGCAGCAGGACCGGCACCGACAGCACCAGCGCCCAGCAGATGACTTCCGGCCCGCCCATGCTGCGCGCCAGGCGGCCGCCTTCCGCATAGCCCATCGCCGCCAGGGGAACGGCGCCGAGCACCAGCAGGTCGGCCAGGTGCAGCGCACCGCCGCCCTGGGCCAGCGCGAAAACGATCACCAGCCCGGCACCGAGCAAGGCCATCACCCAGAAGCCCTGCGATGGACGTTCGTAGCCGCGCAGCGCGGCGTAGAGGGCGGTGGCCAGGGGCAGCACGCCGACCAGCAGCGCGCCGTGCGAGGCGGGCAGGGTGCGCAGGGCGAGCGAGGTCAGGAGCGGAAAGCCGACGATGCAGCCGGCAATGACCAGCGCGAGCTGCCACAAGGCGGCGCGCGATGGCAGCGGCACGCGCTTCCACGCCAGCCAGGCCGCCGCCAGCACGGCCGCGCCCAGGGCCCGTCCCAGCGCGACGAAGATCGGGTCGAGCTCCGCCACCGCCATCCGGGTGAACGGAATCGTCAGGCTGAAGATCGCCACGCCGGCCAGGCCGAGCAGCATGCCGCGCGTCTCGTCGAGGGCGATCGTCGGGGCTGGACAGGTCGTGGCGGCGTTCATGGATTTTCCTTGCAAGTTCGGTATCGGCAGGTCTATGCTATCCCAGCAAACCAGTACAGTCCCAGTACACTTGCGCACATACTTTTTGCACTGTGATGGTGAAATGACCAATACGCACCTACCCATGCTTTTGAGCCGCGAATCCGGCGAAGCGCTGGCCGACCAGATCGTCCGCTCGGTGGCCGTCCGCATCGACGAGCGCCTGTTGCGGCCCGGTGCGCGCATGCCCTCGATCCGCCAGTTCGCCACGACCCACGGCGTGTCGCCCTTCACCGTGGTGGCCGGCTACGACCGGCTGGTGGCCCAGGGCTACCTGGAATCGCGCCGCGGCGCGGGCTTCTTCGTGCGCGAGCGCGCCGTGGCGGAAGAGCGCAGGCCGGCGCCGGCACAGGAAAAAGCCCCCGCTACCCTGGACGTGGCCTGGCTGATCCGCAGCATGTTCCGCCAGGCGCCGCTGCACCTCTCGCCCGGCGCCGGCGTGCTGCCCGGCGACTGGCTGGACGGCCCGGCGGTGGCCAATGCCTTGCGCGCGCTGAGCCGGCAGAACAGCAGTTCCCTGATGAACTACGGCGCGCCGCAGGGCTTCCTGCCGCTGCGCCAGCAGCTCCAGCTCAAGCTGGCCGAGATCGAGATCGAGGCCGGTCCGGAGCAGCTGGTGACGACCCTGGGCGTGACCCAGGCGCTGGACCTGGTGGCGCGCGAGTTCTGCCAGCCGGGCGACACGGTGCTGGTCGACGACCCGGCCTGGTTCCTGATGTTCGGCTCCTTCGCGGCGATGGGACTGAAGGTGGTCGGGGTGCGGCGCCTGGCCGACGGCCCGGACATCGCCCAGCTGGCCCAGCTGGCCGAGCTGCACAAGCCGCGCCTGTACGTGCTGAATTCGGTGCTGCACAACCCCAGCTCCACCTCGCTGTCGGGGGCCAAGGCCTTCCAGGTGCTGCGCCTGGCCGAGCAGCACGGCTTCACGGTGGTCGAGGACGATATCTACAGCGACCTGCACCCGGGCGGGGCCACGCGCCTGGCCGCGCTCGACCAGCTGCAGCGCGTGATCTACCTGGGCGGCTTCTCGAAATCGATGGCGGCCAACCTGCGCGTCGGTTTCATCGCGACCTCCAGCGAGCGCGCCCAGCGCCTGGCCGACCGCAAGATGCTGGCCACGCTGACCACCAGCGACATCGGCGAGCGGGTCGTGTACAAGGTCTTGTCCGAGGGCCACTACCGCAAGCACCTGGATCGCATCCGCACCCGGCTCGACGCGGTGCGTCCACGCGCGCTGCGGCGCATGGAGCAGCTGGGCATGCGGCCCGACCCGGCGCCGGCGGCCGGCATGTTCGTCTGGGTCGATGCCGGACGCGACACCAACCTGCTGGCCGCCCGGGCCATGCAGGAAGACTTGCTGCTGGCGCCCGGCAGCCTGTTCTCGCCGAACCAGCTGCCGTCCACCTACATGCGCCTGAACGTCGCCACCCTGCAGGAGGAGGGCGTGTGGTCCTTCTTCGAGAAAGCGATGGCGCAGGCATGAAAGATTTGCCGGTTTGCTTTCCATGCCGAAATTCCTTTTGCACCCAAAGCTTTTGTGCAAATTTTGTTAATTCGTCAACGATTTCATGCTGCCGGCCCTTGAAATCCTTACCCTTCACCCAATATGCGGTCGGTCTGTATCAACCCTGACCACCATTCACGAGGAACAAGATGGCTGTCGCCGAAAAAGAAACCCTTGGCTTTCAAGCAGAAGTAAAGCAGCTGCTGCAACTGATGATCCACTCCTTGTATTCGAACAAGGAGATCTTCCTGCGCGAACTCATTTCGAACGCATCCGACGCCGCCGACAAGCTGCGCTTCGAGGCGATCAACAACGACGCCCTGTACGGCAACGACCATGAACTGAAGATCAAGGTCCTGTTCGACAAGGACGCGAAGACCATCACCATCTCGGACAACGGCATCGGCATGAGCCGCGAGGAGGTGATTTCGCACCTGGGCACCATCGCCAAGTCGGGCACCAAGGAATTCTTCAGCAAGCTGTCGGGCGACCAGCAGGCGGACGCCGCCCTGATCGGCCAGTTCGGCGTGGGCTTCTACTCGGCCTTCATCGTGGCCGAGAAGGTGATCGTCCACACCCGCCGCGCCGGCGCCTTCGCGTCGGAAGGCGTGCGCTGGGAATCGAGCGGCGAGGGCGACTACAGCGTCGAGCCGATCGAGAAAGTCAACCGCGGCACCGACATCATCCTGCACCTGCGCGCCGGCGAAGAGGACCTGCTGTCCGCCTGGAAGCTCAAGTCCATCATCCGCAAGTACTCGGACCACATCTCGCTGCCGATCGTGATGCAGAAGGAAGAGTGGGACGAGGAGAAGAAGGAAACCGTCCTGAAGGACGAGTTCGAGACCGTCAACCAGGCCAGCGCGCTGTGGGCGCGCAGCAAGTCGGACGTGAGCAAGGAGCAGTACGACGAGTTCTACAAGCACGTCTCGCACGACTTCCAGGAGCCGCTGACCTACACCCACAACCGCGTCGAAGGCCGCAGCGAGTATACCCAGCTGCTCTACGTGCCGAGCCACGCTCCGTTCGACCTGTGGGACCGCAACAAGCGCGGCGGCATCAAGCTGTATGTGAAGCGCGTCTTCATCATGGACGACGCCGAGCAGCTGATGCCGACCTACCTGCGCTTCATCAAGGGCGTGATCGACTCGGCCGACCTGCCGCTGAACGTCTCGCGCGAGATCCTGCAGGAGTCGCGCGACGTGCGCGTGATCCGCGAAGGCTCGACCAAGCGCGTGCTGGGCATGCTGGAAGAACTGGCGAACGCGGACGAGCAGGAGACCAAGGACAAGTACGCCACCTTCTGGAAGGAATTCGGCCAGGTGCTGAAGGAAGGCATCGGCGAGGACGCGACCAACAAGGACCGCATCGCCAAGCTGCTGCGCTTCGCCTCGACCGCGAACGAGTCGGATGAGCAGAACGTTTCCTTCGGCGACTACATCGGCCGCATGAAGGAAGGCCAGGACAAGATCTACTACGTCACCGCCGACAACTACACCGCCGCGAAGAACAGCCCGCATCTGGAAATCTTCCGCAAGAAGGGCGTGGAAGTGCTGCTCATGACCGACCGCGTCGACGAGTGGATGCTGTCCTTCCTGAGCGAGTTCGAAGGCAAGGAGCTGGTGTCGGTGGCCAAGGGCGGCCTGGACCTGGGCGCGCTGGAGGACGAGGCAGAGAAGAAGGAACACGCCGAGACCGAGACCCAGTACCAGGAACTGGTCGAGAAGATGAAGGGCGCGCTGGGCGAGAAGGCCAAGGACGTGCGCGTGAGCTTCCGCCTGACCGATTCGCCGGCCTGCCTGGTGGCGGACGAAAACGAACTGTCGGGCAACCTGCTGCGCATGCTGAAGGCGGCCGGGCAGAATGCGCCGGAGTCCAAGCCTATTCTCGAGATCAATCCGAATCACCCGCTGGTGATGCGCTTGAAGTACGAGGACGCGGCGGGGCAGCGCTTCGGCGACTGGTCGCATATCCTGTTCGACCAGGCGATGCTGGCGGAAGGCGGCAGCCTGACGGATCCGGCGTCGTTCGTGAAGCGGCTGAACGAGATGCTGCTGGCGACCACCAAGTAATCGGGTTCGGCGTATGGACAGCCGGGGCAGCGATGCTCCGGCTTTTTTATTGATGCGCGAGCAAACTTGGGTTCCGGCCTTTGCCGGAACGACGGTTAGGGTAGCGGACTACGGAAGATATTGAGGCCCGCACCTCCTGTCCGTCATTCCCGCGAAGGCGGGAACCCAGGTTATCCAGAATACCCGCAACGCATCCCGGCACAGCGGTAAGATGAAGCTCCCGCATCTCCGGGTAAACCACCCATGCTCAAACCCACCGCTCTCGCCGCCGCGCTGCTCCTGGCCTGCGCATCCGCCCCCGCTTCCGCCCAGCACGCCCTGGTTGCCGGCAGCATCCAGAAAGTCAGCTACGAACCCCGCGGCTCCGACGATTGCCCCGAGCCCTGCCCACCGGTCGCGCCACGGGCCGACGGACTCACCGCCGTCTGCATTTCCAATATGGGAGGCTGCGAATCGATCGAACTCAAGGTCGAACGCGACGCCGAAGGAGTGAGCCCGCGCGGCAGCCGGCGCAGTTTCGGGGCGCAGCGCATCGGCGAGTGGGGGCCGACCTTTCCCGTCACCAGCAAGCTGATCGCCGTGCACCAGGATGGCAAGCGCTTGACCTGGACCCCGGCCGTGCTGCGCGATGGCCAGGTGTATGTCCTGCCCAACAGCTTCAAGCGACTGTGGAAGCAGGAAACCCCCGAGTGGATCAAGGCCGACGACCCCGCCCTGGTGCCGCTGGAGACCGAAGCCGTGCGCCTGGGTCTCTTGAAACGCTGATTCAGAGGTGGCGCGTCTCTTGCGGCGGCGTCACCCAGTTGTCGTTGCGCCCGTCGAACACGCGCACCGGCGCGGCCAGCAAATCATCAACGGGCATATCGTCGAGGCTGTTCACGGTGACCGCGACGAAAGGCCCGGACGCCGCTTCTCCCGTCGAGAAGAGCTTGATGCCGCACCCGGTGCAGAAGTTGTGCCCGTCGCGGCGCAGGTGGAAGCGGTACTCGCGCAACGCCTCCCGCCCCTGCAGCAGGCGAAAGCCTGAAGGCGGCACCTGTACCGCCCAGAAGCGCATCTTGATGCAGATGCTGCAGTTGCATTTGATCGTCCCGCGCGCAAGATCGATGTCCGCTTCGTAGCGCACCGCGCCGCAATGGCAGCTGCCGTGGTAGGTCTTCATGCGGCGCCGCTGTCCAGCCAGCCGGCGCGGTCGATCTGGTAGACCGTGACCTCGCGCTCGTGCCAGGTTTCCACGCCCTTGTAGCGCATGCCGAGCTTTTGCATGACGCGCTCGGACGCCGCGTTGCCGGGATCGCAGATGGCGCACAGCAGCGGCGCATCCAGCTCCTCGAAGGCGAAGCGCGCCATGCGCCGCGCGGCCTCGATGGCGTAGCCCTTGCCCCACTGGTCCTGGCGCAGGCGCCAGCCGATTTCGTACGGATTGGCCGGATCGTGCCCCAGGTGCTGGATGCAGCCGGCGCCCACCAGTTCCCCGGATTCGCGGTCGAGGAAGCTCCACCACGAATAGCCGAACTGTCTCCAGCGCCCCTGCACGCGCTCGATCACGGCGCGGGTCTCTTCGGGCGTCTCCGCGGCGCCCGTGATGTAGCGCATCACGACGGGATCGCTGTTCAGCGCCCTCAGGCCTTCGTAGTGGGCGGGGTTCATCGGCTCCAGCAGCAGCCGTTCGGTGGTCAAGACGGTCATGGCATCCTTTCGTTGCGGCGCGGTTCGTCGATCGCGTCCCCAAGCACATTGTAGGCAGCGGCCACGGCGCACAGCACCAGGGTCGCGCCCATCACCAGCGAGAAGGGCATGTGCATCCAGCGTCCCATGAAGGACACGAAGCCGACAGGGCAGCACATCAGCACGCATCCGGCGAAGAAATAGAGGTCGCGTTTCCAGGTGGTGGCCATCCTCACCTGTCCCCACAGCAGGACGGCGAAGGGGGCGGCCAGCAGCAGCGACACGATGACGCTGCCGGCCAGGTGTGCGCCCACGTTCTCCAGCGACAGGTTGAACAGGAAGGCGAACAGGAACATCCCCGCCACCGGCAGGTCGCCCAGGCGCAGGGAGCATGGACGCACGCGCCTGGCTAACGCGATACCTGGTCGCAGAACGCGTTCAGCAGCCGCTCGCCTTCCGGCCACGCGCCATGCCCGGACTCGGTGTTGAGGTGGCCCGCCTTGCCGATGTCGACGAAGCGGCTGCCCCAGGCGCCGGCCAGGGCGCGTGAGCGCTCGGGCGTGGCATACGGATCGTCGCTGCTGGCCAGCACGATGCTGGGGAAGGGCAGCGCTTCCATGGGGATGGGCGCGAAGCCGTTCGGGTCCACCGGATAGGAGGATGCTTCGACGTCGCTCGGCGCCGCCAGGAAGGCGCCGGCCACCTTGAGCGGCGAGCCGCAGCGCGCCCAATGGGCCACCAGGATGCAGCCCAGGCTGTGGGCTACCAGGATGGGCGCGCCCTTGCAGGCGGCCACCGCGGCGTCGAGCTCGGCCACCCATTCGTCCTTGTCGGGATTGGTCCAGTCGCGGTGCTGCGCGCGCAGCCATTGCGGATAGCGCTCGTGCCACAGCGATTGCCAATGGCGTGGACCGGAGTTCCACAAGCCCGGCACGATCAGTACGTCACATTTCATAACGGTTCCCCAAAGCGGATACGCTTGTCGAGTATATAACGGATGGAGAAACCTAGTTCACGCGTGGTCGGTCGAGGTAGCACGCACCGAGCGGCGGGAACAGGCGATCGAACGGCAGCCGGAAGAGGTCCTTGCGGTGTTCGGTCAGTTGGCCAAGCACGACCGTCGTTGCCGCGATGAGCAGGGTGAGCGTGAATACGTCGAGCAGGCTGTCCCGGTCGTGCGGGTAGACGGCGAGCCACATCGATATCACGATCATATGCGCGAGGTACAGGGTGAAGGTATAGGAAGAAAAACTCCGGATGGCGCGGCCATATCGGATCAGGCCAGACAGATCGGCGAACCGGGCGCACCAGAAATTCGTCATGACGATGAGGCAGACGAGGTAGTCGGCGAGGAATCGATCGGCACTACCGAATTTCACCGAGGCGGACGGCCAGGTCGCCCTCGCTAGCTCGCGCAGCTGGTATTCCAGCCCGGCGGCATTGTAGGCGATCAAGGCCAGCAGCGATAAACCGAACCCGATGCGGGCGAGATGCCTGGGCATGTCGTAACGCGACTGTAGATGAAACAAGGCCACGCCGGCTAGCCAGACCGGCAGCAGCAACCACAATTTGAAACCCATGATCGCCAGCGTCAGGCATACCGCGGCGACCCGCTGCCATCCGCGCAGATAGAAGGCGACGCCGAACAGCACGTAATACCAGACTTCGTAGCAGAGAGACCAGTAGGGCACGAGCAGCGGCGGCACCTCGGACAGAGTCCAGCTCTGCCCCAGGAAGAGCAGGTGCAGGGGAAGGTAAAGCTGGGGCTTATGGAGCTGGTAGTTCGTCCCTTCGTCACCGACGCCAGCAAGTACAAGGGCGCACACAAAGGCGAGCGCCAAGGTCGGTATGGCCACCGAATAGATGCGTCCGATGCGCGCCGCGGCATACTCCCGGGCCGAAGCGTTCCTGCGTTGGCTGGCGTACGCGATCACGAAGCCCGACATCACGAAGAAAATGATGACGGCTTCGCGTCCCATATCGGGCAGAAAGCCTGCGATGTCTGCACCGGGCACTTGGTACTGCAAATAATGCGCGCTAACTACCAGGAAAGCAGCAATGAAGCGGGCGAGATCGAGATACAGGGAAAATGGCTGGGGGAGCTGGACTGGTGAACGCACGTAATTCTTTTCATTACTGCTTGCAACTTTCAATAATAGCAATGTTGGTTTCCTGATGCAATGGTTGTCGTTTCTTGGCGACGAGATAGGCAAGTTTGCCCAAGTTCGTCAGGAAGAGCTGCCGGCCTTGGTCCAGACCCGTCCCAAGCGTTCCAGATGTGCCCGCCAGGTTTCCTTGCGGTGCTCTGTTACTATTCCCAGCGTATAGGTGGCCAACCCGACGGCAAGGGCCGCGACGACCCAGTCGATCACGCTGCCGGGATCATGACGGTACAGCAGCGGCCACGTATGAAGCACCAGCGGATGGGCCAGGTACAGCGTGAACGTGTAGGCGGCCAGGCTCCGTACCGGCGCGGCAATCCTGTGCAGCACGCGCAGGTCGGCGTGGCGTGCGAAGGCGAAATTCAGGCAGACGATCACGCCGACCACGTAATCGGCCAGGAAGCGGTCCGCATTGCCGAGTGCGAAGGTGTGGGCGAGCCAGGTGGAGCGGCCCCACTGCCGCATCAGAGCCTCGGCATCGCCGAGCTCATAGGCCGCCAGCAGCGCGATGCTGAGGACCCAGCCGATGCGCGCGAGCGTGCGCGGAACCGCGTGGCGCACCTGCCAGTGATAGAGCAGCACGCCGCTCAGCCAGACCGGCAGCAGCAGCCAGAGCTTGATGCCCATGATGGCCAGCACCAGTCCGCCCACGGCCAGGCGCGCAGCGCCGCGCAGGTAGAACATGACTCCGAACAGGACGTAATACCAGGCTTCGTAATTCAGCGACCACCAGGGAGCGAGCAGCGGCGGCGTCTCGGACAGGGTCCACATCTCGCCCATGAACAGCAGGTGGAAGGGAATGTAGAGATAAGGCTTGAGCAGCTGGTAGGCGCGGCTTTGTTCGACGCCGGGTACGCCGTGCAGCAGGGCGGCGGCCGCGAAGGCCAGCAGCAGAATCGGCAGCGCCACCGAATACAGGCGCGCGCAGCGCGCCACCGCATACTCGCGCGCACTGGGGCGGCGCTCGTGGGTGGTGTAGGCGATCACGAAGCCGGACAGCACGAAGAAGGCGACCACCGCCTCGCGCCCCAGCAGCATCAGCTGCGGCGCCCACGGCGCCTGAACGATCCCGAGCTGGGCGAAATGCATCGCCACGACGGCCAGCGCCGCGAGGAAGCGGACCAGGTCGAGGTAGATCGAGAAGGAGCGGTCGAGGGAGAGGGCGGCGCCCATGGTGATGTGATTGGTTGCAACAATCCCATCATAGTAGAGCCAGCCGTCGCCCGGCGCAATGCAGATCGCCGCGCCGGGTGTCGCAGAATGCGCGACTTTACAGCGCGGCGCCTTATAGTTCGGTGCGCAGGGCGAACAGCTCCGGGAACAGCACCACGTCGAGCATCTTGCGCAGGTAGCTGACGCCCGCGGTGCCGCCGGTCCCGGTCTTGAAGCCGATGATGCGCTCGACCGTGCTCACGTGGCGGAAGCGCCAGAAGCGGAAGGCCGTCTCCATGTCCACCAGCTTTTCGGCCAGCTCGTACAGGGCCCAGTGGTGCTCGGTGTCCTTGTAGACCTCCAGCCAGGCCGCCTTGACGCTGTCGTTCATGCGGGTCGGCTCGGCCCAGTCGCCGTTGATGCGCTCGGCGTCGATCTTGAGGCCGCTGCGCGCCAGCAGCATCACCGCTTCGTCATACAGCGAGGGCGCATGCAGCTCGCGCTCCAGGAGCGCGTGCGCTTCCGGCGATTTCTCGTGCACCGCCAGCAGGTTGCGGTTCTTGTTCCCCAGGATGAATTCCAGTTCGCGGTACTGGAAGGACTGGAAGCCGGAGGACGCGCCCAGGTAGGGACGGATCGCCGTGTACTCGGGCGGCGTCATGGTGGCCAGCACGTCCCAGGCGTGCACCAGCTGGTCCATGATGCGCGCCACCCGGGCCAGCATCTTGAAGGCCGGCGGCAGGTTGCCATCCCTGATGTGGCGGCGCACGGCCTGCAGCTCGTGCAGCATCAGCTTGATCCACAGCTCGCTGGTCTGGTGCTGGATGATGAACAGCATCTCGTTGTGGTTGGGCGAGAGCGGATGCTGGGCCGTCAGGATCTGGCCCAGGCCCAGGTAGTCGCCGTAGCTCATGGACTCCTTGAAGTCCATCTTGGCGCCATGCCACTCGGCGCCGGCTTGCTTGGTCTTGTCGTTCATACGTGGTTTCTCAGGTAACGGCGCTGCGCTCGGCGGCGACGTCATAGGATGCCTTGTCCAGGATGTCCTTCAGGATCTCCACCGCGTCCCAGACGTCGGCGAAGCTGGTGTACAGCGGCGTGAAGCCGAAGCGCATGATCTGCGGCTCGCGGTAGTCGCCGATCACGCCGCGCGCGATCAGGGCCGCCATCACGGCATAGCCGTGCGGGTGGGTGAAGCTGACCTGGCTGCCGCGGCGCGCGTGCTCGCGCGGCGTGACCAGTGCGAGCGGATGGGCGGCGCAGCGGCTTTCCACCAGCTCGATGAACAGGTCGGTCAGGGCCAGCGACTTGACGCGCAGGGCATCCATGCCGGTGGCTTCGAAAATCTCGAGGCCGCATTCGACCATGGCCAGCGAGACCACCGGCTGGGTGCCGCACAGGGCGCGGCCGATGCCATCGCAAGGCGCGAAGGAGGGCGCCATCGCGAAGGGCTGGGCGTGCCCCCACCAGCCCGAAAGCGGGTGGTTGAACTGGGCCTGGTGGCGCCGCGGCACCCAGATGAAGGCCGGGGCGCCGGGGCCGCCGTTCAGGTATTTATAGGTGCAGCCGACCGCGAAGTCGGCTTCCGCCGCATGCAGGTCGACCGGCACCGCGCCGGCCGAGTGGGCCAGGTCCCAGACCGCCAGCGCGCCTTGCGCATGGGCGTGGCGGGTCAGGGCGGCCATGTCGTGCTGGTAGCCGGTGCGGTAGTTGACGTGGGTGAGCATCAGGACCGCGCAGTCGCCGTCCACGGCGGCCGGGATCTCCTCGATGCTGTCGACCAGGCGCACCCGGTAGCCCCGCTCGAGCCAGTTGGTGAGCCCTTCGGCCATATAGATATCGGTCGGGAAGTTGCTGCGCTCGGTGACGATGGTGCGGCGGTGGCTGGTTTCTCCCTGGGCCTGGAGGTGCAGGGCGGCCGCCAGCGCCTTGAACAGGTTCAGCGAGGTGGTGTCGGTGACGGCCACTTCGCCGGCGCGCGCGCCGATCAGGGGCGCCAGGCGGTCGCCCAGGCGTTTCGGCATGTCGAACCAGCCGGCGGTGTTCCAGCTCTTGATCAGGCCGACGCCCCATTCCTGGGCCACGACCTGCTGGGCGCGCGCCAGGGCGGCCCTGGGGCGGGCGCCGAGCGAGTTCCCGTCCAGGTAGATGACGCCAGGGGGCAGGTCGAAGCGCTCGCGCAGGGAGGCCAGCGGGTCGGCCGCATCGCGGGCCAGGCAATCGGCGCGGGTGGTATTGGTCATGCGGATTCCTTCGAGGGGAGGGCGCGGACGAGTTGGCGTAATACTGCGCGCACGGGGCTGGCATCCATGCCGGCGAATTTCAGGGGCAGGGCGATCAGTTCGTAGTCGCCCTCGGGCACCTCGTCGAGCACGATGCCTTCGAGGATGGCCATGCGGTTCGCGCGCACGGCGTGGTGGGCATCCAGGGTCTTGGAATCCTGCGGGTCGAGCGAGGCGGCGTCGGTGCCGATCAGGACCACGCCGCGGCTGGCGAGCAGCGCGATGGCGGCCGGGGTGATGGCGGCGAAGTCCGGATCCCACTCGGCTTGCGGCGCGCGCGCGTAGGTACGCAGCAGCACGCGCGGCGGCACGCCGTCGAGGCGGCCGGCCAGGTCGGCGGCATCCACCGCGCGGACGCCGATGCAGTGGATCACGCGGCAGGGGCCGAGGTAGGGCGCCAGTCCGACCTGGTCGATGCTCGCGCCTTCCGGGTCGTAGTGCGAGGGGGCGTCGGTGTGCGCGCCCAGGTGGGTGCTCATGGTCATGCGGCTGACGTGGACCGGGCAGCCGTTCCCGATCTGCCAGGTGGGGGCGGCCTCGAACGGCGTGTCGCCGGGCCAGACCGGGATGCCGACCGAGATTGTCGGGCTGATATCCCAGAGTTGCGGAGCTTCCATGCGTACCCTCGTGGAAAAGATTGAAGCTTCAAGTAATTGTTTAGCCTCGCAGTGTAGCAAGATCCAGGCTTGGCCGCGCTGGTTAATGCTTTTTTGCCAAGGGTTTTTATGCAGGCAAAAGAAATTCAACTTTTTTGCGCCGGACCCTAAAGTTCCCTCAAACCCGTCCGATAACGATCTCAGATAGGCAGCAATAGGTCGAAAAAATTTTCAAGCAACCCTAAAGTTCTTTCCTGGTGAGCCGATAAGGCTAGGGAAGGGGTAGCAAAGGGCGAAAAAAATTTTCGAAAAACCCTAAAGTTCCCCTAAAGCCTGACGATAACGTGTCAGGGATGCGACAGATCAAGTCTGACGCGACTCACAATCCAGGGTGCTTTCCAGCACCGCCTCCATCCCCTTCTTCATAGGGGAATCAGAGTGATCCAAGAGGGTTTGTCAGACAAACTCCTACGGGTCATGTCCGTCATTCGCGGACGAAAAATACAGCGTTTCTCCGATTTCGAAAAAGTTGCCTCACGGCGAGAATCTATCTCAACGGCAACACAGAAGTCGCCGGTTCAACGAACGGAGAGAGAAAATGACTGCGAACGACATGATGGCTGAAATTCGTGATGCTAACCTGAGCTACCTGATGCTCGCCCAGCAGATGATCCGCGCCGACAAGGTCACCGCAATCTTCCGCCTCGGTATCTCGGCCGACATCGCCGACCTGATCGAAGGCATGAGCAACGCCCAGATCCTGAAGCTGGCAGGCGGCAACATGATGCTGGCCCGCTTCCGCTTCGACGACACCGCCATCCTGGGCATGCTGACCAGCCACACCAAGGAACGCAGCCTGGCCCAGTCGCACGCCGCCATCCTGATGGCCGGCCAGCCGGTCGAAGAGATCGTATAATCCGCATTACGGCCTGTTGAGGCCGGTTGTTGAACAGGCCGCGGAGCAGTCATGAGCAAAAAGAGCGTCGTATCGGAAGCCCAGGAAATCCACCTGGCGATCGAGCTGATCAATCTCGGCGCACGGCTCCAGCTGCTCGAGACCGAAGTCTCCCTGTCGCGCGAACGCCTGCTCAAGCTGTACAAGGAACTCAAGGGTGTCTCTCCACCCAAGGGCATGCTGCCGTTCTCGACGGACTGGTTCCTGACCTGGCAACCGAATATCCATTCCTCGCTCTTCATCAATATCCATAACTTCCTGGTCGAACATGCCGGCGCTAGCGGCATCCAGGCGGTGATGAAGGCGTACAAGCTCTATCTCGAACAAATGCCGCCCGAGCCGGGCGAAGAGCCGCTGCTGTCGCTCACCCGCGCCTGGACCCTGGTGCGCTTCTTCCAGAGCGGCATGCTGGTGCTCGTGCCTTGCAGCAAATGCAAGGGCAAGTTCATCGTCAATTCCCTCGACCTGAACGCCGACTACCAGTGCGGCCTGTGCCATATGCCTTCGCGCGCGGGCAAGACCCGCAAGGCCAAGGATGCGGCGAGTTCGCAGCAGGCCTGAGCCGGCCCGCTGACCCGGCTGCGTGAACCGCATCCTGCGTACGCCGGCGATCCAGGCGCTGCTCTTCCAGATTGCCGCTTTTCCGCTGACCCTGGCCGCCGTCTACTTCGCCGCGCGCGCCGGATTCCAGCCCGGCTACCTCCACGCCGCCCTGGCCCAGGGCCTGTTCGCCGCCGGATTGACCTGGTGGCGCGGCCTGGCCGGCTGGTGGCGCGCGATCCAGGGCGTTTTTCCAGTCGCCTTGCTCGGCGCCGACCAATTGGCGATTCCGCCCGGCGTTTTCCTGGCCGTCTTCCTGTTCCTATTACTGTTGTACTGGTCGACCTACCGCACCCAGGTGCCGTACTACCCGTCCGGCCGCAAGGTGTGGGATGCCGTGGCCGCAGCGCTGCCACAGGGCAGGGCGGTGAGAATGATCGATATCGGCAGCGGCCTCGGCGGCCTGGTGCTGGACCTGCAGCGCCGCCGGCCGGAATCGCGCTTCGAAGGCATCGAGCTGGCGCCTCTGCCCTGGCTGGCCAGCCTGCTGCGCGCAAAATTCGCGCGCAGCCCGGCCCGTTTCGTCCGCGGCGACTACGAACAGCTCGATTTGGGCGCCTACGACGCCGTGTTCGCCTACCTGTCCCCGGCGGCCATGCCGGCCCTGTGGAGCAAGGCCGTGCGCGAGATGCGGCCCGGCTCTGTACTTTTTAGTTACGAATTCGTCATCGCCGAACGCCCGCCGAGCCGTATTGTCACTCCGTACAGGGAGGGGGCAAAGCTCTACCAATGGGACTTTTAGGCGACAAAGCACAGGGAAATGAGGCTGTTTTACTTGCCGGTGGGCCATTCTCAAGCTATTGTAGTTCCCTAGGTAAATATTTTCTAAAATCACTGTTTTTGATGCATGGAAATGGTGGTTTAGGCATTTTCGGAGCGGAATTCCCTTGCTAGTCATTTTTGGTTACATCGTCGTCTGCGTGTCGGTGTTCGGCGGTTTTGTGATGGCTGACGGCCATCTCGCAACCCTGTTCCAGCCCATCGAGCTCCTGATGATCGGCGGCGCGGCTGTTGGCGCGTTCTTCGTCGGTAACAATGCCAAGTCGATCAAGGCCACCTTGAAGGCCCTGCCGACCATCTTCAAGGGATCCCACTACACGAAAGACATGTACATGGAGCTGATGGCGCTCCAGTTCGACGTCCTGTCGAAGGTGCGCAAGGAAGGCCTGATGTCGATCGAAGGCGATATCGAGCAGCCCGAGGCCTCGCCCCTGTTCTCGAAATACCCGGCGGTGCTGGCCGACCACCATATCGTCGAATTCATGACCGACTATCTGCGTCTCATGGTGTCAGGCAACATGGACGCCTTCCAGATCGAAAACCTGATGGACAACGAGATCGAAACCCATCACCACGAAGGCGCCATTCCCGCGCACTGCATCGCCAAGCTGGGCGACGGCCTGCCGGCCTTCGGTATCGTGGCGGCGGTGATGGGCGTGGTGCACACCATGGAATCGGTGGGCATTCCGCCGGCCGAGCTGGGCATCCTGATCGCGAAAGCGCTGGTCGGCACCTTCCTGGGTATCCTGCTGGCCTACGGCTTCGTCGGTCCGCTGGCGAGCGTGCTGGAACAGAAGCTGGAAGAGTCGACCAAGATGTTCCAGTGCGTGAAGGTCACCCTGCTGGCCAGCCTGAACGGCTATGCCCCGGCGCTGGCCGTCGAATTCGGCCGCAAGGTGCTGTACTCGACCGAGCGCCCGAGCTTCGCCGAACTCGAAGAGCACATCAAGAAGAAGAAGTAAGCGCGCGATGGCTTTTGCATTCCACAACCTGAAGGCGGGAGGCGAGCATGGCTGATGACGGCATGCGGCCCATCGTCGTCAAGCGCGTCAAGAAGGTGGCCGGCGGCCACCACGGCGGCGCCTGGAAGATCGCGTACGCCGACTTCGTGACGGCGATGATGGCCTTCTTCCTGCTCATGTGGCTGCTCGGCTCGACCTCGAAGGGCGACCTGGAAGGCATCTCGGAATTCTTCAAGAACCCGCTGAAAGTGGCGATGCAGGGCGGCTCGGGCTCGGGCGACTCCTCGTCCGTGATCAAGGGCGGCGGCACCGACCTGACCCGCCGCAACGGCCAGGTCAAGAAGGGCGACATCGACCCCACCTCGAAGACCTACGACCTGCAGGCGGCCAAGGCCGCGCTCGAGCGCCAGGAAGCCATGCGCCTGGAATCGCTGAAGGCGAAGATCGAGTCGATCATCGAGGTCAACCCGCTGCTCAAGAAGTACAAGAACCAGCTGCTGCTCGACATCACCAGCGAAGGCCTGCGCATCCAGATCGTGGATGAGAAGAACCGCCCGATGTTCGCGCTGGCCAAGGCCGAGCTGCAGCCCTACACCCGCGAGATCCTGCACGTGATCGGCATGGTGCTCAACGAGGTGCCCAACAAGATCGGCCTGTCGGGCCATACCGACTCGACCCCGTATTACAGCGAGGCGGGCTACAGCAACTGGGAATTGTCGGCCGACCGCGCCAACGCCTCGCGCCGCGAGATGGTGCAGGGCGGCCTGGGCGAGGACAAGGTGCTGCGCGTGGTGGGACTGGCCTCGGCCGCCCACCTGGACCGCAAGGACCCGTTCAACCCGATCAACCGGCGCATCAGCATCATCGTGATGAACAAGCGCACCGAAGAAGCGGTCATGCGCGACGCCGCCACCCTCGAGGTGCCGGCGCAGGATGCCCAGACCGCGGCGGCCGGCACGGCAGCCGCCGTGGCAAAGTAGCCCGGCCAGGACCGGAGGACTAGAATGACAAGAAAAAAGATACTCGGATCGCATGTGAAGCGCCTGCTGTCGGGCGTGTCCGTCCATGGGCGCCGGCATCTGAACGAGGTCGAGACCGACCTGCTGCAGACCGAATTGCTGCTCGAGGAAGCCATCGACAAGCTGACCGGCAGCTTCATGGCCATCCACTCGGCCGTCGGCTCGCGCCAGGAGGCGATCAACCGCCTGCTGGCGGGCGCCACCCCGACCCCCGAGGACAGCGAAAAGCTGTCCGCGATGTCGGGCGAGATCGGCCAGCACGTGAACTCGGCGATTACGAGCATGCAGTTCCAGGACATGACGAGCCAGCTGCTGGAACGCACGCTCAAGCGCGTGGCCGGCCTGCGCGATTTCCTCGGCACGCTCAGCCAGCACGGCGCCGACATCGCGCCGGAAACCGACAGCGACGAGATCGTGGAACGGCTGGGCAAGGTCAGCATGGCGCTGGCCATCCAGTCGCTCGAGCTGCGCAGCATGCTGCGCAAGTCGGTCGAGCAGCGGCATCTCGAAAGCGGCGACATCGAACTGTTCTGAGTTCGGCGAAGCTCTCAACCCATTATTTGAAGACCGGCGCAGTCCGGACATAAAACAGCAGGAGCAAAAATGGCAAAAACGATTCTCGCGGTCGACGATTCCAGTTCGCTGCGCCAGATGGTGGCCTTCAGCCTCAAGGCTGCCGGCTACAACGTGGTGGAAGCCGTCGACGGCCAGGATGGCCTCGACAAGGCGAAGCTGCAGGCCGTCGACCTGGTCCTCACCGACCAGAACATGCCGCGCATGGACGGCCTGGCGCTGATCAAGACCCTGCGCACCTTGCCGACCTACGCCAAGACCCCGATCCTGATGCTGACCACCGAATCGTCCGACGAAATGAAGGCCAAGGGCCGCGCCGCCGGCGCCAACGGCTGGCTGGTCAAGCCTTTCGATCCGCAGCGCCTGATCGAGGTGGTCAAGAAAGTGATCGGCTGATGCGTTTCGGCGCATCGTTTAACCGTCCGGACTGACATATGACCATCGACATCAGCCAGTTTTACCAGGTCTTTTTCGACGAAGCAGAGGAACTGCTCGCCGAAATGGAGCGGCTGCTGCTGGGCGTCGATGTTGCCGCGCCCGACGCGGAAGACCTGAACGCGATCTTCCGTACGGCCCACTCGGTCAAAGGCGGCGCCTCGACCTTCGGGCTGACCGACATGAGCGAAGTGACCCACGTGCTGGAGTCGCTGCTCGACCGCATCCGCAAGGGCGAGATGGCCCTGACCTCGAACCATGTGGACGCCTTCCTGGCCGCCAAGGACAGCCTCAAGATGCTGCTCGACGGCCACCGCCATGGCGCGGCCGTGGACCAGGAAGCCGTGGCCAACGTGCGCATGGTGCTGCACGACCTGGCCGAAGGCCTGGTGCCGCATGCGCCGATGGTGGCGCCGTCCTTCCTGACGGCGGAGACCAGGACCCAGCACCCGACCGAGGGAGCGCACCGCTACAAGATCGAAATGCCCGACGTGGCGCAGCGCGACATCAATGCGCTGGTCGACGAGCTGGGCCTGATGGGCCGCGTCAAGGTGACCCCGCTCGACGGCGGGCGCAGCGCCGTCATCATCACCACCCACGAGAGCCTCGACGACATCATCGCGATCTGCTCCTTCGTGCTCAACCCCGACGACCTGAAGATCTTCGAGGCGCCGGCGCTGACGCCGGAGCAGCGCGCCATCGAGGCCGCCGAGCGCAAGCGCATCGAGGACGACCAGGGCTACGGCTTCTTCGACTTCGACGACGAGGCCGCGGGCGCCCAGCAGGAAGACGACCTGTCCGACGACGAGCGCGGCTACGGCTTCTTCCAGCCGATCGAGCAGATCCGCGCGCAGGCGGGCATCGTGGCCGAGGCAGCGCCGGCGCCGGCGCCGGTGGCCGCCGAGCGCCCGGATCCGATCGAAGTATCGGAACTCGCGGCCGAGAAGAAGACCGCCACCAGGAAGGATGCGCAGGCAGAATCGTCGTCGATCCGCGTCTCGGTCGAGAAGGTGGACCAGCTTATCAACCTGATCGGCGAGCTGGTGATCACCAACGCCATGCTGGAGCAGCGCAGCAGCAACCTGGACCCGATCGGGCACGAGCGCCTGATGTCCTCGATCAGCCAGCTGGGCCGCAACACCCGCGAACTGCAGGAAGCGGTGATGTCGATCCGCATGATGCCGATGGACTTCGTGTTCTCGCGCTTCCCGCGCATGGTGCGCGACCTGGCTTCCAAGCTGGGCAAGAAGGTCGACTTCATCACCCACGGCGCCGCCACGGAACTGGACAAGGGCCTGATCGAGCGCATCGTCGATCCGCTCACCCACCTGGTGCGCAATTCGATCGACCACGGCATCGAGATGCCGGCGGCGCGTGTCGCAAGCGGCAAGTCGGAAGCAGGGCGCCTGTTCCTGTCGGCCGGCCACCAGGGCGGCAACATCGTGATCGAAGTGGCCGACGACGGCGGCGGACTGAACCGCGAGCGCATCCTGGCCAAGGCCGCCCAGAACGGGCTGGCCGTGTCCGAGAACATGAGCGACTCCGAAGTCTGGCAGCTGATCTTTGCGCCGGGCTTCTCGACCGCCGAGCAGGTGACCGACGTCTCCGGCCGCGGGGTCGGCATGGACGTCGTCAAGCGCAACATCACCCAAATGGGCGGCACCGTCGACATCCGTTCGGCGCGCGGCTTCGGCACCACGATCTCGATCTCGCTGCCGCTGACGCTCGCCATCCTGGACGGCATGTCGATCCGCTGCGGCGACGAGATCTACATCCTGCCGCTGTCCTTCGTGGTCGAGTCGCTCCAGCCGGCGCCCGCGGACGTGCGCGAGATCGCCGGCCGCGGCCGCGTGCTCAAGGTGCGCGGCGAATACCTGCCGCTGATTCCGCTGTACCAGATGTTCGGCGTCACGCCGCGCATCACCGATCCCTGCGAAGGCATCGTGGTGATCCTCGAAACCGAAGGGCGCAAGGCGGCCCTGTTCGTGGACGAGCTGGTGGGCCAGCAGCAGGTGGTGGTGAAGAACCTGGAAGCAAATTACCGCAAGGTGGCCGGCATCTCCGGCGCCACCATCATGGGCGACGGCGGCGTCGCCCTGATTCTCGACGTCGCCGCGCTGGTGCGCTCCTCGCGCCAGCTGGCCGACGACCCCGTCGTTCTACAACAATCTTGACCTACTGAGGACCTGAACATGTCTACTGTACAGACCAACAAACCGGCCGACGGGACCGCGCGCGACGGCGCAGGCAGCGAATTCCTGGCATTCAAGCTGGGCGCCGAGGAATACGGCATCGACATCCTGAAGGTGCAGGAAATCCGCGGCTACGAAGCAGTGACCCGCATCGCCAATGCTCCCGAATTCATCAAGGGCGTGATCAACCTGCGTGGCATCATCATCCCGGTGGTGGACATGCGCATCAAGTTCAAGCTGGGCACCCCGGTGTACGACCAGTTCACCGTCGTGATCATCCTGAACATCGGCGGCCGCATCATGGGCATGGTCGTGGACAGCGTGTCCGACGTGACCACCCTGACCCCGGACCAGGTCAAGCCGGCCCCGGAAATGGGCACCGCCTTCAATTCCGAGTACATGATCGGCCTGGGCACCGTGGACGAGCGCATGCTGATCCTGGTCGACATCGACAAGCTGATGTCGTCCAGCGAAATGGGCCTGATGGACAAGATCGCGGCCTGAGGCAGTATCGGCAAGGCACGGAGCAACACAGCGACCGGCCCGCAGGCATCGGTGTGCGGGTCAACGAAACAAAGAGGCAGGCAAAGTGCCGCAGCAAAAAGCAGACACCGTCAAGGAGTTCGATTTCACGCGCCGTGACTTCGAACGGGTACGCGCGCTGATCTACCAGCGCGCGGGCATCTCGCTGGCCGACAGCAAGCAGGAAATGGTCTACAGCCGCCTGGCGCGGCGCCTGCGCGCCACCGGCATCCAGTCCTTCGGGCGCTACCTGGACGACCTGGAAGCGGGGCGCATGGCGGCCGAGTGGGAGTCGTTCACGAACGCCCTGACCACCAACCTGACCTCGTTCTTCCGCGAGGCGCATCACTTCCCGCTGCTGGCCGAGCACCTGGTGGCCCGCCACCAGCGCGAGCGCCGCACCCTGACCGTGTGGTGCTCGGCCGCCTCCACCGGCGAAGAACCCTACTCGATCGCGATGACGGCCTGCGAGGCCTTCAATACCCTGACGCCGCCGGTGCAGATCGTCGCCACCGACATCGACACCAATGTGCTGGCCACCGGCGCCAACGGGGTGTATCCGATGGAGCGCGTGGACAAGCTCGATAGCGCGCGCCTCAAGCGCTTCTTCCTGAAAGGGAAGGGCAGCCATGAAGGCATGGCGCGCGTGCGCCCCGAGCTGCGCAACCTGGTCAGCTTCAAGCAGCTCAACCTGCTGGCCGACGGCTGGCCGGTGGAGGGTCCGTTCGACGCGATCTTCTGCCGCAACGTGATGATCTACTTCGACAAGGATACCCAGCGCAAGATCCTCAGCCGCTTCGTGCCGCTGATGAAGCGCGATTCGCTGCTGTTCGCCGGGCATTCCGAGAATTTCCTGTATGTGTCGGACTCGCTGCGCCTGCGCGGCAAGACCGTGTATGAGCTGGACCAACGGGGCGCCTGAGCCCATCAGGTGAATCACCATGAACAGCCAGTTCGCCACCAATGTCTACTACGACCGCACCTTCGACGTCGAAGCGGCCAAGATCCTGCCGGGCGAGTACTACTACACCGGCAAGAACATGCTGATCGTGACGGTGCTCGGCTCTTGCGTGTCGGCCTGCATCCGGGACCGGATGACGGGCCTGGGCGGCATGAACCACTTCATGCTGCCGGACGGCGGCGACGCCTCCAGCCCGGTGTCGGCCTCGATGCGCTACGGGACGTTCGCGATGGAGGTCCTGATCAACGACCTGCTCAAGGCGGGCGCGCGGCGCGAACACCTGGAAGCCAAGGTGTTCGGCGGCGGCGCGGTGCTGCGCGGCTTCTCGGCCATGAACGTGGGCGAGCGCAACGCCGCCTTCGTGACCCAGTTCCTGAAGACCGAGCGCATTCCGGTGCTGGCCGAGGACCTGAACGACATCTACCCGCGCAAGGTGTATTTCTTTCCCAAGACCGGCAAGGTGCTGGTGAAGAAGCTGATGCAAACCCACAACGATACGCTGGCGAAGCGCGAACTCGACTACGCCAAGCGGCTCAAGGTCGAGCCGGTCGGCGGCGCCATCGACCTGTTTTGACCTGTTCTGAGCTGAAAGGGACGAACAATGAAGACCAAGGTGCTGATTGTCGACGACTCCGCACTGATCCGCAGCGTGATGAGCGAGATCGTCAACTCCCAGCCCGACATGGAAGTGGTGGCCACGGCCCCCGATCCGCTCGTCGCGCGCGAACTGATCAAGAAGCACAACCCGGACGTGCTGACCCTGGACGTCGAGATGCCGAAAATGGACGGCCTCGACTTCCTGGAAAAGCTGATGCGCCTGCGCCCGATGCCGGTCCTGATGGTGTCCTCGCTGACCGAGCGCGGTTCGGAAATCACGATGCGCGCGCTGGAACTGGGCGCGGTCGACTTCGTGACCAAGCCCAAGCTGTCGATCCAGACCGGGATGCGCGAGTACGCCGACATGATCGCCGACAAGATCCGGGGCGCCGCGCGTGCCCGCATCACTCCGCGCCGTGCCCAGCCCCAGGCGCCCGGTACGCCCCTGTCGGCCCTGCGCAGCCCACTGATTTCGTCTGAGAAACTGATCATCATCGGCGCCTCCACCGGCGGCACCGAGGCGATCCGCGAATTCCTGATGCAGATGCCCTCGGACTGCCCGGGCATCCTGATCGCCCAGCACATGCCGGAAGGCTTCACGTCCTCCTTCGCGAAGCGCCTCGATTCGCTGTGCAAGATCAGCGTGATCGAGTCGCAGGGCAACGAGCGCGTGCTGCCGGGCCATGCCTACATCGCACCCGGCCATTCGCACCTGCTCCTGAGCCGTTCGGGCGCCAACTACATGACCCGCATCGAACAATCGCCCCCCGTGAACCGCCACCGTCCCTCGGTGGACGTGCTGTTCCGTTCGGCTGCCCAGGCCGCCGGCAAGAATGCGGTTGGTGTTATCCTGACCGGCATGGGGAAAGACGGCGCCGCCGGCATGCTCGAGATGCGCCAGGCCGGCGCCTGGAACGTCGCCCAGGACGAGGCAACGTGCGTCGTGTTCGGCATGCCGCGCGAGGCGATCGCCATCGGCGCGGCCCACGAAGTGGGGCCGCTGCAGGCCTTGCCGCGCATGGTCATGGACCAACTGGCCGCGCAAGGCAGCCGGGCGTTGCGCGTTTGATCCGGACGAGGTGCTTTTCAGACCATTTTATCGCCGTAGGGCAACAAAAATGCTATTCTTGAGCCTGTAAAGTGCAGCGCTTACCATCTAACCAGAGTAAAGATTCAAACGGAGTAATTCATGGCTGATCCAAAGATGCGGTTTTTGGTTGTTGACGATTTCTCGACGATGCGCCGCATCGTGCGGAATCTGCTGAAGGAACTGGGTTATGCCAACGTCGACGAGGCCGAAGACGGCGTGATGGCGCTGGCCAAGCTGCGCAGCGAGCAGTTCGATTTCGTGGTGTCGGACTGGAACATGCCGAACATGGACGGCCTGACGATGCTGCAAAACATCCGTGCCGATCCCGCGCTGGCCAAGCTGCCGGTGCTGATGGTGACCGCGGAAGCCAAGAAGGAAAACATCATCGCCGCCGCCCAGGCGGGCGCCAGCGGCTACGTGGTCAAGCCGTTCACGGCCGCGACCCTGGACGAAAAGCTGAACAAGATCTTCGAAAAACTCGACAAAGCCGGAGCCTGAGATGCTTGAGCAGAACCCCGACCAGGGCTCCCACGAGGAGGTCCTGAGCCGGATCGGCCACATGACCCGCGCGCTGCACGAAAGCCTGCGCGGGCTGGGCCTCGACAAGCTGATCGAAAAGGCCGCCAGCGACATCCCGGACGCGCGCGACCGCCTCGACTACGTGGCGCGCCTGTCCGAGCAGGCCGCCAAGAAGGTGCTGGACGCGACCGACTCCGCCTCGCCGCTGCAGGACGCCATCGAGACCCGTTCGGCCGAGCTCGGCAAGAGCTGGCAAGCCCTGCTCGACCATGGCGCAAGCGACGCCGACTGGCGTGCGCTGGCCGCGCGCACCATCGCCTCGCTCGACGAGTCGCGCGCCGCGGCGGTGACCACGCGCGGCGAGCTGATGAACATCATGATGGCCCAGGACTTCCAGGACCTGACCGGCCAGGTGATCGGCCGCATCACGGGCATCGCCCAGAACCTCGAGAAGCAGCTGGTGCAGGTCCTGATCGACTTTGCGCCCAGCGAAATCAAGCGCGAGCTGGACAACGGCCTGCTGAACGGTCCGCAGATCAATCCGGAAGGCCGGAGCGAAGTCGTGGCCGACCAGGGCCAGGTCGACGACCTGCTGGACAGTCTCGGATTCTGAGCGCCGCGCCGCGCAACTTTGCCATAGCTCGGGTAGTCATACCACCGGTTGATCCCACCACGGCGCATCATGCATCAAACAAACTTCATCGTTCGTGAACCGCTGCTGGATGCCAGGCAGCGGGTCATCGGCTACGAACTTTCGTGGCAACAGCAGGACGGCCAGGCCTCCAGTTCCCAGGAGCTGGAGGACCTGGTCGGCTTCGTGGCGGAGCACGTCCAGCACGAAGAGCACGGCTGGCTGCTGCGCGACAAGCTGCTGTTCCTCGACGCGGTGCCGGCCATGCTCAGCACCGATGCGCTGCACGCGCTGCCGCCCGAGAAGACGGTGCTGACTCTTAACATCCGCGACCTGGCCGACACCAGTGTGCGCGCCGCCGTGCAGGCGGTGCGCGCAGGAGGAGTCGGGATCTCGATCCGTGGCGCCGACCTCAACATCCTGGCGCGCAACCTGTCGCCCTACGCCTCCTGGGTCGAAGTGCGCTTCACCGGCGCCGACGTGGGCGAGCAGGCGCGCACCTATGCGGCCGCCAAGCATTCGGCGATGCGCATGGTGGGCCGTCCGGTGGCCACCTGGGCCGATTTCGACGCCTGCGCGGCGCTGGGGCTGGACGCCTTTGTCGGCAAGCTGCACCTGACCCCGCGGCCGGGCAATCCGGTCAAGGGCATGAACCCGACCCAGAGCACGATCCTGCAGCTGATGCAGATGGTGCAGAACAACGATGACGTGCCCAAGCTCGAGGACGTGCTCAAGCGCGATCCTGCGCTCACCTACAAGCTGCTGCGCTTCATCAATTCCGCCGGCTTCGGCGCCGGACGCGAGGTGCAGTCGCTGCGCCAGGCGATCGCGCTGATGGGCTACGCGCCGCTGTACCGCTGGCTGGTGCTGCTGCTGGCCACGGCCAGCCAGAGCGGCTTCTCGCCGGTGCTGATGGAAACCGCCGTCGTGCGCGGCCGCCTGGCCGAGCTGCTGGGCGAGATGCGCCTGGGGCGCGGGGAAGGGGAGAACCTGTTCGTGGCGGGGATGTTCTCGCTGCTGGACCGCCTGCTCGGGCTGCCGATGCAGGAGGTGCTGGAGACCATTCCGCTGCCGGAAGAGGTGGTGCTGGCACTGCTCAAGCGCGAGGGCAAGTATGGGCCCTACCTGGCGCTGGCGGAGGCCTGCGAGCTGAATTCGAACCTGGTGGCCTCGCTGGCGGCGTCGCTGGATATCAGTCCGCTGCAGGTGAACAAGGCGCATCTGTCGGCGCTGGCTTGGGCGCAGAGCGTGGCTGTTTAGGTTTGCTAGCAAACTTGGGTCCCCGCCTGCGCGGGGATGACGGTTTTACAGCTAACGCAGAGCAGCGCAAACGCTGGTTCCGCCCGCTCCCTCAGCACGTCATCCCCGCGAAGGCGGGGACCCAAGTTCCCAAGCTAAATCCGCAGCGATCAAAGCACCGCAAACACCGACCGGAGCTTACCGCGCCCTCCGCTCCGGCACCCCGCTGGTCACGAACCGCTCCAGCGTCTGCTGCATCTGCATCGAAATACTCGCAAAACTGCACCCGATCTGCACCTGATCCCCGAGCAGGAAGGTCTTGAACGGCCGCAGCAGGCGCACCTCCAGGTCCGCGATCAGGGTGAGGGCCGGCCCCAGCTCCAGCCGCGCGCCGGTGATCTTCTTCCCGATCGTCAGCCCGAAGCACTGCTCCGGCGACGCCCGCAGCCCCACGCCGCCCTGCGAAAAGTCGTACAGGGGCAGCTCGTACTGCCGCCCCTGCAGCGCAAAACTGGCCGTGTAGTTCACGCCGACCGGCGTCTCGATCCGCCGTGCCGCCCGCCGGTTCAGCACCAGGCAGGTTTCCGGAAACTCGGCATGCACCTGGCAGGGCCGCCCCGGCAGCTCCGGCCATTCTCCTTCCAGGTCGAACTGCAGCTTGGCATTGCCGCCGATCGAGGCGACGAAGGTCAGCTTGCCCGCCGGCGGCATCTCGCTGCCGGTGAAGTCCAGGACAAAGTGGGGCAGCTCCGGGTCGACCGATTCGACCCGCGCGAGCAAGGGTTCCAGGCAGCCGGCCGGGAAAACGGTGACGGGGTCGCCCCGTTCGGCCAAGGTGGTCAGCGCCTCCCCGATGTCGAAGGGGTCGCGCATCTCGTGCGGCGCGACGTCGCCGCCGATCCGGTTGACGGCGTCGGCGGGCTTGGGCGGGCCCTTGCGGGCAAGGG
>CBIHLT010000043.1:0-26744 GCA_966210615.1 uncultured Massilia sp.
AATGGCCGAGTTCGCCATGCTTCCAGGAGCGCAGACCGGAATGCTGATGAAAAGGATCCTCGCTTGCCTGCTGGCGCTCGGCCTCCTGCAAGGCTGCTCGGACTACACCGTCGAGGCGCAGATCCACACGCTCGGCGACGAGTTCTTCACGCCGCAGGCATGGGCCGGGGCGGACCAGGTCGGCCGCGGCCGCATGCTCGCCTCCTTCCTGAGCCAGTATCCGCCCGAACGGCTCAGCGGCGACGAGGTCAGGGACCTGCTCGGCGAACCGACCGGCGCCGCCGAACGCCCGGAAGACCTGGCCTACTTCGTCGGCCCCACCACCGTCGAAAGCCGCTACGGCAAGGGCTACCTGCTGATCTTCCTCATCGACAGGCAGACCGGGAAGGTCACGCAGGTGCGCATCTTCCCACCGGTGACGATCGCCTGACGCCGGCTGCGCGCCTTGCCGCTATAGCCATTGCCGGATTTTTCGTGCACACTATGTAACGCGCCTCGGGCGCATTCGTGCCGAACCGGAAATCCGATGAAACGCCTCCTGATCATCCTGCTGCTCGCGATCATGCCGTTCCAGGCTGCCTGGGCGGCGGCCTGCGCGTGCTGCATCGGCGACGAGGGCAAGGTCGTCCAGCAAACCAGCCAGGCGATCGACCAGCAACAGGCCGCCGGCGACGACAGCGGCGACGCCAAGCCCTGCTGTGACAGCGGCTGCGACATCTGCCACCATTTGTCGGCCGGCGCGCTCCCTTCCGCCAATCCCGACCTCCCGCTGCCGAAAGGCGCGCCGCACCTGCGCGGCGAGCTGCGGCGCTATGTCTCGCACATCCCCGACCTGATCCCGCCGCCAGACCGCCCGCTCCGCGCCTGACCCGGCGGGAGACCAGATCCATCATGCCGCTCGCGCGGCGCACGGTGCCCGCCGAACCTTGACCTGTTCGGAGCCACACCATGACATCCCTGTTGAAGCCGCTCACCCTGGCGGCAATCCTGCTCGCGGCGATCCTGGCGCCTGCCGCGGCGCAGCCCGGCGCGCCCCTCACGCTGGAGAACGCCGTCGGCCTGGCCCTGCGCGCCAATCCCGCGCTGCGCGCCGCCGCCGGCGAAGTCGCGGCCCAGGACGGCGCGCTGGCGCAGGCCAAGGCCCTGCCCAACCCTGAGCTGGAGGTGCTGCGCGAAGGCCAGCGGCGCGAAAGCCGCGCCACCACGGCCCAGCTGAGCATTCCGTTCGAACTGGGAGGCAAGCGCGCCGCCCGCGTCGATGCCGCGCGCCACGAACGCGGCCTGGCGGCGCTCGCGCTGGCGGACCTGCGCGTCCAGGTGCGCGCCGACACCACCGCCGCTTACTACGAGCTGGCCGCCGCCGGCGAGCGCCACCGCATGGCGCAGGAGCTGGCCGCTCTTGCGGCCCGCGCCGCCGAGGTGGCGGCCAGGCGCGTCGAGGCGGGCAAGGTCTCGCCCGTGGACGAGACCCGCGCCCGCGTGGCCCAGGCCTGCGCGCGGATCGAGGTGATCCAGGCTGCGCGGAACCTGGACAGTGCGCGCATCCGGCTGGCCGCGCTGTGGGGAGGGGAGGCCGCGGCGCTGCGGATCGCCGTCCCGGCCGACGGCTTGCCGGTGGCCGCGCCGCTGCCGCAGCTTGCCGCCCGGCTGGAACAGTCGCCCGCCATGCAGCGTGCGCGCGCCCAGGTGGGGCATCGCGAGGCGCTGGCGCAAGTGGAACGGAGCCGCCGCGTCCCCGACCTGACCCTGATCGTCGGCACCCGCCGCGAAGGACTGGACGAGCGCGACCAGGCCGTGGTCGGGCTCTCGCTGCCGCTCCCGCTGTTCGACCGCAACCAGGGCGCGCTGGTCGAGGCGCTACGTCGCGTCGACAAGGCGCGGGGCGAAGAGGAGGCCGAGCGCGTCCGGTTGCAGTCCGAGCTGGCCCAGGCCCATGCCCGCCTCACGGCCGCGCTGGAAGAGAGCGCGCTGATCGCGGCCGAGATCCTGCCCGGCGCCGAAAGCGCCTACCGCGCCGCGAGCCGGGGCTTCGAGCTCGGGAAGTTCGGCATCCTCGACGTGCTCGACGCCCAGCGCACGCTGTTCCAATCGACCACCCAGTATCTGAACGCCGCCGCCGACAGCCATCGCGCGGCGGCCGACATCGCACGGCTGACCGGCGCGTCCGCCGTCCAGGAGAACCCATGAACAAGCAGCAAATGAAAGTGGTGGCCGCCATGCTGGCGGTGGCCCTGGCCATCGCGGCGCTGGTGCTGGTGCGCGGCCGCGCGCCCGCGGTACAAGACGAGCATGCCGAAGAAAGCAGCCAGGAAGAACACGGCGCCGGGCACAAGGAAGATGGCGTCATCCGCTTCAGCGACGCGCAGGTGCAAGCCGCCGGCATTACGCTGCAGGATGCCGGCCCCAGGCAGATGGAGACCTTCATCCGCATGCCCGGCCAGATCGCCCTCAACGAAGACCGCACCGCCCACGTCACGCCGCGCGCGGCCGGGGCGGTGGAGCTGGTCCCCGCCAACCTGGGCGACCGCGTGCGCAAGGGCGAGGTGCTGGCGGTGGTCGCCAGCGCCGACGTGGCGGCCCAGCGCGCCGCGCTGGCGGCGGCGCAGCAGCGCCTGGCCTATGCGCGCAAGCTGCATGCGGACGAGAAGATGCTGTGGGAAGAGAAGATCTCCGCGCGCCAGGATTTCCTCAAGGCCGAGCACGAGCTGCACGAAGCGCAGAATGCCCTGCGCAGCGCCCGCCAGCAGCTGCAGGCGCTCGGGGCCGGCGCGGCCGGCGGCTCCAACCGCCTGCAGATCCGCGCGCCTTTCGACGGCGTGATCGTCGAAAAGCACATCACCCTGGGCGAGGTGGTGGAGGCCGACACCCGCGTGTTCACCCTGACCGACCTGTCCACCGTGTGGGCCGACGTCGTGGTGCCGGCCAAGGACCTCGACATCGTGCGCGTCGGCACCGACGCCGTGATCCGCTCGATCGCCTCCAGCACCTCGGCGCCGGGCAAGGTGAGCTTCGTCAGTTCGCTGGTGGGCGAGGCCTCGCGCGCCGCCACCGCGCGCGTGGTGCTGGCCAATCCCGGCGCCGCCTGGCGCCCGGGCCTGGCGGTGAACGTCGACGTGGTCACCGGCGCCAGCCAGGTGGCGGTGGCCGTCCCGCGCGAAGCCATCCAGACCGACGACGGGCGCCAGGTGGTCTACAAGCGCGTGCCGGAGGGCTTCGTGGCCCAGCCGGTGGCCACCAGCCGCTCGGACGGGCGCTACGTCGAAATCACTTCCGGCCTGCGCGCCGGGGAGCGCATCGCCGCCGCCGGCAGCTTCGCCATCAAGGCCGAGCAGGGCAAGGGCGCCGCGGACCACCATTGAGGACAGGGCGACCCATGTTCAACCGTATCATCCGGGCCTCCATCGCCCACCGCTGGCTGGTCATGCTGGCGGTGCTCGCCATGGCCGTCCTCGGCATCTACAACTACCAGCGCCTGCCGATCGACGCCGTGCCCGACGTCACCAACGTGCAGGTGCAGATCAACACCCATGCGCCGGGCTACTCGCCGCTGGAGACCGAGCAGCGCATCACCTATCCGATCGAAGCCGTGCTGTCCGGCCTGCCGGGGCTGGAGCAGTTCCGCTCCCTGTCGCGCTACGGCCTGTCGCAAGTGACGGTGGTATTCAAGGAGGGCACCGACATCCACTTCGCGCGCCAGCTGGTCAGCCAGCGCCTGCAGGACGCGCGCGGCCAGCTGCCGCCGGGCGCGGTGCCGGCGATGGGCCCGATCGCCACCGGCCTGTCCGAGATCTACCTGTGGACCGTGGAGACGGAGCCGGGCGCCAGGAAGCCGGACGGCACGCCCTACACGCCGACGGACCTGCGCGAGATCCAGGACTGGATCATCAAGCCGCAATTGCGCACCGTGCCGGGCGTCACCGAGATCAACTCCATCGGCGGCTTCGACAAGGAATACCTGGTGGCGCCGGACACGGCCACCCTGTCGTCCTATGGCCTGGAGCTGGCCGACATCGTGAGCGCGCTGGAGAAGAACAACAGCAATGTCGGCGCCGGCTACATCGAGCGCGAAGGGGAGCAGTACCTGGTACGCGCGCCCGGCCAGGCCGCCTCCACGGCCGACATCGGCAACATCGTGGTCACCACGGTGAACGGCATCCCGGTGCGGGTGCGCGACGTGGCCGAGGTCTCGGTGGGGCGCGAGCTGCGCACCGGCGCGGCCACCGAGAACGGGCAGGAAGTGGTGCTGGGCACCGTGTTCATGCTGCTGGGCGAGAACAGCCGGGCCGTCTCGCGCGCCGTCGACCAGCGCATGATGGAAATCAACCGCAGCCTGCCCAAGGGCGTGAAGGCGGTCACGGTGTACGACCGCACCGACCTGGTGGAACGCGCCATCGCCACCGTGCGCACCAACCTGCTCGAAGGCGCGGTGCTGGTGGTGGCGGTGCTGTTCCTCTTCCTGGGGAATATCCGCGCCGCCCTGCTCACCGCGCTGGTGATTCCGCTGGCGATGCTGTTCACCTTCACCGGCATGGTCGGCAACCGCGTCAGCGCCAACCTGCTCAGCCTGGGCGCGCTCGACTTCGGCATCATCGTCGACGGCGCCGTGGTGATCGTCGAGAACTGCGTGCGCCGCATCGCGCAGGCGCAGTCGAGGCTGGGGCGCGAACTGCGGCGCGAGGAACGCTTCGAGGAAGTGTTCCAGGCCGCCCGGGAGGCGCGCCGGCCGCTCGTCTATGGCCAGCTGATCATCATGATCGTCTACCTGCCGATCTTCGCGCTCACCGGCATCGAGGGCAAGATGTTCCACCCGATGGCCTTCACGGTGGTGATCGCGCTGCTGGGCGCGATGATCCTGTCGCTCACCTTCGTGCCGGCCGCGGTGGCCCTGTTCATCGGCCGCAACGTGGTGGAAAAGGAGAGCCGCGCCATGCACGCGGCGCGCCGCTGGTACGCTCCGTGCCTGCGCTATGCGATGGCCAACCGCCCGGTGGCGCTGGTCTTCGCCGCCATCGTGCTGGCCATGTCAGGCCTGATGGCCACGCGCCTGGGCCTGGAATTCATCCCCACCATGAACGAAGGCGACCTGGCCGTGCTCACGGTGCGGGTGCCGGGCACCAGCCTGAGCCAGTCGGTGAAGATGCAGCAGCAGATCGAGACCGCCCTGATGCGCGGCTATCCCGAGATCGAGCGCGTGTTCGCGCGCATCGGCACCGCCGAGATCGCGTCCGACCCGATGCCCCCCAGCGTGGCGGACGGCATCATCATGCTCAAGCCGGAACAGGACTGGCCGCGCCCGAAGAAGACGCGCGAGGAACTGCTGGAGGCCATCCGCCGCACCCTCGACCGGCTGCCGGGCAACAGCTACGAATTCAGCCAGCCGATCCAGCTGCGCGTCAACGAGCTGGTTTCCGGCGTGCGCAGCGACGTGGCCGTGAAGGTGTTCGGCGACGACCTGGAGGTGCTGAACGCCACCGCCGCGCGCATCGCGGCCGAACTCCGCAAAGTGAATGGGGCGAGCGAAGTGCAGGTCGAGCAGACCACGGGCCTGCCGATGCTGCAGATCGAGGTCGACCGCGAGCGCGCCGCGCGCATGGGCCTGAACATCGGCGACGTGCAGGAGATGGTCGCCACCGCCACCGCCGGGCGCGCGGCCGGCATCGTGTTCGAGGGCGACCGCCGCTTCGACATCGTGGTGCGCCTGCCGGAAGCGGTGCGCGGCGACATCGACGCGCTCAAGCGCCTGCCGGTGGCGCTGCCCGCGAAAGAAGGCATGCCGCACAGCTTCATCACCCTGGGCGAGATCGCTTCCTTCGCGCTGGCGCCCAGCCCCAACCAGTTCAGCCGCGAGCAGGGCAAGCGCCGCGTGGTGGTCACGGCCAACGTGCGCGGGCGCGACATCGGCTCCTTCGTGGCCGAGGCGCAGGAGCGCGTGGCGCGGCGGGTCGGCGTCCCGGCGGGCTACTGGACCAGCTGGGGCGGACAGTTCGAGCACCTGCAGGCCGCCGCCGGGCGCCTGCGGCTGGTGGTGCCGGCCGCGCTGGCGCTGGTGTTCGCGCTGCTCTACCTGGTCTTCAACAATGCCAGGGACGGGCTGCTGGTCTTCACCGGCATCCCGTTCGCGCTCACCGGCGGGCTCTGCGCCCTGTGGCTGCGCGGCATACCGATGTCGATCTCGGCGGCGGTCGGCTTCATCGCCCTGAGCGGGGTGGCGGTGCTCAACGGCCTGGTGATGGTGTCCTTCATCCGCAGCCTGCGCGAGAACGGCATGCCGCTGGTCCAGGCGGTGGAGGAGGGGGCGATGGCGCGCCTGCGCCCGGTCCTGATGACGGCGCTGGTGGCTTCGCTCGGGTTCGTGCCGATGGCGCTGGCGACCGGCACCGGGGCCGAGGTGCAGCGGCCGCTGGCGACGGTGGTGATCGGCGGGATCGTCTCGTCCACAGTGCTGACCTTGCTGCTCCTGCCGGTCCTGTACGCGTATGCGCATCGCCGGGAAAGCACGGCAGGCAGGAAGGCGGAATTTCACCTTTGAGAGGGGCGCGGGACACATTTCGGACCCGGTTCGCAGTTTTTCAAAAATGGCAGCAAAAATATCCATGAGACAACTCAACCGTGCCATGCCTTTTATGTATGAAATGGTATAGTTGGCTGTTTAACTCATTCGTGTATCTGCACGGGAAATGCGTACTGCCCTGCAGAGTAATCAACCGACAACGCTATAAAAAGGGATCGATCGATGACCACCAAGGATGACGCAGGCCGCATCAGCCAGATGTTGCAGGAAAACGAAGCGGCGATCGGTGCCGAATGGCTGGCCCAGCTGGAAGCGCTTGCCGTGCGCGGTACCAGCGCGACCCGCGAACAACTGCGCAGCCACTGCCAGCAGTTCCTGGCGACCTTCACCGCCGCCACCCGTGCCGGCGAACTGGAGAACATCGAGCATCGCTCCTGGGACGATGTGCGCGACCTGCTGGCCGAGATCTCGTCCACCCGCGCCAGGTCGGGTTCCACCCCGAGCGACACCGCGACCTTCGTGTTCTCGCTCAAGCAGCCGGTGTTCGCGCGCCTGCGCGAGGCCTTCGCCGCCGATCCGCAATCGCTGGCGTCAGCCTCGTGGACCATCAACACCCTGCTGGACAAGCTCGGCCTGTACACCATCGAGGTATTCCAGAAGACCAAGGACCAGATCATCGTGCGCCAGCAGCAGGAGCTGCTGGAACTGTCGACCCCGGTCGTCAAGCTGTGGAACGGCATCCTGGCGCTGCCCCTGATCGGCACCCTGGACTCGGCCCGCACCCAGGTGGTGATGGAAAACATCCTGCAGAAGATCGTCGACACCGGCGCCATCATCGCCATCATCGACATCACCGGCGTGCCGACCGTGGACACCCTGGTGGCCCAGCACCTGATGAAGACCATTGCCGCCGCCCGCCTGATGGGTGCGGACTGCATCATCAGCGGCATCCGCCCGCAGATCGCGCAGACCATCGTGCACCTGGGCGTGAACCTGGAAGACGTGATCACCAAGGCCACCCTGGCCGACGCCTTCCTGGTTGCGCTCGAGCGCACCGGCACCGCGCTGATCGCCAAGCAGGCCTGAGAGCAGCCCCATGGAACGGATACCTATCTTGCGCATGGGCGACCTGCTGCTCGTGACGATCCAGGTCGACATGCATGACCGCCTCGCCATGACCCTGCAGGACGACCTGACCGAAAGGATCGTGCGCGACAACGCCAAGGGCGTGCTGATCGACATCTCCGCGCTCGACCTGGTCGATTCCTTCATCGGGCGTATGATCAGCAACACTGCCGCCATGGCGCGCGTGCTGGACGCCCAGACGGTCGTCGTGGGCATGCAGCCCGCGGTCGCGATCACGCTGGTGGAGCTGGGCCTGACCCTGCACGGCGTGAAGACCGCGCTCAACGTCGAAAAGGGAATGTCCCTGCTAGGAAAGAGCTACCAGTGATGGTTGACGCGCATACCAATGCAGTCCTGTTCGAGTCCGAGTTGCTGGAGCGCCACCGCCAGCAGCGTACGGGGCGGGTGATCCTGCCGCTGCGTTCGGACGAGGACGTGGTCGGGCTGCGCAAGCAGGTGCGCGAACGTGCGGTGGCGATCGCTTTGTCCCTGGTCGACCAGACCAAGCTGGTCACCGCCGCCAGCGAGCTGGCGCGCAATACCCTGAAGTACGGCGGCGGCGGCGAGGTCTGCCTCGACGCGCTCTCGGACGGCGTGCGCCACGGCGTCGGCCTGCTGTTCCTGGACGCCGGCCCGGGCATTTCCGACCTCGACAGCGCGCTGCGCGACGGCTTCACGACCGGCGGCGGCCTGGGCCTGGGCCTGGGCGGCTCCAAGCGCCTGGTCGACGAATTCGACATCGACAGCCGTCCAGGCGAGGGGACAGCCGTCCTGGTGGTCAAATGGAAACGCTGATCAGTTCGCGGACGCCGCATACCGTGTTCGCCATCCTGCACGCCAGCGATGTGTCGGCGGTGCGCCGGGCGGGACAGAAGCTGGCCGATGCGCTCGGCTACAGCGAGACGCGCGCCGGCCAGCTGGCCCTGATCATTACCGAGGCCGCCACCAATATCCTCAAGCATGCGGGCGAAGGCGAGATCCACGTCGGCGCGGCGCAGTCGGCGTCCGGCGTCGGCATCGACGTGCTGGCCATGGACAAGGGCCCCGGCATCGCCGACCTGGCCTACAGCCTGACCGACGGCGTCTCGACTGCCGGCACGGCGGGCACCGGCCTGGGTGCGCTGCGCCGCCTGTCCGACGAGTTCGACGTGTACTCGGAGCACGGCAAGGGCTCGGTATTCTTCATGCGCCTGTGGCGCGACGTGCCGCCGCCGGAACACTGCGGGCTCGAAGTGGGCGCGCTGTGGATGCCGATGGCGGGCGAGGAAGCCTGCGGCGACGGCTGGGCGGTCAGCTGCGGACGACACGGCGCCAGCCTGGTGGTGGCCGACGGCCTCGGTCACGGGCCGGAAGCGGAGCGCGCCGCCAACGCGGCCATCGGCGCGCTGGAACTGCGCCCCGGCCTGGAAGCCGGTGAGCTGGTGCACGCCGCCCACGATGCCCTGCGTATCACGCGCGGCGCGGCGCTGGCCGCCGCGCGCCTGGACTACGAGCGCGACGAGCTGCGTTTCGCTGGCGTAGGCAACATCGCGGGCTGCGTGACGGACGGCACGCGCCGCGCCCTGGTCTCGCACAATGGCATCGTCGGCCACAACATGCGCAAGGTGCAGGAATTCACGCTGCCGTTTCCGCCCGGCGCCCTGTGCATCCTGCACTCGGACGGCATCCAGACCCAGTGGGACCTGGGGCGCTACCCGGGCCTGGAGGGACGCAGCCCGGCCCTGATCGCGGCGATCCTGATGCGCGACTACATCCGGCGCCGCGACGATGCGCTGGTCCTGGTCGTCAAACGGCACGGGAGCGGGCGGTGAACGTACAGCGCATCCTCAGCGTCGGGCTGGACAGCGACCAGGACGTGGTCCTGGTGCGCCAGCGCGCGCGCCAGATCTCGGCGCTGCTGGGCTTCTCGCAGCAGGACCAGGTGCGCATCGCCACCGCCGTGTCGGAAGTGGCGCGCGGCGCCTGCCACCAGGGATCCGGCGGGCGCGCCCAGTTCCAGCTGCGCGACATGGCCGGACGCCAGCATCTCGAGGTGCTGGTCAATGCGGGCAGCGGGCCGCCCGTGGCGGCTTTGCCGCCGGAGGCCGACACCAATCCGCAGTCGCTGCACGAGCTGGCGATCATCACCGCGCACCGCCTGATGGACGCTTGCGAAGTCGACCCGGGCGTGCAGGGCGCCACCACCGTTACGGTGCGCAAGGCGCTGCCGCCCCAGGAGCGGGTTACCCCCGCGCGCCTGGCGGAGATCGGCGCGCGCCTGGCCGACAGCCCGGTCTCGAACACCATGCACGAGCTGCAGCTCCAGAACCAGGAACTGCTGGCCACCCTGGCCGAGCTGCGCGAGCGCCAGGAGGACCTGCTCTCGCTCACGCGCGAGCTGGAGGACACCAACCGCGGCATCGTGGCGCTGTACGCCGAGATCGAGGACAAGGCCGAGCGCCTGCGCCGCGCCGACGAGATGAAGTCGCGCTTCCTGTCCAACACCAGCCACGAGCTGCGCACGCCGCTGTCCTCGATCCGCGCGCTGGCCCAGCTGCTGCTGGACCGCATGGACGGCGACCTGACCGTGGAGCAGGAACGCCAGGTGAAGTTCATCGCCACGGCCGCCGGGGACCTGTCGGAACTGGTCAACGACCTGCTCGACCTGGCCAAGATCGAGGCCGGCCGGGTGCAGCTGGCGATCGAGCCGGTGGTGGTGGAGAACCTGTTCCGCACCCTGAAAGGCATGATGCGGCCGCTGGTGGACGAAGGCCGCGTGGAGCTGATCTTCGAGCCCTCCTGCATCGAGGAAGCCTTCCATTCGGACGAAGGCAAGATCCAGCAGATCCTGCGCAACTTCATCTCGAACGCGCTCAAGTTCACCGAGCACGGTTCGGTGCTGGTGTTCGCGACCTTCGACCAGGAAGCGGATACCATCTCCTTCGGGGTGGCCGACACCGGCATCGGCATCGGCCCGGACAACCTGCAACTGATTTTTGAAGAGTTCAGCCAGATCGAGCACCCGCTGCAGCGGCGCAGCAAGGGGACCGGGCTTGGACTGCCGTTATGCCGCAAGCTCGCCGGGCTGCTCGGCGGCAGGGTCGATGTCGCCAGCACGGTGGGCGTCGGCTCGACATTCACGCTTACCCTGCCACGCCGGCCACCGCCGCCGGCGGAGAATGACGGAAACGAACCATGAACGCCAATTCGACCCTGATCCTCAACGTCGACGACAACGACGGCGCCCGCTACGCCAAGACCCGCATCCTGCAAAGCGCCGGGTTCCAGGTGACCGAAGCGGCCAACGGCACCGACGCGCTCGACATCGTCAAGCGCACGGCGCCGGCCCTGGTGCTGCTCGACGTGAAGCTCCCGGACATCAACGGCATCGAAGTATGCCGCCGCATCAAGGCCGACTCCGAGACCAGCAAGGTGCTGGTGCTGCAGACCTCGGCCGCGCTGACCGGGCGCGCCGACAAGATCCGCGGCCTGGAGGGCGGCGCCGACAATTACCTGGCGGCGCCGATCGAGGCGGACGAGCTGATCGCCAACGTCAACGCGCTGCTGCGCATGCGCCAGGCCCAGGTCGACCTGCGCGACAGCGAGGAGCGCTTCCGCCAGCTGACCGACAATATCGACGACGTGTTCTGGATGTTCTCCGTGCCCGGCCGCGAGCTGGTGTACGTGAGCCCGGCCTACGCCGACATCTGGGGCCGCAGCGCCGAGACGCTGGGCGAACAGCCGGGCGCCTGGCTGGATGCCGTGCATCCGGACGACCGCGCCGCGGTGACCCGGCGCTGGGAAGCGCTGGCCACCGAGCACCACTACGACGAGGAATTCCGCATCAGCGTGCCCGACGGCCAGACGCGCTGGGTGCGCGACCGCCTGTTCCCGGTGCGGAACTCGCGCGGCCAGGTCTACCGCGTGGCGCGCGTCACCAGCGACATCACGGCGCGCAAGGAGATGGAAGCGCTGCTGCGCGTGGCCGACAGCAACAAGAACCAGTTCCTGGCCACCCTGGCGCACGAACTGCGCAATCCGCTCAGCCCGATCCGCAACGCGGCTGCGCTGCTCAGTGCGACGGGCGAGGGCGCCGGCGAGCGCCAGGCGCGCGCGCGCGAAGTCATTACCCGCCAGGTCGACCACCTGGCGCACCTGGTGGACGACCTGCTCGACGTGGCCCGGATCTCGGAAGGCAAGATCGTCCTGCGCACCGAGGAGGTCGACCTGGGCGCCGTGATCGGCCAGGCGATCGAGACCGCCGGCCCGCTGATCGCGGCGCGCGGCCACCACCTCGAGGTGCTCAAGCCGGACGAGCAGATCTGGGTGTCGGGCGACCCGGTGCGCCTGGCGCAGTCGATCGGCAACCTGCTGCACAATGCCGCCAAGTTCACCCCGAAGAGCGGCGAGATCACGCTCGGCGTCACGCTGGACGGGGCCAACCACGAGCGCGTGCGCATCGCCGTGCGCGACAACGGCATCGGCATCGCCGAGGACAACCTGCCGCGCATCTTCGGCATGTTCGCCCAGGTGGAAGTGCCGCCGGACCGCGCGCCGGAAGGCCTGGGCATCGGCCTGTCGCTGGTGTCGCACCTGATCGAACTGCATGGCGGCCGGCTGTCGGCCGACAGCCCGGGCATCGGCCTGGGCAGCACCTTCACCGTCGAACTCCCGGTGCTGCGCGTGACCCAGTCCGCGCAGCCGGACGGGGATGTCCAATGCACGCACAAGGAGGGCGCCGGTATGCGCGTACTGCTGGTCGACGACAACGTCGACGCCATGGAAATGATGGGCTTCCTGCTCGGCGAGATGGGCTACGAAACCTGCACCACCGCCGACGCCAGCCAGATCGAGGCGCTGGCGCTGCACCACAAGCCGGACGTGATCGTGCTCGATATCGGCCTGCCGGGCGTGGACGGCTACGAAGTGGCGCGCCGCATCAAGCGCAATCCGGCGCTGGCCAATATCCGCCTGGTGGCGCACACGGGTTACGGTTCGCCGGAAGACCGGCGCCGCGCGCAGGAGGCGGGCTTCGATGCCCACCTGGTCAAGCCGGCGGAGCTGGACGACCTGGAAAAGGCGCTGCGCGGCGATTAGCAAGTACAGAGCAAATTGTTCAGCTCGTGGAACAGGTGAGCCTGAGGTCGACAAGCATGTAGAGCGGCCGACACCATCGAACTGTACGGATCTCCGCAGTTCGATGGATGAGTGAATGCGTTAGTTTATTAATAACAATGCATTAGCGAAAAGCCAGGAAAATGCAGAGTTTACCGACGTGAAGATGTTTTTCGTTACATCGGGCGCGAATGCGGCAGAGGAGCACATGCTGGTAAGGGCTCCGATCGTGTAGTTGATCCAGTCTTTTCGTCCAAGCCGCGTTGACGCTTCCTTTATTTCGTCCAGTTTTTGATGGATCAAGTCGATCTGCGCGCGCGAAATGGTGGGCGTCGATGCCAGCTCCAATTTTGCATTTTCCAGGCTGCTGGCGATCCGCTCACGTTCCTCGGGTGTGAATTGACGGTTTGTCGGGTCCGAAAAGTCAAAAGCGGCGCCTATACCTGGCGTCGGAGAAAGTTGGGTAACGAGAAAGCGCACCTTGGTGCTGTTTTGGTAGAGTATGCGTATATCGAAGGTGCCCACCGGTGTCTCGTACAGAAGCGCGTCTCCTGTGTAGGCTCTGCGAGTTGCATTCGTCAGTCCGGGAAATCCGACCACAATATCACTCTCGTTACCGAGCGCGTTGCGAACGGTAAGAATCAACCCCATTGAATCCAATTGGCCGCTGTTATTCCCCAGGACCTCGATAGTCTGCGTTTTCATTTGTGCACGATGGGCTTTGATTTAACGCGGCGACTATACCATGGGTGGCCTGCCTTTTTGTTTGGACCTTGGTCCCTTTTATGATGTATTGAAGTTTTAGAGCGCCTAACAAAACCTCCATGGCTGCGTTGCATCGTCTCGCCGTACAGCGGTACTGCCTTCGACTCTGCGCCTTGCCCTGAAGGTTTTGTTAAAAGCTCGTAGTCTCCATGAAGCCGGTCTCAGGCATGCCGATTTTTAAGTCTGAGCCTGTACAGGGATGATCAAGAAGAGATCCCGCTGATCATCGGACACGTCATCGAGACCAGCATTCAAACAGTAACTGGTCGGTACTGCTTGATGCGCCCAGGGAGAGCATGTAGCGATACCTCAGCCGTTTTGCATGCGTCCACCGGCACATGAAGGTAATATCTGCCCCGAACCGACCATGCCGGCCGCTGCAGGCAGGACGCTTCGACTGCCGACCAACTCACGTTTATCCCCATGAATTCATCGATCCGGCTTTTCGCCCAGCCTTCCGGGCGGATTTCCCCTGCATGCCGCCTTGCGCTGGGCGCCGCGCTGCTGTTCGCATCCGGCACGGCCCCCGTCGCGGCCTCCATCGTGCCGGAGCTGCCGGACGTACCGGACATCAAGGCCATTACCGACTACCAGCCCAAGATTCCGCTGCGGGTGTACTCGGCCGACAAGGTCCTGATCGGCGAATTCGGCGTCGAGCGCCGTGAGTTCGTGCCGATCGGGAAGATCCCGCCGCTGATGAAGGCGGCGGTGCTGGCCATCGAGGACGCACGCTTCTACGACCACGGCGGCATCGACTGGATCCGCGTGCTGGGCGCGGCCAAGGCCAATCTCGGCGGCGGATCGCTCCAGGGCGGCTCGACGATCACGATGCAGGTGGCGCGCAACTTCTTCCTGACGCGCGACAAGACCCTGCCGCGCAAGCTGACCGAGGCGGCCCTGGCCTACAAGATCGAACGCGCGCTGAGCAAGGACCAGATCCTCGAGGTCTACATGAACCAGATCTACCTCGGCCAGCGTTCCTACGGCTTTTCCAGCGCCGCGCGTACCTATTTCGGCAAGCCGCTCGACCAGCTGAGCCTGGCGGAATTCGCCATGCTGGCCGGGCTGCCGCAGAACCCGTCGCGCCACAATCCGGTGGCCAACCCTGAGCGCGCGCAGCAGCGCCAGCGCCTGGTTCTCAAGCGCATGTTCGAACTGGGGCGCATCTCCGAGGCGCAGTACCGCCGCGCGCTGGCCGAGCCGCTGCACGTGAAGCGCGACGGCGCCGGGATGAGCGCCAAGGCGGAATACGTCGCCGAACTCGCGCGCCAGGCGGCCTACGCCCGCTTCGGCCAGGCGACCTACGAGCGCGGCATCACCGTCACCACCACCATCGTCGCGGCGGAGCAGGCGGCGGCCTACGATGCCGTGCGCCGCAATGTGCTGGCCTACGACCGGCGCCACGGCTACCGCGGCCCGGAAGCGCGCATCGCGCTGCCCAAGGACGGCGAAGCGCGCGAGGAGGCGATCGCCGCGGCGCTACAGAAGCGCCCGGTCATCGACGAGCTGCTGCCGGCCGTGGTGCTGTCCGCTTCGCCCAAGCGGGTGCGCGCCGCGACCCAGGGCGGCGAGACCATCGAGATCGGCGGCGCGGGCCTGGGCTTCGCTGCCCCGGCGCTGGCGTCGAACGCGAAGGCCGCGCTGCGGCTGGCGCCGGGCGCCGTGATCCGCGTGAGCAAATCCGGCAAGGACGCCTGGGCGATCGCGCAAGTGCCCGAAGTCGCCTCCGCCTTCGTCGCGCTCGACGCCGGCACCGGCGCCTACCGCGCGCTGGTTGGCGGCTTCGACTACCAGCTGCAGAAGTTCAACCACGTGACCCAGGCCTGGCGCCAGCCGGGGTCGAGCATCAAGCCTTTTGTGTACTCGGCGGCGCTGGAACGCGGCTTCTTCCCCGGCACCCAGATCCTGGACGAGCCGATCGAAGTCGCGAACGAGGGCGACTGGTCGCCGCGCAACGACGACGGCGTCTTCGAAGGTCTAATCACGGTGCGGCGCGCGCTCACGCATTCCCGCAACGTGCCCACGGTGCGCATGCTGCGCACCCTCGACGTCGACTACACGCGCGACTTCCTGCAGCGCTTCGGCTTCGAGGCCGCGCGCCATCCGCGCAACCTCACCATGGCCCTCGGCACGGGCGCGGTGACGCCGCTGCAGATGGCCGGCGCCTACGCCGTGGTCGCGAACGGCGGCTACCGCGTCGAGCCCTGGCTGATCGCGAAAATCCAGGACAAGGACGGCAGCGTGGTGGTGGACAATGCCCGCGCCCGGGCGGGGCAGGAGCGGGTGCGCGTGCTGGACGCGCGCAACGCCTTCATCACCGACAGCATGCTGCGCGATGTGGCGCGCTTCGGCACCGGCGCGCAAGCCTCGGTGCAGCTCAAGCGCACCGACCTCGCCGGCAAGACCGGCACCACCAGCAATGCCTTCGACGGCTGGTTCGCCGGCTACGGCGGCGGCGTGGTCGGCGTGGCATGGATGGGCTACGACGAACCGCGTTCGCTCGGCGGACGCGAGTTCGGCTCCACCCTGGCGCTGCCGATCTGGGTCGATTACATGCGCGTCGCGCTGTCGCGGGTGGCGGAACGCGCGCCGCTGGTGCCGGAAGGCGTGGTGCGCGCCGGCGACGACTGGGTGTATGCGGAGTTCGCCGATCCTCAGCCGGCGCCCGCCGGCGCCGGCGAATCCACGCTGCTGGAGTGAGCGTGGGCCGCCGCCAGGATGCGGTCCAGCGCCTCGATGTCGATCGGTTTCACGAAGTGGTGGTCGAAGCCGGCGGCAAGAGCCTTGTCGATGTCCTGGGCCTGGCCGTAGCCCGTCAGCGCGACCAGGGTTGCCGGCGCTGAACTGTCGGAAGCGCGCAGGCGGCGCGCCAGTTCGTAGCCGTCCATGCCGGGCAGGCCGATATCGAGGATGTAGACGGCGAAGGGCTCCGCGCCGCCGAGTTCGAGCGCGGAGGGGGCATCGGCGACGATGGCGACGCTGTGCCCCTTAGCTTCCAGCAGGTTGGCCAGCGCGCGCGCCGCATCCAGGTTGTCGTCGACGATGATCAGGCGCACCGGCGCGGCTGGCGCCGGGGCGTCCAGCGAAGCCGCGCCATCCCGGCGTGAACCCGCCGCGTGCAGGGGCAGGAACAATGTGAAGCGCGCGCCCTTGCCCAGTCCTTCGCTGTGCGCTTCCACCCGGCCGCCGTGCAGGGTCATGATGCTGCGCACCAATGCCAGGCCCAGGCCCAGCCCGCCCTGCGCGCGCTCAGAGCTGCGCTTGGCCTGCCGGAACAGGTCGAACACGTGCGGCAGCAGTTCGGCGTCGATGCCCATGCCGTTATCCTCCACCTCGACCACGACCTCGTTGCCGCGCACCTCCGCGCTGAGCGCGATCGCCCCGCCGGCGGGGGTGTACTTCGCCGCGTTGTTCAGCAGGTTGCTGATCACCTGGATCAGGCGCACGCGGTCGCCGCGGATGCTGACGTGCGGGCAGCGCACATCGACCTGCAGCGCGTGGCCATGGGTCTGGATCAAGGGCTGGGCCTGCTCGACAGCGCTAGCCACGATGGGGCCGAGCTCCGCCTCGTCCCGCTCGATCGCCACCAGCCCGCGCGTGACGCGCGAGACGTCGAGCAGGTCGTTGATCAGGGACTTCAGGTGGTCGACCTGGCGGACGATCACCTCGCCGGCGCGCCGCACGACCCGCTCGTTGGTGATCTGCAGGCCCAGGGTCTGGGCGGCGGCGGAAATCGGGGCCAGCGGATTGCGCAGCTCGTGCGCCAGCATCGCCAGGAATTCATCCTTGGCGTGGTTCTGGTTTTCCGCCTCGCGCCGCGCCTCGCGCTCGCTGGCCAGCAGGGTCTCGCGCTCGGCCTCCAGCTCCCGGCGCGCCTCGTTCTGGTGCGCCAGCTTCACACCGGCGTCGTGCAGGGCGCGCTGCAGCAGGTCGGCTTCCAGCACGCCGGAGCGGACCGGCGCGGGAATGCCGCCGATCTCGAGCGTCTTGGCAGCCGCCAGGGTCAGCTCGAACGATCCCGTAATGCGCCTTGCGAACATCATGATGCCGGCGCCGGCGCAGCCGATGGCGACCAGCAGGACCAGGGCCGCGAACCAGGTTGCGTTGCGCGCCGGGCTGTTGATCTCGTCGCGCGGCGCGGCGATCGCCACCGTCCAGGCGGCGCGAGAGGTATGGGTGAAGCTGTTGTAGGCCATGAAGCCGTCGCGTGTGCGGTTGATGATGCGGCCGCTGAACTGGCGCCGCGCGGCGTCGAACAGTTCGGGACGCACGGGCGTGCCGACGAAATCCTGTTGGCGCACGTTGCGTGCAATGCTGATGCCGTCCGAGCCGAACAGGCCGATCACCCAGGTGGCCGGCAGGTCCCTGCGCCGCAGCAGGCCGGTGAAGTGCGTGTTGTGGAAGGTATGCGAGATCAGGAAGGCGCGGCCGCTGGCGGTTACGACCGGAATGTGGACCGATACCACCCGCGACTTGCCGGCCCGGCCTTCGCGCAGGTTGGAGACGCCGGGCCGGCGGTGCGCGATCGCCTCGCGCACCCAGGGATTGGGACCGTCATCGAGCGCCTTGCCATACGGATGATGGGTGTGCAGCACCATGCGTCCGTCGGCATCGTACAGGACGGCCCAGGAATCGGCCGACGTGATGGTCCTGCGCATCAGCGTGTACAGCTCGCGGAGATCCTCGCCGGCCAGCGCCTCGGTCTGGGCAAGGACGCGCAAGGAGCCTTCGGCGCCGGCGAGCTCCTGGTCGATCGAGAGCGCGACCGAACGCGTCTTCTCGGCCACCGCCTGCAGGCGCGCCTCCTTCTCGTCCTCGAGCAGCAGCGACAGGCCCCATGCGGACAAGGCCAGGAGTGGAATGAGGACGATCAAAATGATCGCCGTCAGGTAGCTACGCGTCTTCATCGGGGAGGAGGCTTTCTGCCGCGCGTGCGCGAAATCCGGCAATTCTAGCAGGATGGGAACATCGTGGCTTGCACACCAGGCAAGGCTGCGGATGCGGCTCAGGCCAGCAGCGCAACCGCCTTCACCTGGGCCCAGACATGCGCGCCCGGCACGATCCGCAGCTCGCGCCGCGAGCGTTCGCTGATCCGCGCCAGCAGCGCGATCCCGCCCGCCTGCAGGCGCACCATCACCTGGCCCGCCGGGCCGGCCGGGGCCAGCTCGCGCACCTCGGCCTGCAGGATGTTGGCGATGCTGGTGGCGTGCGGGCGCACCAGCGCCAGGCTGACGTCGCGCGCCTGGATGCGGCAGCGCACCCGGCTGCCCGGCACGGCCTCGCGGCGCGCGGCGTAGAGCATCCCGCCGGCGAAGGACAGGCGCGACATGCCGTCCTCGTCGTGGCCGTCCAGCACCGCGTCGACCACCACGCCGGCGTCGTCGTCGAAGGCGCCGGCCAGGTCGATGCGCGCCAGCAGCTCGCCCAGCGGGCCGCTGGCGCTCACCCGGCCCGCGTCGAGCAGCACCAGGTGGTCGGCCAGGCGCGCCACCTCGTCCGCCGCATGGCTCACGTAAATGATCGGCAGGGCCAGCTCGTCGTGCAGGCGCTCGAGATAGGGCAGGATCTCCAGCTTGCGCTTGAGGTCGAGCGCCGCCAGCGGCTCGTCCATCAGCAGCAGGCGCGGCGCGGCCAGCAGGGTGCGGGCGATGGCCACGCGCTGGCGCTCGCCGCCGGACAGGCGCGCCGGATCCTGGCCGAGCAGGGGCGCGATGCCCAGCAGCTCGGCGACGGCGTCCAGGGAAGGCTGGCCTTCCTTGCGCCGGGCGCGCTTCTGGCCGAACTCGAGGTTACCGCGCACGCTCAGGTGCGGAAACAGGCTGGCCTCCTGGAACACGTAGCCGACCGCGCGCTGCCAGGTGGGCATATAGATGCCGCGCGCCTCGTCCTGCCAGACCTCGCCGCCGAGGGCCATGTAGCCGCCCGGTGCGCGCTCCAGTCCCGCGATGGCGCGCAGCAGCGTGGTCTTGCCCGAGCCGGAATGGCCGAACAGGGCGCTCACGCCCTGCGCCGGCAGGTCCAGGTCGACATCGAGCGCAAAGCCGCCGCGGTCGATGTGGAAGCGGATGCGGATGCTCACCGGCGCACCCCGCGCATCGACTGCGGATAGAAGGTGTACAGCGCCAGCAGCACGACGAAGCTGAAGGCCAGCATGCCGCCGGCCAGCCAGTGGGCCTGGGCGTACTCCATCGCCTCGACATGGTCGTAGATCTGGACCGAGACCACGCGCGTCTTGTCGGGAATGTTCCCGCCGATCATGAGCACCACGCCGAACTCGCCGATGGTGTGGGCGAAGCCCAGGATGGCCCCGGTCACGAAGCCGGGGCGGGCCAGCGGCAGCACCACCGACCAGAAGGTATCCCAGGGGCCGGCGCGCAAGGTGGCCGCCACTTCCAGCGGGCGCTCGCCGATGGCCTCGAAGGCGTTCTGCAGCGGCTGCACCACGAAGGGCAGGGAATACAGCAGCGAGGCGATCACCAGGCCGGGGAAGGTGAAGGCCAGGGTGCCCAGGCCGAGCAGGGCGCTCGCGCGGCCGAGCGGACCTTCGGGACCCATCGCCAGCAGCAGGTAGAAACCCAGCACGGTCGGCGGCAGCACCAGGGGCAGGGCGACGATGGCGACCACGGCGTTCTTCAGGCGCGAGCGGGTGCGCGCCAGCCACCAGGCCAGCGGTGTGCCGAGCGCCAGCAGCAGGACGGTGACCAGCGAAGCGAGCTTGAGGGTCAGCCAGACGGCGGCAAGGTCGGGACTCAATTCGGCGGCGTCCGGCATCAGGTCTCGTAGCCGAAGGAGCGGATCAGGGCCTGCGCCTTGTTGGAACGCAGGTAGTCGAGCAGGGCCTTCGCGGCCGGGTTGGCGCGGCCCCTGGCGAGCAGCACGGCGTCCTGGCGGATCGGCTCATGCAGGTGAGGGGGCACGATCCAGCCGGAGCCGGAGGTGAATTTGCCGTCGCGCCAGACCTGGGACAGGGCGACGAAGCCGAGTTCCGCATTGCCGGTGCTGGCGAACTGGTAGGCCTGGGCGATGCTTTCGCCTTGCACGATGCGCGGCTGGACCGCCGCGCGCAGGCCCAGCTTGTCGAGCACCGTCATCGCGGCCGCGCCATAGGGGGCGGTCTTGGGATTGGCGATGGCCAGGTGGCGGTAGTCGCGCGACTTGAGGATGTCGCCGCGTCCGCCGACCAGGCCCGCCTGCGCCGACCACAGCACCAGGCGGCCGACCGCGTAGGTATACCGCGTGCCGGCCACCGCCTGTCCTTCCGCCTCCAGCCTGGCCGGGGTCTCGTCGTCGGCGGCCAGCAGCACTTCGAAGGGCGCGCCGTTGCGCACCTGGGCGTAGAACTTGCCGGTGGCGCCGAAGGCGAGCAAGGCCTTGTGGCCGGTGTCCTTCTCGAACCGGGCGGCGATGGCCTGCATCGGTGCGGTGAAGTTCGCGGCGACCGCGACCTGCACTTCGCCGGCATGGGCGGCGAGGCTACAGGCGGAACCGGCAAGCAGGCAGACAAGACGTTTCATGGCAAGGTGATGGCGGCGGACAGACGTGAGTGTATAACGGATGGGCGATTCGTGAAGAGCCAAAAAAAAAAGGCCCCGCACAGTGTGCGGGGCCTCTGGCGCCGGTGAAGGCTTGTTTGCCCGCTTATTTGTCCGTCACGGTGAACTCGCCGAAGGCCTTGAGCTGCTCGCCCACGGCCTTGGCATCGCCCACCACCACGATCGACTGGTTCTCCGGCGCGAAGTACTTCTTCGACACCGCGCTTACCTGTTCCGGCGTGACCTTCTGGATCAGCGGCACGTACTGGCCGAGGAACTCGGGCGGCAGGCCCACCAGCCAGTTGTTGGCCAGGGTGGTGGCGACGCCGCGCTGCAGCTGGTTGGTCAGCAGGTAGCCGCCCGCCAGGTAGCGCTTGTTCATCTCCATTTCCCTGGCCGGCACCGGCTCGGCGCCGATGCGCTTGTACTCGCTGAAGTACTCGTTCAGCGCGGCCGCGGTCACGTCGTTGCGCACTTCGGCGCCGCCCACGATCGCGCCGCCGGCGCGGTTCATGCGCGCGCCCGCCGAGGCGCCGTAGGTATAGCCCTTTTCCTCGCGCAGGTTCATGTTGACCCGGCTCGAGAAGCCGCCGCCCAGGATGGTGCTGGCCAGGCGCAGCGGGATCTGGTCGTCGGCGCTGGCGGCGATGCCCGGGCTGCCCAGGCGTAGCGCGGACTGCACGCTGCCGTCGCGCTGCACCAGGATGCGGGCCGGCTTGGCCGCCACCGGCGCACTGCGGGTCTCGGGCAGCGCTTCGCCCGACGCCTTCCAGTCGCCGAAGGCCTTCTGCGCCAGCTTCATCGCTTCGGCGTCGGTGATGCGGCCGGTGACCACCAGCAGGGCGCGGTCCGGGCGGAAGCGCTTGGCATGCTCGGCGCGCAGCATCTCCTGGTTCACGGCATTGATCGATTCCACGGTCGGCGTGGTGCGGCCATAGGGATGGTCGCCGTAGACCGCGCGGTTGATGGCGCGCTCGGCGCGGAAGGCCGGCTGGGTCTCGGACACGCGCAGCGCCTGCAGCGCGTTGGCCTTGGCCAGCTGGATCTCGCCTTCCGGGAAGGACGGGGTGCGCGCCACCTCGGCCAGCAGCTGCATCATGGCGCCCGCGTGCGAGGTGAGGGCGTTGGCCTGGATCACGATGCCGTCCGAGGTCGGGTTGGCGCCGACCTCACCGCCCATGCCCTGGGCGGCTTCGGCGATGGCGCGCGAGTCGCGCTTGGCGGTGCCTTCGTTGAGCATCCCGGACAGCATCGAGGCAAAGGCCGGGCGGGCAGGATCGTCGGCCGCGTAACCCGCGCCGCGGATCGCCAGCACGTAGTCCACGCGCGGCAGGCCCTTGCGCGGCACGACCCAGACGGTGAGGCCGTTGGACAGGGTCTTCTTGGTGATCTTCGGCACCGGGACCGGCTTGTCGGCGCCGTAGGCCGGCATGTCGGCCGGGGCGGTTGCCGGCGCGGCGAATGCAGCCGGGGCGAAGGCCAGCGAGACGGCGATTGCGAGCATCAGTTTCTTCATGATGCGCTCCTTATTTCGAAGCGCCGGCAGGCGCGGGGGTGGCAGGGGCAGCGGCGGCCATCATGGACGCCGGCTTGCGGTCGATGACGGTGCGGTTGGTCGGCACCATGTAGGTGCGCACCGCGCGCTGGATGTCGGCGGAGGTGACGCCTTCGATCCAGCCCGGGATCTTGTTGACCACGTTGGCGTCGCCCCACAGGGTCTGCAGCTTGGCCAGGGTGTCGGCGCGGTTGATGAAGCTTTCCAGCTTGTTGTTCCAGTCGGCGATCATGCGGGTCTTGACGCGCTTGAGGGTGGCTTCGTCCACGCCTTTCTCGGCGACCTTGGCGATCTCTTCGTCCATGGCCTTGAGCAGGGCGTCGGCGCTGCTGTTCGGCTTGTACAGCGCGAACACGGTCAGCAGGGTGGGGCCGTCGTATTCCCACGGGCTGGTGAGGCCGAACAGGGTGTCGACGTTGAGGGCGATCTCGCGGCCCTTGACCAGGCCCTGGTAGAACAGGGACGCATCGCCGCCGGCCAGCAGTTCGGCCAGCACGGCGATCGCGGCCTGATCCTTGCTACCGCGTTCGGGCACCTTCCATGCGGCGGCGATCGCCGGCACCTGGGCCAGGGCGTCGCTCTGCACCACGCGCTTCTCGACCGTGTTCAGCGGCTCGCTGAAGTCGCCCGGCTTCGGGGTGGCGCGGGCCGGGATCTTGCCGAAGTATTTCTGCGCCAGCGCGAAGCCCTGCTGAGGCGTGATGTCGCCGGCGATCGCCAGCACCGCGTTGTTCGGGCCGTAGTAGTCGCGGTGGAAGGCGCGCACATCGTCCAGGTTGGCGTTCTCGAGGTCTTCGAAGCTGCCATAGCCGTCATGGTTGTTCTCCCACTTCTGGAAGGCCTGCTGGCTGATGTCGATCCACATGAAGCCGCCGTAGGGCTGGTTCTTCACGTTGACGCGGATCTCTTCCTTGACCACGTCCTGCTGGTTCTTCAGGGTCTTCTCGTTGAAGTCCAGGGTCTTCATGCGGTCGGCTTCCAGCCACAGGATCGGTTCCAGCGCCGACACCGGCGCGGTTTCGATGTAGTTGGTGAAGTCCGGGCGGGTCGAGCCGTTGTTGCGGCCGCCGCCTGCGGTGATGGTGGTGTCGAACACGCCCTTCGGCGCGTTCGGCGTGCCCTGGAACATCAGGTGTTCGAACAGGTGGGCGAAGCCGGTGCGGTTCTTCGGCTCCAGGCGCATGCCCACGTGGTAGACCACGGAGACGCCGACGGTCGGCGAACTGCGGTCTTCCGAGACGATGACGGTCAGGCCGTTATCGAGTTTCTTGACGTTGACCGGAAGGGTCCACTGGTCCTTCGGTGCGGCGGCTGCCGACAGCGAAAGGGTGAGCCCGGCCAGCAAAACAGGTAAATGGCGCATGCGCATGGTGACCTCGAAAATGAACTCTGAAAAGTGAGCTGTGGATGACGGCTTTGCGGGCCGTCAAGGTCCGCATCTTAGCGCAATGTCATGTCAATAAGTAATCTTTTTATTGCGCTGGCTCAGGACAGCAGTGCGTTCATCCAGGCTGCATCTGTCGCCGCCATGCGCGCCCTGTTCCGCGTTTTATGCAGTTCGTCGCACGCCGCTGCCCCGGCCGCCGGTGCCGCGATATAGTTGCAACATGCTAAGGTATGATGCCGGGCAGGCCACGAGCGGCCCAGGCACGGAACAAGACGAGAAAGGACGCTGGATGAATCACCTGATCAAGCTGGGCGTGGCGCTGGCCACCCTGTGCGCCACCTTCGGCATCGCGAACGCCGCGCCGGAGGTGGTCACGGAAATGCGCCCGGTCGATGCGCGCGTGGTGCGCGTCAAGCTCGACGGGGTGGTCGACATGAAGATCCGCCAGGGCAGCAACGCCGCCCTGGTGCTGACCGGCGACCCGCGCCTGCTGGGCAAGACCACCACCTTGCAGAGCGGCGACACCCTGAACATCGATACCGAAACGCGCGGCGTGGGCCTGAACATCGGCCGCGGCTCCGGCCTGCGCGCCGAACTGGTGCTGCCGAGCCTGCGCGAAGTGTCGTCCGAAAGCGTCGGCTCCACCGAGGTCAGCGGCTTCTCCGGCGACGAACTCGAACTGACGCTCGATGGGGCCGGCTCGATGAATGTATCATCGAACTACCGCGTGGTGACGGCCAACCTGGGCGGCGTCGGCAGCATGCGGGTGCATGGCATCAACAGCGAGAGCATCGAGCTGAACCTGCGCGGCGCCGGCTACGTGACCCTGTCGGGCCGCAGCAAGAAGCTCAAGGCCGAGCTCGGTGGCCTGGGAGGGCTGGACGCCCAGCAATGCAACGCCGAGACCGTGACCCTGGACCTGTCCGGCCTGGGCAATGCGACCGTCACCGCCAACCACAACGCCAACCTGACCCTGTCGGGGATGGGCTCGGTGACGGTGTACGGCAAGCCGCAGAACCGCAAGGTCGAAGTCGAGGGCTTGGGCAAGGTCAGCTGGAAATAAAGAACAAGAACAAGAACAAGACAAACGCGTCCTGAAACCGGGGCCAAGGGTACGTAGAGATCCTGAATCCATGCACGAGACATGAAAAAAATAATCGTAGCGTTCGCAGTCGCGTTCGGCCTGCACCTCAGTGCCCAGGCCGGCTTCGCGGAAGGGGCGAGCGCGTATAACGCCCGCAACTACGCGCTGGCGCTGAAGGAGATCAGTCCGCTTGCCAGGGCCGGCAACGCGGACGCGCAGCATTTGCTGGGCCTGATGTACTACATGGGCCGCGGCGTGACGCGCGATTATAAGCAGGCTTTTTCCTGGCACCACAAGGCTGCCTTGCAGGGCAAGGCCGACGCCCAGTACGTGGTGGGGGCGATGTACTACACCGGCAACTCCGTGCCCCAGGACCAGAAGCATGCGGTCACCTGGTTCCGCCGGGCGGCGGAGCAGGGGCATGCCGAAGCCCAGCATGCGCTCGGGCTGATGTACCGCTACCACCAGGCCGGGATGCCGCAGGATATGGTGCTGGCCTATATGCTGTGGAACCTGGCGGCGGCCGGCGGCAACCGTAACGCGGTCGACCAGCGCGCCGCCATTTCGCGCCAGATGACGCAGGACCAGATCGAGGAAGCGCAGGCGCTGTCGCGCACCTGGCGGCCGGGGACGCCGTTGCCGACGGCCTCGCGGACGGGGAACGGGTCCTGAAGCACGCCGCTGCACAGGCCGGGTGAAAGCGCTGCCCGCTCCCCTGTGCTAAATCGGGCCGCGGCTCATGCGAACGATGCTGCGCCCGGATGTTGCACACGGTCACGCCGCGCGAAGCGCATCCGCCACCGGGTCATGGTTGCCGTGCAAGTCACCAGACTCATGCCACTATTCCTCGGCAAGCGTGCACCGGGAGGGCGGCCTGTCGCTCCAGGCGCCGCTCAGGACCTCGAAGAGTGAATGCCGGCAAGGATCCGGTACAGCATCGCCGTATCGACCGGCTTGACCAGGTGATGGTCGAACCCCGCGGCGCTGCTGCGCTCGCGGTCCTGCTCGAGGCCATAGCCCGTCAGTGCAATCAGTACCGCAGTGCTGGTTTCCGGCTGGGCGCGCAGCTCCCTGGCCAGATCGTTACCGTCCGTGTCGGGCAGCCCGATGTCGAGCACGAACAGATCCGGCGGATCCGCCTTGCCCTGGCCGAGCGCTTCACGTCCGCGGTGGGCGACACGCACCTCATGGCCTGCCGCCTCGAGTACCGTCGCCAGCATGGTAGCGGCATCGACATTGTCGTCCACCACCATGATCTTGAGCCGCCCGGCGGCCGGCGCATCGATACGCGGCGTGCGGCGGCGGTCGATGCGGCTTTCGTCCGCCGGCCGCTTCGGCAGGCACACCGTGAACTGGCTGCCCTTGCCCAGGCCCGCGCTCGCGCAGCTGACACGTCCGCCGTGCAATTCGGTCAGGCTCTTCACCAGCGCCAATCCCAGGCCCAGTCCGCCGGACGTCCTGTCGGAGGTGCGTTCGGCCTGGGCGAACAGGTCGAACACCTGGGGAACGAAATTGGATGCCATGCCGATGCCGTTGTCTTCGACCACGATCGCCACCTGCTCGTCGTAGAGGTCGATCCGCAGCGTGATCCGCCCCCCCTCGGGCGTATATTTGGCGGCATTCGTCAGCAGGTTGGTAATGACCTGGATTAGCCGCTTCTTGTCACCGTACAGGGGGATCGGGCAGTCGGG
>CBIHLT010000044.1:0-26656 GCA_966210615.1 uncultured Massilia sp.
CGACCTGTACCGCCACGCGGTCGAGCGCCTGGCCCAGGCCACGGGCCACAGCGAGACCGAAGTGGCGCAGGAAGCGCTGGCCCTGGCCGGCGTGCACCTGGCGCCCGGCGAAGGAGGGCTGGACCGGCGCACCCGCCACGTCGGCTTCTACCTGGCGGGCGCGGGCCGCGCGCAGCTGGAAGAGCGCCTGCGCGGCGCCCCGGGCCTGGCGCGCAGGCTGCGGCGCCGTACGCTTGGGCTGCGCATCGGCGCCGTCTGCGTCCTGAGCCTGCTGTTCGCGGCGGCGCTCATGGTCCACGCGCGCCAGGACGGCGCGGGCATCGCGCTGCTGGCGGTGATCGGGCTGCTTGCCCTGCTTGGCGCGAGCGAACTGGCGCGCTCGCTGGTGCGCATGATGACGGGCTGGATCGCCCCGCCGTCCGTGACCCCGCGCATGGACTTCGGCGCCGGCATCCCGGGCGGCGCCCAGGCCATCGTCGCCGTGTCGGCCTCCTTGCGCGACCGGGCGCAGGTGGCCGCGCTGTGCCGCGACCTGGAGGTACGCTACCTCGGCAACCGCGATCCGCGCCTGCGCTTCTGCCTGCTGGCCGACCTGCCGGATGCCGGCAGCGAGCAGATGCCGGAAGACGGCGCGCTGCTGGAACAGGCCCGTGCGGCCATCGAGGCGCTGAATGCCAGGTACGGCCGTGAGCAGATGGTCGAAACCTGGGACGAGCACGGCGAGCCGGATGCCGCGTCCGCCACCATCGAACCCTTCCTGCTGCTGGTGCGGGCGCGCACCTGGAGCGCCAGCGAGCATGCCTGGATCGGCCGCGAGCGGCGCCTGGGCCAGCTGGCCGAGCTGAACGCTTACTTGTGCGGTGGAGCACAAGGACGGAGCGATGCGCGCTTCGTCCTGGCTGCCGGCGCCCTCCAGGGCCTGGCCGAGGTGCGCTACGTGATCGCCATCGATGCCGTGACAGGCCTGCCGATCGACGCCGCGCGCAGCCTGGTGGCGGCAATGGCGCACCCGCTGAACCAGCCGGTGCTGGGCAAGGACGGCCGCGTGCTCGAAGGCCACGGCCTGCTGCGTCCCAGCCTGCGCGCCGCGCCGCCGGAGCAGTGCGCGACCCGCTACGAGCGCCTGTGGGGCGATGGCGACGGCACCTGGGCCGCGTATGGGGCTGGCTGCGGCGCCGGCGACGATGCGGGCCTGGGCTGGGCCGCGATCTACGACGTCGACGCCTGGCAGCGAGCCTGTGGCGACGGCCGCGACGAAGAACGCTTCGCGCCCGGCCTGCCGGAGGAGGACCGCCTGCGCTGCGGCAGCGTGCACGACCTGCGTCTGGACGTCCAGCATCCGGCCAGTTATGGCGAGCACGCGCTGCGCCGCCACCGCGCCGGCAGGGCGGTTTGGCAGATCGCGGGCCGTCTCGGGAACCGGTCCGCTTCGCTGGTCCAGCCGGATGCGCGCTGGCGCCTGTTCGACCGCCTGCGCGACAGCCTGGCCGAGCCCGCGTTGCTGGCCCTGCTGGTCCTGTGCTGGTCGCTGCTGGCCGCGCCCGTGTTCTGGAGCATGGCCGCGCTGGCCGTGTTCTTCCTGCCGGCGCTGGCGGGCAGCCTGGTGGCGCTGGCCGACCGGCCGCACGACGCGCCCTGGCGCCAGCACCTGGACGGCTGGGCGCGCGGCGCCCGCGTGCCGCTGGTGCGCGCCGCCTTGTCCGCCGCCTTCCTGCCCCATGCGGCCTTCTGCCAGGTCGACGCCGCCGTCAAGGCGCTGTGGCGGCGCAAGGTATCGCGCCGCCGCCTGCTGGAGTCGCGCCCGGCATTCCTGGCGCGGCCGAGCGCCGCCATCGTCAACAACTGGCGCAGCATGTGGTTCGCACCCGCGCTCGCGGTGGGCACGGCGGTGCTGCTGACCTTCGCCAACCCTTACGCCTTGTTCTCCGCCGCGCCGCTGCTGCTGGTGTGGTTCCTGTCGCCCACCCTGGCATGGTGGATCAGCCAGCCCTCGCGCCAGCGCGCGGCGCGGCTCAATGGGGCCGAAACTGCCTTCCTGCATGCACTGGCGCGGCGCAGCTGGAGCTTCTTCGAAGACCATCCCGGCGCCAAGCGCCTGGCGCCGGAGGCGGTGCTCGAACACCCGCAGCCGGCCGTGGATGCGCGCGTCTCGCCCGCCGGCATGGGCCTGTCGCTGCTGGCCGGCCTGGCCGCGCACGACTTCGGCTTCCTCCCGGCCGGCGCACTGCTGGCGCGCACCCAGGCGGTCCTGGCGTCGATGGAGCTGCTGGAGAGCTGGCGCGGGCACCTGTTCGCCTGGTACGACGGCGCCACCCTGGCGCCCGTCGAACCGGCCTTCGTGTCCACTTCCGACAGCGGCAGCCTGCTGCTTGCGCTGCGCATCCTGGCGGCCGGCCTGGACGAACTGCCGGACCGTCCCGTCGCCGGCGCCGCGCAGCTGGACGGCATCCGCGCCGCCCTGCGCGTGGTCGAGGATTGCGCGGTCGACGCGCCGCCCGCCGTCCGGCGCGCGGTGGCCGCCGTCTCGCGCACCCTGGAACCTGACCGTTGCCGGGCCACCGACACCCTGCCGGGCCTGGCGGACTGCCTGCGCGGGGTGGCCACCGAAGCGCGCCAGCTCAGCCAGTCCCTGCCGGAGGATGCACCTGCCGGGCTGCGCGCCTGGGCCGTTCGCCTGGCCACCCAGTGCGACGCGCAGCTCGACGAAGTGTTCGCCCTGGCGCCGTGGATGCGCTCAGCCCAGGAATACGTGATCGGCGCCGACCTCACGCGCATTCCGACCCTGCGCGAGCTGGCCGCCTTCGCACCGCCCGGGTCGAACGACGCCCTGGCGCGCCACGTGGCCGAGGGCCGCGACTGTGCGCGCCGGCGCCTGGCGCGCATCCGGGAGCTGGTGGAGCAGGCGCGCGAGCTGGCGAAAATGGATTTCCGCGCCCTGGTCGACAGCGCGGCCGGCCTGCTGGCGGCGGGCTACCACGTGCGCGACGAGCGCCTCGACAGGGACAGCTGCGACCTGCTGGCTTCGGAAGCGCGCATGGCCAGCTATGCGGCGGTGGCCCAGGGGCAGCTGGGCCAGGCGCACTGGCATGCGCTGGGCCGGCCGGTGCGCATCGAGGAAGCGGGCGCGCTGCTGCTGTCGCGCTGCGGCGCGCTGTCGGACTACCTGGCGCCCCAGGTGCTGATGCCGTCCTGGCGCGACAGCCTGCTCGAGGGCGCGGCGCGCGCCGTGGTGCGCGCCCAGGCCGCGCATGCACAGCGGCACGATGTGCCCTGGGGCTTCTCGGAATCCGGCTGCAATGCGGTCGACGGCGCGGCGCGCTACCTCGTCAAGCGCTTCGGCATCCCGGCCGCGTCCCTCCAGCGCCGCGCGCCGGACGAGCTGGTGGCCGCCCCGTACGCCGCCCTGCTGGCGCTGCCCGTGGCGCCGGCGCTCAGCCTGTCCAACCTGGAGCGGATGACGGCCGAAGGGCTGCTGGGCGAGCATGGCTACTACGAGGCGGTCGACTACGCGCCCTCGCGCCTGCCCCAGGGCGAGCGCCGGGTGGTGGTACGCGCCTGGCTGGCGCGGCACCAGGCCATGGGAATGCTGGCGCTGGCGCAGGCACTGCTGGAGGCGCCGATGCAGCGCCGCTTCCTGGCCGATCCCGAGCTGCGCGCCGCCAGCGGGCTGCTGCAGGAACCCTTGCCCGCGTCGGGCGCCGCGGCGCCAGCGCGCTATGGCGCGGGCCTGCCGCAGGACGAGCTGCCGGCCGCGCGCGCCTACGCCCGCGTCATCGCGCAAGGCGATACGGCGCTGCCCGAAGTCCAGCTGCTGTCGAACGGCAGCCTGCACGCCGTGGTTGCCAGCGACGGCACGACCAGGATCCGCTGGGAGGAGCGCCTGCTCACGCGCGCCGGCATGGCCTGCTACCTGCGCGACACCGAAAGCGGCCAGCTGTGGTCGAACACCCTGCAGCCTACGCTGGCGCAGCCGGAGCGGATCGAGGCCGTGTTCGCCGAAGGGCGGGCCAGCTTCCGCCGCCACGACCACGGCATCGACATGGTGACCGACGTGGTGGTGGCGCCGGACGACGACGTGGAGCTGCGTCGCATCCGCATCGCCAACCGCGGCGCGGCGCCGCGCATCCTGGAGCTGACCAGCTGTGTCGAGCTGGTCTCGCCGCCGGTCGAGGCGGGCAGGCGGAGCAGCGTGGCCGCCTGGCTGGACGAGCAGGCCGGGGCGCTGATGTGCGTGACCGCGCCGGACGCGCCGGTGGTGCTGCACCTGATGGCGCTGCGCGGCGTGAGCGACGCGGCAACGTGCGAAACCAGCCGCGCGCGCTTCGTGCAGCGCGGCCACGACCTGCGCGCGCCGCACGCGGTGCTGGCCGGCGGTGCGCTCCCGGGTATCGACCCGGAACCGGACCAGCCGCTGCTGGCGATGCGCCGCAGCCTGACCCTGGCGCCCGGCCAGGAGGCGACCGTGGACCTGGTGCTGGGGGCGGCGGGCGGGCTGGCGGCCGCGCGCGAACTGGCGCAGCGCTTCCAGTCCGCTCATGGAGACAACCCGGCCGTCGACCACGCCGAAGAAGCGGCATGGACCCATGGCCAGGCCTTCCTGCGCCGCATGGAGGTGAGCGAAGCCGACGCCCAGCTCTACACGCGCCTGGCCGGCTGCCTGCTGCGGCCGGTGCCGGCGCTGCGCATCGACGCCGCGGTCATCGCCCGCAACGTGCGCGGCCGCGCGGACCTGGCGCCCTATGGGATAGCCGGCGACTTGCCGGTATTGCTGCTGCAGGCCGGGCAGGGGCCGGAATCCGACCTGGTGCGCCAGACCCTGCAGGCGCACGCCTACTGGCGCAGCCGCGGCCTGGCGGTCGACCTGCTGGTGCTGTGCGACAGCGCCAGCGTGCGCGAGCAGGTGATGCACCTGGCGGCGCCGGTGCTCGACCCGTCGTCCTTCGAGCAACCCGGCGGCGTGCACGTGCACCTGTTGCCCGAAGTGCCGCAGGAAGACCGCATCCTGCTGCGCTCCATGGCCAGCGTCGTGCTGCTGGACGAGCGCGGCGGCCTGCACGACCAGCTGCGCCGTGCGGCGCGTCCGCGCGGCACGCTCCCGCCCTTGCTCGAGCCGGCGGCGGATGCGCCGGCGTGGACGGCGGATGCGCTTCCTCTCCAGGCGCCCGAACTGGTGAACGACAACGGCATCGGCGGCTTCACCCAGGATGGCCGCGAATACGTGGTGAGGGTCGCCGCCGATGTGCCCGCGCCGCCCGCGCCCTGGGCCAATCTGCTGGCCAACGTCGACTTCGGCAGCGTGGTCTCGGAACGCGGCGACGCCTGCACCTGGAGCGGCCACCACGGCGCGCGCGTGACCGCGGGCGAAGCCTTCTACCTGCGCGACGAGGACAGCGGCGTGTTCTGGTCCCCCACGGCCTGGCCGGCGGCATCGGGCGAGCCTTACCTGGTCCGCCACGGCTTCGGCTACAGCGTGTTCGAGCACCGCGCGCACGGCATCCGCTCCGAGCTGCGCTGCTTTGCGGCGCTGGACGTTCCGCTCAAGTATGCGGTGCTACGCCTGCGCAACGACAGCACCGCGCCGCGCCGCCTGAGCGCGACGGGCTACGTGGAATGGATGCTGGACGACCCGGAATCGGCGCCCGGCCTGCAGATCGTGACCGGCACCGACCTCGCCAGCGGCGCCCTGTTCGCTCGCAACGCCTTCGGCGCGGGCTTCGGCGACAAGGTGGCATTCTTCCACGCGGATGCCGAGCACGTCGCCATCAGCGCCGACCGCCTCGAATTCCTCGGCCAGTCCGGGAACATGGCAAACCCTGCGGCGATGGCGCGCGCCGGCCTGTCCGGCAATGCCGGCGCGGGGCTGGACCCTTGCGGCGCCCTGCAGGTGCCCGTCATCCTGCAGCCGGGCGAGGAGTGCGAGCTGGTGTTCGTGCTCGGCGTGACCGGCCCCGGCAGCCTGGACGCCAGCCGCATGGTGCAGCGCCACGGCGGCGCACAGGGCGCGGCCGCCGCCTGGGAACAGCTGCGCCGCTGGTGGGAAGACACGCTGGGCTGCGTCGAACTGGCCTCGCCCGAGCGCACGCTCGACCTGCTGGCCAACGGCTGGCTGCTCTACCAGGCCATCAACTGCACGATGGGCGAACCTGCGTTCGCCATCCGGCTGCAATCGGCGCTGGCGGCCCTGCATGCGCGTCCCGAGCTGATGCGCGAACAGCTGCTGCGCGCGGCGCGCGAGGTCGAGGCCGGGCCTCCTCCCTCCGCCGAGGATTTCCTGTGGCTGCCCTTCGCCCTGGCGCGCTACCTGGCCGTGACGGGCGACCAGTCGGTGCTGGGCGAGAACCCGGTGGAGGCGGGGGAGGTTGCGGCATCGCGCGTGGCCGCGGTCGAGGATCTGTACCAGCACTGCGTGCACGGCCTGCGCGGCTGCCTGCAGTTCGGCGCGCGCGGCCTGCCGCTGGCCGGCGCCCGCCTGCACGAGGAAGCGCACGGCCCCGGCAGCCGCACCGAGAGCGTCCAGCTGGGCTTCTTCATGGGCGTGGTGCTGCAGCGCTTCGCCGAAGTGGCCGACCGGCGCGGCGACTTCGGTTTCGCCACCACCTGCCGCGGCGCCGCGCTCGCGCTCGCGGCCCAGCTCGAAGAGCATGGCTGGGACGGGGAATGGTATCGCTGGGCCTGGCTCAGCGACGGCAGTGCCCTGGGTGCGGGCGCCAATGGCCTGTGCCGCATCGATTCGCAGAGCCAGGCCTGGGCGCTGCAGGCCGGCGCGGCGCGCGCCGGGGACGCCATGGAGGCGGCGGCCGGGCGCCTGCTGGGCGGGGCGGCCCTGCGCAGCGAGCCGCCCTACGACCGCCACTGGGCGGAGGGGCTGGACGCCTGCCCCGGCCAGGACCACCGCGCGGCGGCCTGGGCCGGCATCGGCTTCGCGCGGATGGGCGACGGCGCGCGCGCCTGGCAACTGGCGCGCATGCTCGACCCGGCCGCGCGCACGGCCACGGCGGCCGATTGCGCCCGCTACGCGGCGCCTCCGTATTTCCTGACCGACGGCGTGCGCACGATAGCGCCGCAGGAGGGACGCGCCATCGGCGGCTGCTACACTGGGGCGGCGGCGTGGACCTGGCTCCTGATCGTGGAGTCGCTGCTGGGCCTGGAGCGCGTGGGGCAGCGCCTGCTGCTGGCGCCGCGCATTGCTCCGAACCTTGCGCCGGGCATGCCGGGATTCCGGCTGCGCTACCGCTACCGCAGGACGATCTACGAGATCGTGGTGAGCAGCGGCGGCGAGGCGGGGATGACGCTCGACGGCGAGCCGCTGCCCGAACCAAGTATCATGCTGGCCGACGACGCGCGCCTGCACCGCATCGAAGTGCGCCTGGCCGCCGCAAACACGACAAAAGGACAATGACATGACCAAGACCATCCGCAACGCCTGCTGCGCCGCACTGATGCTGGCCGCAGGCGCGGCCAATGCGCTCGACTGGAGCGACAACGCGATCAGCTGGCGCTACGGCACGCGCTTCGCCGAGCCCTTCAATCCGGAGCACATCGACAAGCATGTGATCGCGCTGACCCACGCGAGCGGCTACAAGTACGGCAGCAACTACTTCAACCTGGACTTGCTCAAGTCCGACAGCAAGGACCCGAAATCGCTGACCGACAGCTCGGGCGCGGAAGAAGCCTACCTGCTGTACCGCCATACCCTGGACATCGGCGCGCTCAGCGGCCGCGAGCTGCGCTTCGGCCGGGTCAAGGGCATCGGCCTGACCGGGGGCTTCGACCTGAACACCAAGGAAGACGTGGGCTACAACTCGCGCAAGCGCATGCTGGTGCTGGGCCCGACCCTGATGTGGGACGTGCCGGGCTTCCTCAACACCAGCCTGCTGCTGATCCACGAAAGCAATGCGCCGAGCGGCGCGTTTCCGCCGATTTCAGGCGTGGCGGGGCGGCGCTACACCTTCGACAACCATCCGATGCTGAGCGCCAGCTGGGGCATTCCGGTGGCCGAGGGCTGGTCCTTCGAGGGCTACGCCAACTTCATCGCGTCCAAGGGGCTGGACGAGGTGGGCAATCCGACCAGCGCGGAGACCAACATCGACATGCAGCTGATGTACGACATCGGGGCGCGCTACGGGCAGAAGAAGAACCGCTTCCGCATCGGCGTGGAGTATCAGTTCTGGAATAACAAGTTCGGGAACTCGCGTGTGACCACGGGCGGGCGCGGACAGCGTGCCAGCACGCCGATGGTGCGGGCGGAGTATCACTTTTAAGTTGGCCCGTCGTTCCGGCGTAGGCCGGAACCTAAGTTTAGCGTTTCGATAGCTCATGCAGAACTCGGATTCCGGCCTACGCCGGAACGACGGTTTTGCGGTTAACTCTTAACTGACACTGCGGCGGCGCGCCAGCGCCGGCAGGATGTCGTAGCACGCCCCCATGGTGTGGTAATCGACCTTCCCGGCCGGGCTCTTCTCGTTCGAATACTTGAGGTTCTCGCGCGTCAGGATGCGGTACCAGGCCCCGTGCTCGTGGTCGACGAAGTGCTCCCAGCAATAGTTCCACAGCCGCTCGTAGTCGAGCCAGTAGCGCTCAGCTCCCGTCCGTGCGCCCAGCAGCGCGGCGGCGGCCAGGGTCTCGGCCTGCACCCAGAAATACTTGTCCGCGTCGCACACCGTGCCGTCCGGCGCGAAACCGTAGTGCAGGCCGCCATGCTCCTTGTCCCAGGCGTAGCGCAGCGCGGTCGCATACAGGTCCTGGGCCACCGGCAGCAGCCAGTCCCGTGATCCTGCCAACTGCTCGCCATGCGCCTCGAGCTGCAGCAGCAGCTTGCTCCACTCCGTGAAGTGGCCCGGCTGGTAGCCCCACGGCCGGAACAGGTTGGCCTTGTCGTGCAGGTTGAATTCCCAGTCGACCTGCCAGTCCTGCTTGTAGTGTTCCCAGATCATGCCGCCCGCGCGGCCGGCCTGGCGCTGGGTGATGTTGCGGGCCAGGGTTTCGGCGCGGTGCAGGCAGGACGGCTCGCCGGTGGCGCGGTAAGCCGCCAGCAGGGCTTCGCAGGCGTGCATGTTGGCGTTCTGGCCGCGGTAGCTGTCCAGCCGCGACCAGTCGGCGCTGGCCTGGTCGGCATACAGGCCGTGCTCTTCTTCCCAGAAGCGCTCTTCCATCAGGGCCAGGGTCTCGGCGATCCACGCGCGCGCTTCCTCCACGCCCGCCATCAGCGCATGCGAGTAGGCCAGCAGCACGAAGGCCAGGCCGTAGCAGTGGTTGTCGCCATCCAGTACCTGGGCGCGGCCGTCTTCCCAGCGCAGTTGCCAGGCATAGCCGCCGGTATCCGGGTTGCGGTGCGCATGGCGCAGGAAGTCGATCCCATGGCGCACCATGTCCAGGTACTCGGCCTTGCCGAACTGGCGCCAGGCATTCGCGAACACGAACACGAAGCGGGTGCTGGACACCAGGTGGCGCGTGTTGCGGTCGTAGACCGTGCCCGTGTCCAGGAAGTAGTGATAGAACCCGCCGCTCGGATCGACGCAACGCGGATGGTAGAACGACATCGTGTCGGCCACATGCCGCGTCAGCGTGTCTGGCGAAAAGAAGTCCGGCATCCTGTCCTCTCAGCGCTGAATTTACTGCCGGGATTCGCGGGATAGCGAGTAAGGCGCATCCTGCTCGCGCGTGCCGCGCTTCATGTTCGGCTTGGCGGACATGCTGAAGTCCAGCCTGGCGCCGCCCATCAGCTCCTCGTGGCCCAGCCAGTTGCGCTCGACGGCGCGGCCGTTGACGCGCAGGGCGTCCACGTAGCGGCCGTCGCCCCTGGCGCTGACCGTGAAGCTGCGGCCGTTCTCGAGCTTGACGGTGGCCTTCTTGAACAGCGGCGTGCCCACCACGTACTGGTTCACGCCCGGCGTGACCGGATAGAAGCCGAGCGCGGAGAACACATACCAGGCCGAGGTCTGGCCGTTGTCTTCGTCGCCGCAATAGCCGTCCGGCGTGGGCGCATACATGCGGTCCATGGTCTCGCGGATCCAGTGCTGCGACTTCCACGGCGCGCCCGCGTAGTTGTACAGGTAGGTCATGTGCTGGATCGGCTGGTTGCCGTGCGCGTACTGGCCCATGTTCGCGATCTGCATTTCGCGGATCTCGTGGATCACGGAGCCGTAATAGCTTTCGTCGTAGATCGGCGGCAGCGAGAACACCATGTCGAGCTTGTCGACGAAGGCCTTGCGGCCGCCCATCAGGTCCGCCAGGCCGGCCACGTCGTGGAACACGGACCAGGAGTAGTGCCAGCTGTTCCCCTCGGTGAAGGCGTCGCCCCACTTGAACGGGTTGAACGGCGTCTGGAAGCTGCCGTCACGCTTGCGGCCGCGCATCAGGCCGGTCTCCGGATCGAACAGCTTCTTGTAGTTCAGGCTGCGCTGGGCGTAGATCTCGATCTCCGACTTCGGCTTGCCCAGCGCCTTGCCGAGCTGGTAGATGGTGAAATCGTCGTAGGCGTACTCCAGGGTGCGCGCGGCGTTCTCGTTGATGCCCACGTCATAGGGAACGTAACCCAGCTCGTTGTAGTACTTCACGCCGGCGCGGCCCACGGCGGTCATCGGGCCTTCGTTGTTGGCGCCGTGCTTGAGGGCCTGCCACAGGGTCTCGATGTCCTGGCCACGCACGCCCTTGATCCAGGCGTCGGCCACCACCGAGGCCGAGTTGTTGCCGACCATGATGTCGGCGTAGCCGGGGCTGGACCATTCCGGCAGCCAGCCGCCTTCCTTGAAGGCGTTGGCCAGGCCTTCCTGCATCTCGCTGTTGATCGACGGGTAGACCAGGTTCAGGAAGGGGTAGAGGGCGCGGAAGGTGTCCCAGAAGCCGGTGCCGGCAAACAGGCGGCCGGGCAGGACCTGGCCGTTATAAGGGCTCCAGTGCACCGGCTTGCCGGCTGCGTCGAGCTCGTACATCTTGTTCGGGAACAGCACCGTGCGGTACAGGCTCGAATAGAAGGTGCGGGTCTGGTCGACCGTGCCGCCTTCGACTTGCAGCTGGCCGAGCACCTTGTTCCACGCGGCCTTGCCCTTGGCGCGCGTGGTGTCGAAATCGTCCTGGGCCAGCTCGCGCTTCAGGTTCAGTTCCGCCTGCTCGAAGCCGATGAAGGATGAGGCAACCCGCATGTGCACCTTCTGGCCCTTGGCGGTCTTGAAGCCAAGCAGGGCGCCGCTATGCTCGCCCTCCGTCTCCAGCTTGCCCTCGGCGAGCTTGTCGCCCTGCCAGGTGTCGGTGGAGGCGAAAGGCTGGTCGAACTCGATCACGAAGTAGTTGCGGAAGTTCTTCGGCAGCGGCCCGCGCGCGTGCTTGGTACTGTAGCCGATCACCTTGCGCTGGCCAGGGAGGATCTTCACGTAGGAGCCCTTGTCGAAGGCGTCGACCACGACGTAGCTGGCGTCGGACTTGGGGAAGGTGAAGCGGAACTGGGCCGCGCGCTCGGTCGGCGCGATCTCGGTGGTGACGTCGGCGTCGGCCAGGTAGACGCTGTAGTAGTACGGCTTGGCGGTTTCCGATTTGTGCGAGAACCAGCTGGCGCGCGCGTCCTGGTTGAAGCGCTTGGCGCCGGTTACCGGCATCACGGCGAACTGGCCGTAGTCGTTCATCCAGGGCGAAGGCTGGTGGGTCTGCTTGAAGCCGCGGATCTTGTCGGCGTCGTAGGTATAGGCCCAGCCGTTGCCCATCTTGCCGGTCTGCGGCGTCCAGAAGTTCATCCCCCAGGGGACGGCGATCGCCGGATAGGTGTTGCCGTTCGAGAGCTCGGGCTTGCTGGCGGTGCCCATCAGGGGATTGACCCATTCGACCGGGTCGCTCACCTTCTGGACCACCTGGGCGCTGGCGCTGAATGCGCTGGCGGCCAGCAGGGTGGCGGCGCAGCGGATGATCGTGTTCGTCTTCATCATGTTGTCAGTAGCGGGTTTGGGTGTAGGGGCGGGCGCTGGGTTCCTTGCCCCAGTCCTTGTTCGGGGTGGCCTGCATCGTGAATACCAGTTCGCCGCCGGCGACGATGTCCTCATGGCGCAGGAAGGTCCTGGCCAGCGGCTTGCCGTTCAGGGTGACGCGGCCGACGTAGATATTCGCGCCCGAGAGCTGCTCGGCGCGTACCGTGAAGCGCTTCCCGTTCGGCAGGTTCAGCACCGCCTTGTCGAGGAAGGGCCGGCCGATCACGTATTCGTTGGAAGCCGGCGCCACCGGATAGAAGCCGAGCGCGGTGAAGGCGAACCAGGCCGACATCTGGCCCAGGTCGTCGTTGCCGGACAGGCCGTCAGGGCGGTTGGCGTACTGGGTCGCCATGATATGGGTCAGGCGCTCCTGGGTGCGCCACGGCGCGCCGGCGAAGTTGTAGAGGTAGGCGACGTGGTGCGAAGGCTCGTTGCCGTGGGCGTAGTGGCCGATCAGGCCCGAGATGTCTTCCATGTGGGCGTAGACATTGTCCTCGACCTTGGCGTCGAACACCTGGTCCAGCTTGGACACCAGGGCCGCGTCCCCGCCCAGCATGGCGATCAGGCCCGCGTTATCGTGCGGCATATACCAGGAGTACTGCCAGGCGCTGCCTTCCGTGTAGTCGCTGCCGAAGTTCGACTGCACCGGGTTGAAGGGCGTGCGGAATTCGCCGCTGGACTTGCGGGCGCGGATGAAGCCCGTCTCCTTGTCGAACACGTTGCGGTAGTTCTGGGCGCGCTGGTAGTAGCGGGCCGCGACGTCCTTCCTGCCCATCTTCTCGGCCATGCGCGCGATGGTCCAGTCGTCGAAGGCGTATTCCACGGTCTTGGACGCCGCTTCCGGCTCGCGGTCGATCGGCACGTAGCCCAGCTTCATGTAGTGTTCCAGGCCGCCGTAGGGACCGTATTCGGCGCTGGCTGTCATCGCCTTCAGCGCCTGCCCGGGATCGAAGCCGCGGATACCCTTCATGTAGGCGTCCGCGATCACCGGCACCGAGTGGTAGCCGATCATGCACCAGGTCTCCAGGCCGTGGAAGGACCACACCGGCAGGATGCCGTAGGGGCTGTGCTGCTGGGCGGCGACGAGCGAGTTCACGAAGTCGGCGTTGCGGCGTTCCGGCGCCAGCAGGGTCAGCAGCGGGTGCAGGGCGCGGTAGGTGTCCCACAGCGAGAAGGTCGAATGGAAGCGGAAGTCCTTCGCCTGGTGCACCTGGTTGTCCGGCCCGCGGTAGCGGCCGTCGCGGTCCATGAACAGCGAGGGCGCCAGCATGCTGTGATACAGGCTGGTATAGAACATGGTGCGCATCGGTTCGGGCGCTTCCGCCTTCACCGCCGACAGCGCCTCGTTCCAGGCGGCGCCGGCGCGGGCGCGCTCGGCGTCGAAGTCCCAGCCCGGCATCTCTTCCAGGTTGGCCAGCGCATTGTCTTCGCTCACCGGCGAGATGGCGACCTTGACCATGAGGGTGCCGTCGGGCGGCGCGCCGAACTCCAGCGCCGCGACCAGGGCCTTGCCCTCGACCAGCACCTTGTCCTGGGGCGTCTTGCCGGGCGCCGCGAAGCCGCGGTATTCGACGCCTTCCTCGCGGTTGTGCAACTGGCGCGCGCTCATCGGGCGCGAGAACCTGACGGCGAAGTAGAGCTGGCGGCCGGGCGCCCAGCCGCGCGTTTCGCGCATGCCGGTGAGCGTGGCGGCATCGCGCACGCGCAGGCGCGACCACAGGTTCTTGCTGCCGTAGTCGTAGATGCTGGAGCGCAGGTCGAGGATCACCTTGGCCTGCGCTTCCTTGTGGAACCGGTAGCGGTGCAGGCCCACGCGCTCGCTGGCGGTGAGCTCGACGTCGACCTCGTTGTCCTTCAGGCGCACGGCGTAGTAGCCCGGTTCGGCCTTCTCTTCCTGGTGCGAGAAGCGCGAGCGGTAGCCGGAGAAGGGGCGCTCAGGGTAGCCCGGCTCCAGCTTGGTCTCGCCGCTGTAGGGCATCAGCAGCACGTCGCCCAGGTCGGAGTGGCCGCTGCCGGAGAAGTGGGTGTGCGAGAAGCCGAGGATGGACGTGTCGTCGTAACGGTAACCGGACGCCCACGGGTAGCTCTGGCGGAAGTGGCGCACCTGGGTGTCCGGGCTGAGCTGCACCATGCCGAAGGGCCGGCTGGCGCCCGGGAAGGTATGGCCGTCACCGCCGGTGCCGATGAACACGTTGACGGCACTGGCCGGCGTGCCGGTCGAGGACGCGGGCGTGGCCGCCTGCGCGGGCAGGGCGGCGAACGCCAGCACTGCCAGCAAAGTCAGGGAAAGGGACTCGTGCTTGAAACGAACTGTCATGCTGTCTCCATACATGTGTCGCCCGGTGGGCCGGACTGTGTCATCGGATTATGGCGGGGTTTGACTCTCAGGCAACTAAACAGCCGCGTTTCCTCCCATGTTTAGCATGCGTTTTACTAAACACTCTCCACAGGCTTAATCGAATGACAACTTGAGCACACGCATGAATTGTAGATAAAAATACAATTTTCAGGCGCCTCGGCGCAAGGCCTCATTTGATGCAGTTGCAAAAATTGCATCATGAAAACCTCAATCCTCCCCCTCTCCTCAGGCGCCTTGCTGTTGAGCTGCGGCCTGGCCGCTGGCGCCCCGGCTGAACACAAGGAATTCGAAGCCACCTTGCACGCGCCCTTCCAGGCCGGGGTGGCGACACAGCGCACGTTCACGCTGGGTTTCGACTACCCCGGGCTCGAGCGTCCCGGCATCGTCGACTGGCGCGTCGAACTGCGCCGTCCCGGCGGGCGGGTGGCGCTGCGCTGGCGCGGCCAGGCCAGCTTGACGGGCTCCAGCGTCAGCGTGTCGCTGCCATGGTCCGGGCGGATCGGCCGTTCGCCGGCGCCGCCGGGCATCTATCAGGTAAGGCTGCACGCCGTGGTGCGCGGCAACGGCCACGAGGCGGTCAGCCAGGCCTGGGAGATCGCGGTCGGCACGCCTGCCAGGCCGCGGATGCCGCGTTTCCAGGCGCTGCCCGGCGCGGCGCTCGCGCCTGCCGCTGCGCCGGCGCCGGGCGGGTTGCCCTACAACGTTTACCTGGGTAACCTGCACAGCCAGACCAACCACAGCGATGGCGGCGCCGAGCTCACGGCCTGCAAGGGCGCGCAGCCGCCGCTCAGCGCGCCTTATGGCCCGGACGCGGCTTTCGCCTTTGCGCACAAGCAGGGGCTCGATATCCTGGCCGCCTCGGAGCACAACCACATGTACGACGGCTCAGACGGGAGCGCACCCGACGCCGACGCGGCCAAGGCCAGGGCCCTGTACCAGGCGGGCCTGGCCAGCGCGGACGCCTATTCGCAGAAGCACCCGGGCTTCCTGGCGCTGTACGGCATGGAGTGGGGCGTCATCAACCACGGCGGCCACCTCAACATCTTCAACAGCCGCGAGCTGCTGGGCTGGGAGACCAATGCCAAAGGAGAGCTGATGGCCGACACGCGCACGCCGCGCGGCGATTACGCGGCCTTGTACACCCTGATGCGCGAGCGCGGCTGGGTGGGGCAGTTCAACCACCCGGCCCAGACCGGGCAGTTCATGGTGAACGGCGTTGCGCTGGCCTACACGCCCGAGGGCGACGAGGTCATGGCGCTGTGCGAGGTGGTGAACAGCACGGCCTTCTCGACCAACGTATCGGAATCCGAAACCCGCCGCAGCCACTTCGAGGCGGCCTGCAACCGCCTGCTGGAGGCGGGCTACCACGTCGCGTTCAGCACCAACCAGGACAACCACTGCGCCAACTGGGGCGCGTCCTATACCAACCGCACCGGCGTGCTGATCCCGGCCGGCGTCAAGCTGTCCCGGGACAGCTTCATCGAAGCCTTGAGGGCGCGGCGCGTGTTCGCGACCATGGACAAGGGCTCGCAGCTGGTCCTGACGGCAAACGGGCGCATGATGGGAGAACGCTTCCGCAACCGGGGCCCGCTCGAGCTGGTGGTGAATTTCGCCGGCAGCGCCGGCAAGCAGGCGGCGGCGGTGGCGATCATGGAAGGCGTCCCGGGGCGCAAGGGCGAGGTGACCCGGTTGTCGGAAACGGCGGCGGCCAGTTTCACGCCTGCGCAGGGCGAGCATTTCTACTACGCCCGGGTCACCCAGGACGACGGCAATGTGCTGTGGTCCGCGCCGGTGTGGGTGACGCAGGAGTGAGGCTTAGAAGCCCAGGCCTTCGCCTGCGCCCAGCAGGGTGGCGATGCCGAGCACCGCGAAGATGAGGGCGGCGATGCCGTGCACCAGCTTGACCGGCACCCGGTTGGCGATGCGCTCGCCGAAATACACGGCCGGCACGTTCGCCAGCATCATGCCGAAGGTGGTGCCGGCGACGACGGCGGCCATCGATTCGTAGCGCGCGGCCAGGGCCACGGTGGCGACCTGGGTCTTGTCGCCCATCTCGGCCACGAAAAAGGCGATCAGGGTGGTGAGGAAGACGCCGTGGCGCGTCAGGCTGGTCTCCTCGTCGTCGATCTCGTCCGGCACCAGGATCCAGGCCGCCATGCCCAGGAAGGACAGGCCCAGCACCCAGCGCATCGTGTTCGGGCCGAGCAGCTCGCTGACCAGCGCGCCGACGGCGGCGGCGAAGGCGTGGTTGAAGATGGTGGCCACGAAGATGCCGAACACGATCGGCAGCGGGCGGCGGAAACGGGCGGCGAGGAGGAAGGCCAGCAGCTGGGTCTTGTCGCCGATCTCGGCGAGCGCCACGATGCCGGTCGAAACGAGGAAGGCGTCCATGAAGCGGAAATGCGGGTGAGGCGAAAGGCGCGATCATAGCAGAGTCGGGTCGCCGCGCCGCGTACATACGGGTGTTTTGCCACGCTTTCACTGGCGGTTAGCGCGTGCTATTCTGCTCGCGCCCGCAGCCTCCTTCATCCCTTTCGGGGCTGCCATCCCTGCGAGAGACCATGAAGACACGCTTCCTGCCGCGCGCCGCCGCCGCCCTGATCCTGGGCGCCTGGACCGCCTGCGCATTCGCGCTCGACCCCCTGAGCTACGCCAAATACGACCAGGTCAAGACCAGTGCCCTGCACATGGACCTGAAGGCCGATTTCACCCGCAAGACCCTGGCCGGCCACGCCGAGCTGACCCTCGACTGGCTGGACAAGTCGGCCACCACCCTCGACCTGGATACGCGCGAGCTGGCGATCTCGAAGATCGAGGCGCAGGACGCGGGCGGCGCCTGGCGCCGCGTGCGTTATACGCTCGACAAGCTGGACCAGGAGAAGGGCCAGGCGCTGCATATCGACCTGCCGGGCCAGCCGAAGAAGGTGCGCATCCACTACCGCACGGCGCCGACCGCCACCGCCCTGCAGTGGCTGACGCCGGCCCAGACCATGTCGGGCAAGCGGCCCTTCATGTTCAGCCAGTCGCAGTCGATCAACGCGCGCTCCTGGGTACCGATCCAGGATACGCCGGCGGTGCGCTTCACGTACAGCGCCCGCATCCAGGCGCCGGAAGGCCTGCGCGTGGTGATGAGTGCCGAGAATGACCCAAAAGCGAATGGCAAGGGCGGCTGGACATTCAGGATGCCGCAGCCGATTCCGTCCTACCTGCTGGCGATCGGCATCGGCGAGCTGGACGTGCGCAGCCTCGGCCCGCGCACCGGCGTGTACGCCGAGCCGAAGCGCATCAAGGCCGCCGAATACGAGCTGGCCGACACCGAGAAGATGGTGGCGGCGGCCGAATCCCTGTACGGTCCCTATCGCTGGGGGCGCTACGACATGCTGGTGCTGCCGCCGTCCTTCCCGATCGGCGGCATGGAAAACCCGCGCCTGACCTTCCTGACCCCGACCATGATCGCGGGCGACCGCAGCCTGGTCGACCTGATCGCCCACGAACTGGCGCATAGCTGGTCGGGCAACCTGGTGACCAACGCCTCGTGGAAGCACTGGTGGCTCAACGAAGGCTTCACCACCTACGTCACCACCCGCATCCTGGAAAAGATCTACGGCGAGGACGTGGCGACCATGAACCTGCAGCTGGAGCAGGAAGAGGCGCTCGAGCACATCAAGACCCTGCCGGCGGCCAAGCAGGCGCTGGTCACGCGCGATCCGGACACTTCGTCCGAGCACTACACCGACGAAGAGCTGGCCTATCCGAAAGGCGCCTGGTTCCTGCGCACGCTGGAGCAGCGCGCCGGCCGCGCCGCCTTCGATCCCTTCCTGCGCGGCTGGTTCGACCAGCACGCCTTCCAGAGCGTGACCACCGACCAGTTCGTGGCCTATTTGCGCGCCAACCTGCTGTCGAAGAACCCGTCGATCATGACGGACGCGGAGCTGGACGAGTGGCTGTACGGCCCGGGCATCCCGGCCAGCGCCCAGCGCGCGGTGTCGACCCGCCTGGCCAAGCTGAACGCCACGACGGACGCCTGGCTCAAGGGCGAGCTCAGGACCGCCCAGCTGGATACGAAGAACTGGAACGCCGCCGAGTGGATGAAGTTCCTGAACGACATCGACAACAAGGCGAATGCCCAGCAGCTGGAAGAACTGGACAAGGCCTTCGGCCTGGCGAAAACCTCCAACAACGAAGTCGCCTTCCGCTTCTACCGCGCCTCGGTGCACGCCGGCTACCGCGGCATCCGTCCGAACCTGGAAGCCTTCCTGATGAGCGTGGGCCGCCAGAAATTCGTGGTGCCGCTGTACGGCGCGCTGCGCGCCAATGCGGACGACCGCGCCTGGGCCGAGCGCGTCTACAAGGCCGCGCGCGCGCGTTACCACCCGGAGACGCAGTCCAGCGTCGACAAGCAGATGAACAAGAAATAAGGAAGACGATGCAAGCAATGAACCGACTCGCGGCCGCGATCCTCATCGCGTTCGCTACTGCCGGCGCAGCCGTGGCGCAGGCGCCGGCCGCCGTTACCGCGCAGGCCCCGGCCTACAACCTGGAGGCCGACGTCAAGCGCGTCATGAAGGAATTCGACGTGCCCGGCATCGCGATCGCCGTGGTCAAGGACGGCAAGGTGCTGGCGGCGCAGGGCTTCGGCGTGCGCAAGCTGGGCGACCCGACCCCGGTGGACGGCAAGACCCTGTTCGAGATCGCCTCCAACTCCAAGGCCTTCACCGCCGCCGGCCTGGCGATGCTGGTGGACCAGGGCAAGCTGTCCTGGGACGACCCGGTGATCAAGCACCTGCCGGACTTCCGCATGTACGACCCGTATGTGACGGCCGAGATGACCGTGCGCGACCTGCTGACCCACCGCAGCGGCCTGGGCCTGGGCGCGGGCGACCTGATGTGGTGGCCGACCACCACCTTCAGCACCGACGAGATCATCCACAACCTCCGCTACATCAAGCCGGCGACCAGCTTCCGCAACAGCTACGCCTACGACAACCTGCTGTACATCGTGGCCGGCAAGATCATCGCCATGAAATCCGGGAAGCCCTGGGGCGAGACCATGCGCGAATGGATCCTGCAGCCGGTGGGCATGGCCACGACCACCACCAGCCTGGAAGAGAACGCGCGCGCCGCCAACGTGTCGGCGCCGCATAGCAAGATCAACGGCAAGATCTCGGTGGTCAAGCCGATGCCGGTGGCGAATGCGGTGGGCGCGGTAGGCATCAACACCAGCGCCGAGGACATCGCGCGCTGGATGAACGTGCTGCTCGACGACGGCCGCATCAGGCAGGACGCCGGCGGCAAGGAAGTGCGCCTGTGGTCCGAGAAGCAGGCGCGCGAGATGTGGACGGCCCAGACACCGATGAAGATCAACCAGCCGCGTCCTCCGCTGGCGGCGACCAAGCCGAACTTCTACGCCTACGGCCTGGGCTTCCAGCTGCGCGACTACCAGGGCAAGCTGGTGGCGATGCACGGTGGCGCGCTGCAGGGCTTCTATTCGCGCGTGCTGCTGGTGCCGGAAGCGAAGCTGGGCATCGCGATCTTCACCAACGCCGAGAGCGGCCCGTCGCTGAACGCGCTGCAATACCGCCTGATGGACCAGTACCTGGGCGTGGCGCCGACCGACTGGATCGGCCGCATCGCGGACGTGGACAAGGAGATGCACGCCAAGGAGATGGAGCGCGTGAAGAAGGAGTCGGCGACGCGCGCGGCGCAGAGCAAGCCTTCGCTGACGCTGGCGTCGTACGAAGGCGAGTACGAGGACGCCTGGTATGGCAAGGCATTCATCAAGAAGGTGGGCGGCAAGCAGGTGATGGTGTTCTCGCGCACGCCGGACCTGATGGGGGAACTGGAGCACTTCCAGCACGATACCTTCATCGTGCGCTGGAAGGAGAGGAACTTCAATGCGGATGCGTATGTGACGTTCTCGCTCGATCATGACGGGTCGATCGAGCGGATGCGCATGAAGCCGATTTCCACGGAGACGGACTTCAGCTATGACTTCCAGGATTTGCTGTTTACGCCGGTGAAAAAGAAGAAGTCGGCGGATTGAAAAAAGCTTGGGCCTCCGCCTGTGCGGGGATGACGGTCTTGGGGCCAACTCAATAAGCACGTCATCCCCGGCCTCGGCGGCCCCCTTGGCGGGGACCCAAGTTTGCATGAGCTGTGTCAGCTCACTTTCCGCCCCACACCTTCATCATGTCCTCCGACCCCTGCGCCCTGATCCCGTTATCCGACAGGATCGCCTCGGTCGCATCCAGCGTCGCCTTGCGCGGCAAGATCATGGTCTCGCCATAGCGCTGGTCGAAACGCAGCACGATCTGCTCGTCCTTCAAGTCGCGCAGCAGCGCCACCAGGTGGCTCAGGCTGCGCACCGGCTTGCCGTTGATCGACTCCACGACCGACCCGAAGCGGTTCGAATACCCGCTGACCACTTTGTGCGGGAAGAACGGCGCGCTGATCACCACCAGTTCCTCGCGCTGGGCATCCGGCGAATCGCCGCGGCGCGTGATGAGCGGGCTGGCATTGAAGGCATACCCGTGCATCGCCGCCGCATTGCCGCCGATGAAGCTCAGGAACTCGGCGCTGGCGCGCGTGAACGCGATCGGGCCATAGATGAAGTAGGACGGATAGCCGCCGTTCAGGTCGGGAATCAGGAGCGGACGCGGGCCGGTCGCCGGCACATCCACCTTCATGCTCTTGCCGTTGCGGATGATGGTCATCGGCACCTTGCCGTTCCTCGCCACCTGCTGGATGCGGTACTGGAAGCGCACGCGCAGGTTCGAGCCCAGCTTGACCATCGCCTGGTTGTCGACCGGGTACTCGCCGATGTGGGTCACCACGTCCCACTCCTTCAGCGGCCAGGAAGCGTCCGTGCGGTAGGGCTTGTGCACCACCGCGCCCTCGACCGACTTGTCGAGCTTGAGGAAGGCGCGCAGCGCCGGGTTTTCCAGGGTCTGGATGCTGTCATGCAGCAGCGGCTTGCCGTCGTAGCGGCCGTCGGCCACGTCGCGCAGGAACAGCTCGATCTCTTCGTTCGGGATCACGTAGCCGATGTTCTGGGCGCCGGCCGCCATCGAGAAGGCCAGGCCGATCATCTTGTCGCCCGCGATCACCGGGCCGCCGCTGTTGCCCGGATTGATAGGCGCGTCGATCTGGATGCGCAGGCCCGAGCTGAAGGAGCTGTAGGGCACGAACTCCACGCGCGACACGATGCCCTTGGTGGTCGACAGCGAATTGCCGCCCACCGGGTAGCCGTAGGCGAACACCTGCTCGCGCACGTCCGGCAGCACGGCGGAGCGGCTGACCGGCGGGCGCTTGTCGAAGAAGCTCGGGTCTTCCAGCTCCAGCACCGCCAGGTCCAGCCCGCGCGCGATCGCGATCACCTTGGCCGCCACCTTGTCGCCCGACTGGGCGGCCTGCACTTCCACCTGGCTGGCGTAGTTCACCACGTGCGCATTGGTCAGGATGCGCTTGCCCTCGATGATCACGCCCGAGCCGGTGATGTCGTTCGGAGAGGCCTTGGTCCAGGGCTTGTACGGGTCCGGACGGCGCACGGTCGAGAAGATCTTGACCACCGAGGCCTCGATGGCCGGCAGCGCGGGCGCGGCGGTCTGGGTCGTGGCGGCGGGCGGAACGGGCGTGGTCTGGGGAGTGCTGTCCTGGGCATGGGCCAGGCTGGATGCGGCAAGCGCGAGGGCGGCGAAACGGTAGATGTTCATGAATTCCTTCGGTTGCGGTGGTGTGTGCTCAACCGGAAGAATATACACCCGCGCCGCAATTGGAAATACGCGCATGCTCACAGGGGACGGGCGCGCCATCCCCCCGGAGAATGAAGTTCGCGCTTACTGTTTGACGAACTTGAGCGTCATGCGGTCGCTCTCGCCGATCGCCATGTACTTCTCGCGGTCCTTGTCCTTGTTGGCCAGCACCGGCGGCAAGGTCCACACGCCTTTCTCATGGTTGGCGGTGTCCTTCGGATTGGCGTTGACCTCGGACTTGGCGGCCAGCTTGAAGCCGGCGCTCTCGGCCATCTTGATCACCCAGGCTTCGTGCACATAGCCGCTCGAGGCCTTGGCGTCCTGCGTCATCGAGGCCGGCAGGCGGTGGTCGACCACGCCCAGCACGCCGCCCGGCTTGAGCACCTTGTGGATCTCCTTGAAGGTGGTGCGCAGGGCGTCTTCGCCGTTGCCGACCCAGTTGTGCAGGTTGCGGAAGGTGAGCACCATGTCGACGCTGTTCGGCGGCGCGATCTGGTAGGTGGCGGGCGGCTCGAACACGGACGGGACGACCTTGTCGAAGACCGCCGGATTGGAATCCAGCTTCTTCTTGAAGGCCATGCCGTAGCGCTTGTCCGCCTGGATGGCTTCGCCCGCGCCGATCAGCTTGCCCTTGTCGCGCAGGTAGGGAGCCAGGATCTCCGTGTACCAGCCGCCCGAGGGCGACAGCTCCACCACGGTCATGTTCGGCTTGATGCCGAAGAAGCTCAGGGTCTCGTAGGGGTGGCGGTACACGTCGCGCGCCTTGTTGGCGGCGCTGCGGTGCTCGCCGGCGATGGCGGCCTTCAGGGCGTCGTCCGCCTGCGCGGCGCCGGCCAGTCCGGTGGCCAGCATGGCGGCCAGGATCAGTCGTTTCATCGGTGCGAAGTCTCCATGGTGATGGTGGGTGGCAGGGCGGGACGCCGCTGCCGCCCGGCTGATGATCCGGCAGTGTGGCCGGACAGTCAAGCTTGGCATTCATGCATATGCCGGAGTGTCCGCGCCTGTCCGGGGCGGACAGCCGGACAGCGGGCGGACAGTGTCCGGACACGTATGTACCTTGTCCGGAGCGTTGCCGAATCAAGCACTTCACCTCCCGCTGTATGGATGGCATAAAGATTGCCTAACCAAAAACTTTAGTCTATGGTTGAGAAGTTTGCCGTCCTCCCATCCGGAGGCGACGAAGTTCCCAGAAGCGCTGTACATACAAGAGCGGCGCCGTGCTGTGCCGGCGGAACCGCTGCCCGAGAGGATACCCAGGAGACCCTATGGAACGTCGTACTTTTCTCAATTTCAGCAGCCTGGCGCTCGGCGCGACCCTGCTCCCGTTCTCGCGCGCGATCGCCGCTGAAGAACTGCTCAGCACCATGCCCGTCGCCGCCAAGAAGGCGCTCGCCGACGTCGCGCTGAACGCCGCCACCAAGGCCGGCGCCAGCTACTGCGACGTGCGCATCGGGCGCTACCTGAACCAGTTCATCGTCACCCGCGACCTGAACGTCGAGAACGTTGCCAACACCGAGTCGGCCGGCGTGGGCGTGCGCGTGATCTGCAACGGCGCCTACGGCTTCGCCGCCACCTCCGACATGTCCAGCGACGGCATCGCCAACGCGGCGCGCCAGGCGGTGGCGATCGCCAAGGCCAACGCCAAGCTGCAGTCCGAGCCGGTGCGCCTCGCACCGGTCAAGGGCGTGGGCGACGTCTCCTGGGCCACGCCGATCAAGAAGGACTGGCGCGCGGTGCCGATCAAGGAAAAGGCCGACCTGCTCATCGCCGCCAACAAGGCCGGCATGGACAACGGCGCCAACTTCATGCAGTCGATGCTGTTCCAGGTGAACCAGCAGAAGTTCTTCGCCTCGACCGACGGCTCCTACATCGACCAGGACGTGCACCGCCTGTGGGCCCCGTTCCAGGCCACCGCCGTGGACAAGGCCACCGGCAAGTTCCGCTCGCGCTCGGGCCTGAGCTCCCCGGTCGGCAAGGGTTACGAATACCTGGACGCCCGTCCCGAGCACAAGATCAAGGCCGCCGGCGGCGTCGCCACCCTGTACACCGAATCCTACGACATCATCGAGGATGCCAAGGCCGCCGGCCGCGACGCCAAGCGCAAGCTGACCGCCAAGTCGGTCCTGCCGGGCAAGTACGACCTGATGCTGTCGCCGGAGCACCTGTGGCTGACCATCCACGAGAACGTCGGCCACCCGACGGAACTGGACCGCGTGCTGGGCTACGAGGCGAACTACGCCGGCACCAGCTTCGCCACCCTCGACAAGTGGCAGACCAAGAGCTTCAAGTACGGCGCGCCGATCGTCAACCTGTATGCCGACAAGACCAGACCGGGTTCGCTGGGCTGCGTCGGCTACGACGACGAAGGCGTCAAGACCAAGCAGTGGGACATCATCAAGGACGGCATCCTGGTCAACTACCAGGCCACCCGCGACCAGGCCCATATCATCGGCGAGAAGGAATCGCACGGCTGCTCCTACGCCGACAGCTGGAACTCGGTGCAATTCCAGCGCATGCCGAATGTCTCGCTGGCGGCCGGCAAGAAGAAGCTGACCCCGGACGAAATGGTCAAGGACATCAAGAAGGGTATCTACATCGTCGGCGACGGCTCGTTCTCGATCGACCAGCAGCGCTACAACTTCCAGTTCGGCGGCCAGCTGTTCTACGAAATCAAGGACGGCAAGATCGGCCAGATGCTGGAAGACGTGGCCTACCAGGCCAACACCCAGGAATTCTGGAGCGCCTGCAGCGCCATCTGCGACGAGCGTGACTGGCGCATGGGCGGCTCCTTCTTCGACGGCAAGGGCCAGCCGCCGCAGATCTCGATCGTCTCGCATGGTTCCTCGACCACGCGCTTCAACGGCATCAACGTGATCAACACCGCTCGCAAGATCGGCTAAGGACGGGACCCATGAGCATCTTGACCCAGGAACAAACCAAGCGCATCGCCGACCGCGTGCTGTCGCTGTCCAAGGCCGACGAGTGCATCGTCGGCGTCGAAGGCAACCGTATCGGCAACATCCGCTTCGCGCGCAATGCCGTGTCGACCGCCGGCCTGGCCGACGACACCCGCGTGCAGGTGCAGGTCGCCTTCGGCAAGCGCCAGGGCACCGCCACCATCAACGAGTTCGACGACAAGTCGCTGGAGCGCGCCGTGCGCCGCGCCGAAGACCTGGCGCGCCTGGCGCCGGAAAACCCGGAGTTCATGCCGGCGATCGCCAAGACCGGCTACAAGGGTTCCGAGACCTTCGTGCCCGCTACCTCCGCGATCGATCCGGAATATCGCGCCCAGGCCGCCGCCTACGCGATGGAGGCCTGCCGCAAGAAGGGGCTGGTGGCCGCCGGCTTCTTCACCGACCGTTCGTCCTTCGAGACCGTGGCCAACTCAAACGGCGTGTTCGGCCACCAGACCGCCACCTCGCTGGACTTCACCTGCACCGTGCGCACCGAAGACGGCCGCGGTTCGGGCTGGGTGAAGCGTTCGGCGCGCGACGTCGCCAAATTCGACCCGCGCGAAGCGGCCGAAGTGGCGATCGAAAAGGCGCTGCGCTCGGTCGAAGCCAAGGCGCTGGAGCCGGGCCGCTACACCGTGATCATGGAGCCGGCCGCTACCAGCGACCTGATCGGCTTCATGCTGAACGGATTCAGCGCGCGCAGCGCCGACGAGGGCCGCAGCTTCCTGTCCAAGCAGGGCGGCGCCAACCGCCTGGGCGACAAGCTGTTCGACCAGCAGGTCAACATCTGGTCCGACCCCTGGGACAAGGATGTCCCGGTCCTGCCCTGGGACAACGACATGCTGCCGCGCGAGCGCATGCACCTGGTGAAGGACGGCCGCATCAACGCGCTCAACTACTCGCAGTTCTGGGCCAAGAAGAAGGGCCAGCGCGCCGTGGGCAGCGCCGGCAACATCATCATGGCCGGCACCGACAAGTCGACCGCGGAACTGATCGCCAATACCAAGAAGGGCATCCTGGTGACCCGTACCTGGTACATCCGCATGGTGGACCCGCAGTCGGTGCTGCTGACCGGCCTGACCCGCGACGGCACTTTCTATGTAGAGAACGGCAAGATCAAGCACCCGGTGAAGAACTTCCGCTTCAACGAGAGCCCGGTCACGATGCTCAACAACATCGAAGAGATCGGCAAGCCGGTGGTGATCGGCGGGGATGAGGCGAATTATTCGATGCTGATTCCGGCGATGAAGATTCGGGACTTCAACTTCACGTCGCTGTCGGACGCTGTTTAAGCACCAAGGCAAGTAACAGTTAGCCCGCACCCTTAGCCCGTCATCCCCGCCTTCGCGGGGATGACGGGCGAAAGCTAACGACGGGCGAAACGCTAACGGAAAACAAACATGGAACGTCGTAGCTTCCTCAAAATCGGCGCCGGCACTGCAGGCGCCATGATCATCCCCGTCTTCGGCAACGCCATCGCCGCCGACGAGCTCCTGAACCCGATGGCCGCCAGCGCGAAGAAGGCCCTGGCCGACGTCGCCCTGAACGCCGCCACCAAGGCCGGCGCGTCCTATTGCGACGTTCGCATCGGCCGCTACCTGAACCAGTTCATCATCACGCGCGACCTGAACGTCGAGA
>CBIHLT010000045.1:0-26215 GCA_966210615.1 uncultured Massilia sp.
AGCCCTGGCTGCCGAGCTGGGCGGCCAGTTCGTCAAGTGCGACGTCACCTCGGAAGCGGACGGCCTGGCGGTCGTGGACGCGGCCGTCAAGCTGGGCACGCTGCGCGGCCTGGTCAACTGCGCCGGCGTCGCGCCGGCCGTCAAGACCGTCGGCAAGGACGGCCCGCACCCGCTGGATGCCTTCCAGCGCGCCGTGAACATCAACCTGGTCGGTACCTTCAATATGTGCCGCCTGGCGGCCGACGCCATGGGCAAGCTGGAAGCGGGCGAATACGGCGAGCGCGGCATCATCATCAACACCGCCTCGGTCGCGGCCTTCGACGGCCAGATCGGCCAGGCCGCCTACGGTTCGTCCAAGGCCGCCGTCGCCGGCATGACCCTGCCGATGGCGCGCGACCTGGCGCGCAGCGGCATCCGCGTGATGACCATCGCGCCGGGCATCTTCGAGACCCCGATGCTGATGGGCATGCCGCAGGAAGTGCGCGACTCCCTGGGCAAGATGGTGCCGTTCCCGCCGCGCCTCGGCATGCCGAAAGAATACGCGCACCTGGCCAAGGCCATCATCGAGAACGTCATGCTGAACGGCGAAACGATCCGCCTGGACGGCGCGATCCGTATGCAGCCGAAATAAACCTGTTCTGAAGGCAAGCGGCAATTGCTGTACGATGCCGGTGTAGCGGGCGCGACCGTCGTGGTGATCCCATGCCGCGCGCCCGCCTTGCTTTTGGAGAGCCGATTTGAAACGATTCACACTTCTAGCACTCGGCCTTGCGCTGGCCGGCGCCTTCCAGTCCCCGGTCCACGCACAGGACACCCGCCAGGCCGCGCCGGAAGCGGCCACCGGCTACCACGACAAGGCCGGCTGGCCCGCCAAGAACTACATGGTGGCCGCCGCCAACCCGCTCGCGGTGGATGCCGGCTACCAGATCCTGAAAAAGGGCGGCAGCGCCATCGACGCCGCCATCGCCACCCAGATGGTGCTGACCCTGGCCGAGCCCCAGTCCTCGGGCATCGGCGGCGGCGCCTTCCTGGTCCACTACGACGGCAAGCAGGTCCAGGCCTTCGACGGCCGCGAGACCGCGCCCGCCAAGGCCGACGAGCGCCTGTTCCAGCGTCCTGACGGCAAGCCGCTGTCGCGCGTCGAAGGCATCGTCGGCGGCCGCTCGGTGGGCGCGCCCGGCGTGCTGCGCATGCTGGAGCTGGCGCACCGCCAGCATGGCAAGCTGCCCTGGAAGACGCTGTTCGAGCCGGCCATCCGCCTGGCGGAACAAGGCTTCGCCGTGAGCCCCCGCCTGAACGGGCTGCTGGCCCACGACGCCCACCTGCGCAAGGACCCGGTGGCCGCCGCCTACTTCTACGACCCTGCCGGCCGCCCCTGGCCGGTCGGCCACGTGCTGAAGAACCCGGCCCTGGCCAAGACCCTGCGCGAGATCGCCGATGGCGGCGCCGACGCCTTCTACAAGGGCCACATCGCGCGCGACATCGCCGCCAAGGTGGCGAGCCACCCGACCAACCCGGGCCTGCTGACGGCGGCCGACATCGCCGGCTACCAGCCCAAGGTCCGCCCCCCGGTCTGCAGCGAATATCGCGGCTACAGCGTTTGCGGCATGCCGCCGCCGTCCTCGGGCGGCATCGCCGTGGCCCAGATGCTGGGCATGTTCGAGACCATGGACATGAAGGCGCTCGCACCCGCCAACGGCGTGCCCGGCCCGCAAGCCCTGCACGTGTTCTCGGAAGTGGGACGCCTGGCCTACGCCGACCGCAACCGCTACGCCGCCGACACCGACTTCGTGCCGCTGCCGGGCAAGGGCATCGCCAGCCTGATCGACAAGTCCTACCTGGCGCGCCGCGCCGCCCTGGTGGGCCAGCGCTCGATGGGGGAGGCGCCGGCCGGCACGCCGCCTGGCATGGAAGTGGCCGCCAGGTGGGGCACCGACAACGCCATCGAAACCCCGTCCACCTCGCACGTGGCCGTGGTCGACGGCTACGGCATGGGCCTGGCCATGACCACCACCATCGAGGATGCCTTCGGCTCGCGCCAGATGGTCGACGGCTTCATCCTCAACAACCAGCTGACCGATTTCTCCTTCGATGCGCGCGACGCCAACGGCCCGGTGGCCAACCGCGTCGAGGCCGGCAAGCGCCCGCGCAGCGCCATGTCGCCCACCGTGGTGTTCGACAAGAAGACCGGCAAGCTGGTGCTCACGGTCGGCTCGCCCGGCGGCCCGGCCATTATCAATTACGTGGCCAAGGTCCTGGTCGGCACCCTCGACTGGGGCCTCAACGTGCAGCAGGCGATCGCGCTGCCGAACTTCGGCAGCCGCAACGGGCCGACCGAGCTCGAAGCAGGGCGCTTCCCGCTCTCCACCGTCGAAGCCCTGCAGGCGCGCGGCCACAAGGTGCGCCAGGGCGAGCAGACCTCGGGACTGCAGGGCATCCAGCGCCTGCACATCCACGGCGTGCCGCTGTGGTTCGGTGGTGCGGATCCGCGACGCGAAGGCATCGCAAAAGGTGACTAAGTGGCACTTATTTCCCTAAAGCTAGTCTTTGTTTGCTAAGCTTGGCGGGGTGGACAGTAAAGAAAAAACCGGGCTCATCCTGACTGGGGGCGGCGCCCGGGCCGCTTACCAGGCGGGCGTATTGCATGCGGTCCGGCAGATCCTGGTGGAGGCCGGCCGCACCGCCCCGCAATCCCCCTTCGACATCATTTGCGGCACCTCGGCCGGCGCGCTCAACGCGACCGCCCTGGCCTGCCGCGCCGACGATTTCGCCGACGGCGTGCGCGGCCTGCTGTCGGTGTGGGAAAACGTGGCCGCGCACGAGGTCTACCGCGCCGATTCGCTGGCCGTGCTGCGTTCCGGCGCGCGCTGGCTGTCGCTGCTGTCCTTCGGCTGGCTGCTGCGCAAATGGCATGCCGCGCCACCCCAGTCCCTGCTCGACAACACCCCGCTGGCGGGCCTGCTGCACCACGTGCTGGACCTGCCGCGCATGGACGCCGCGCTCAGCGACGGCGTGCTGCACGCGCTGGCCATCACCGCCTCGTCCTACAGCAGCGGCCACCACCTGACCTTCTACCAGAGCGCGGCTCCGATCGAACCCTGGGTGCGCCACCAGCGCATGGCGCTGGCCACCCAGATCGGGGTGGAGCACCTGCTGGCCTCGAGCGCGATCCCCTTCATCTTCCCGGCCGTGCCGCTCTACCTGGCGGGCCGGCGCGAATACTGCGGCGACGGCTCGATGCGCCAGCTGGCCCCGATCGCGCCGGCGATCCACCTGGGCGCCACGCGCGTGCTGGTGATCGGCGCCGGGCGCATGACCGAACCGGCGCGCGAAGAGGTCCACAGCGGCGGCTACCCGAGCCTGGCGCAAGTGGCGGGCCACGCGCTGTCCTCGATCTTCCTCGACAGCCTGGCGGTGGACGTGGAGCGCCTGCAGCGCGTCAACCACACCCTCAGCCGCATCCCCGAGGAAGTGCGCGCCGGCATGGCGCTGAAACCCGTGAAGCTGCTGGTGATCGCGCCCAGCGAGCGCCTGGACGACATCGCCGCGCGCCACACCCACAGCCTGCCGCCGCCGGTGCGCACCCTGCTGGGCGGGATCGGCGCGCTCGAGTCGCGCGGCGCGGCGCTCGCTTCCTACCTGCTGTTCGAGGCCAGCTACACGCGCGAGCTGATCCGCCTGGGCGAGCACGACACGCTCGCGCGCCGCCAGGACGTCCTGTCCTTTTTCGCCCCATGATGGCCTGCCTGCGCCTGCTGCTCCTGTGTGCGGCGCTGCTGTGCGCCGGCACCGCCCATGCCGGGCCGGAGCCGACCCTGCGCTTCGACCACCTGTCGGTGCAGGACGGACTGCCGCAGGAATCGGTGCTGTCCATCGCCCAGGACCGCGAGGGCTTCATGTGGTTCGGCACCCAGTCCGGGGTCTCGCGCTTCGACGGCTACCGCTTCACCAGCTACCGCAACGAGACCGGCAAGCCGAACAGCCTGGCCAACAACTGGGTGCGGGTCCTGCACATCGACCGCCACGGCCAGCTGTGGCTGGCCACGGACGGCGGCCTGAACCGCTTCGACCCGGTCACGCGCAGCTTCACCTTGTACCTGCCCGACCAGCCGGCGCGGCGCGGCAACGGCAACCGCCACATCAAGGCATTGATCAGCGACGGCGGCGACGGCCTGTGGCTCGGCACCGGCGACGGCCTGCAGCACTTCGACATGGTGAGCAAGCGCTTCACCAGCTGGCACAGCGAGCCGGGCGCGCCGGGCTCGCTCAGCGACGACGGCGTCAACGCGCTGGCGCTGGACGCCAGCGGACGCCTGTGGATCGGCACCGCGGCGGGCCTGGACAGCTTCGGCCCGGAGCGCAAGCGCTTCGAGCACCACGGCGCGCGGCTGAGCAAGCGCGACGCCCCGGTGCACGCGCTGCTGGTGGACAGCGAGCAGCGCCTGTGGGTCGGCCGCTTCGGCGGCCTCGAACGCCATGCCCTGCGCGGCGAAGACCAGGGCCAGGTGCGCCGCTACGGGGAGGGGGACGGCATGGGCCGCTTCTGGATCACCGCGCTGTACCAGGAAGAGGGCGGCACGGTCTGGGCCGGCACCCACGACGACGGCCTGTTCCGCTGGCGCGAGGGCGGCGACCGCTTCGACCCCTACCGCAACGCCGTCACCGACCGCCGCAGCCTGGCGGACAACTATGTCTCGGCCCTGTACCGCGACCGCGTCGGCACCTTCTGGGTGGGCACCTGGTACGGCGGCGTGTCGCGCACCGACCTGGAGAGCGGCGGCTTCGCCCGCATCGTCGCGCGCCCGGGCGAGCCCGATTCGCTGGCCGACAGCAAGGTGCGCGCGCTGCTCGAGGACGGCAACCGGCTGTGGGTCGGCAGCGTCACGGGCCTGAGCAATCTCGACCCGGCCACCGGCCGCGCCGTGGTCTACCGTCACGACCCGGCCAACCCGAACAGCCTGATCGACGCCCCGGCCACGGCGCTGGCGCGCGACCGCGACGGCGTGCTGTGGGTCGGCAGCCGCACCGGCCTCACCGGCTTCGATCCGCGCACCAGGCGCTTCCGGCGCAAGGTGCTGCCGGGCGACGCCGATTCCAACAACGTGCGCGGCATGCTGGCCGCGCGCGACGGCTATGTGTGGATCACCACGCGCGGCGGCCTGCACCGCCTCGATCCGGTCACCCAGCAAGTGCTCAGCTACCGCCACGACGCCAACCGCATGGCCAGCCTGGCCGACGACATCACGCGTCCGCTGCTGGAGGACAGGCGCGGGCGCTTCTGGGTAGGCACCTTCGACGGCCTCGACCTGCTCGACCGCAAGAGCGGCCGCTTCCGCCACTTCCGCCACAATCCCTACGACAAGAACAGCCTGAGCCACGACGAGATCCACTACCTGCTGGAAGACAGCCGCGGCGACATCTGGGTGGGCACGGCGGGTGGCCTGAACCGCATGATCACGGCCGCCGACGGCTCGGTGCGCTTCGTGCGCTACACCACCCGCGACGGGCTGGTGGACGATGCGGTCGCCGCCATGCTGGAGGATGCCGGGGGCCGCATCTGGATCAGCACCTCGAGCGGCATGTCCTGCTTCGATCCCAAGAGCGGACACTGGCGCAGCTATACCTCGGCCGACGGCATTACCGACGGCGCCTTCTTCGACGCCTCGGCCGTGCGCACGTCCGACGGCACCCTGTACTTCGGCGGCTTCAACGGCATTACCGCCTTCGACCCGAGCGCCATCCGCGACAACCGAAGCGCGCCGCGCGCCGTGATCACCGGCCTGCAGGTGTTCAACCGCCCGATCGAGCAGGCCATGCCGGGCCTCCTGAACCGTCCGGTGGAACAGACCGACCAGGTCACCTTGCCCGTTGATGCGGCCGTGCTGACCCTGGAATTCGCGGCCCTGCATTTCGCCGCGCCCTCGCGCAACCAGTTCGCCTACCGCCTGGACGGCTTCGACCAGGGCTGGGTGCAGACCGGCGCCGACAAGCGCTTCGCCACCTACACCAACCTGGAGCCGGGCACCTACGTGTTCCGGGTGCGCGCCGCCAACAAGGATGGCGTGTGGGGCGAGGACGTCGCCGCGCTGGCGCTCACGATCGAGCCGCCGCCCTGGGGCACGCCCTGGTTCCGCATCGGCGCCGCGGCGCTGCTGTGCGCCGCCGTGTACATCGGCCTGCGCATGCGCATGGAGGGCCTGCGCCACCAGAAGGAGCGCCTCGAGCGCCAGGTGGGCGCGCGCACCGAGCAGGTCGAGCACCAGAACCGCGTGCTGGAACGCCAGACCCAGGAGCTGCGCGACCAGGAGCGGCGCGTGCGCGCCCAGACCAACGAGCTGCAGAACGCCTACCGCGCGCTGCAGGAGAACGAGGAATTCCTGCGCCAGGCCAAGCAGCGCGCCGAGGACGCGACGCGCCAGAAGTCCGAGTTCCTGGCCAACATGAGCCACGAGATGCGCACCCCGCTGGCGGGCGTGATCGGCATGCTCGGCTTCGCGCTGCGCGACGGCGCGCTCAAGGACGCCACGCGCGACCAGATCGTGCGCGGCCAGGCCAACGCCCAGGCGCTGCTGGCGATCATCAACGACCTGCTCGACTTCTCCAAGATCGAGGCGGGCAAGCTGAGCATCGAGAGCATCGACTTCGATCTGCATACGGCCATCACCAACGTGGCCAGCCTGTTCCAGGAACAGGCGGCGGCCCACAGCCTGGACTTCGCGGTGAGCCTGGACGAGGACCTGCCGCGCTTCGTGGTGGGCGACCCGACCCGCCTGCGCCAGGTCCTGGTCAACCTGGTCGGCAATGCGTTCAAGTTCACCAAGTCCGGCGGGGTGCGGGTCGAGGTCGAGCGGCGCGCCGACGACCAGCCGAAAGGCGAAGGCAGCCACATGATCCGGTTCACGGTGCGCGACACCGGCATCGGCATCCCGGCCGCGGCGCTGCCGCGCCTGTTCAAGAAGTTCGAGCAGGCCGACACCACCACCACGCGCCGCTACGGCGGCACCGGCCTGGGCCTGGCGATCTGCCGCCAGCTGGTGGAGCTGATGGGCGGCACCATCGGCGTCAACAGCACCGAAGGCAAGGGCAGCGTGTTCAGCGTGCTGCTGCCGCTGCTCGATGGCGTCGAGCCGCCCCAGGCCGAGCTCCTGGCGCGCGCGCCGCACAGCCACCGCCTGCGCATCCTGTGCGCCGAGGACTTCCCGACCAACCAGATCATTGCGCGCCTGATGATCGAAGAGATGGGGCACCAGGTGGACGTGGTGGCCAACGGCGCCGAGGCGGTGCAGGCCTGCTCGCGCACGCGCTACGACCTGGTCCTGATGGACGGGCGCATGCCCGAGATGGACGGCGCCACCGCCACCCGCCTGATCCGCGCCGGCGGCACGATGGAGTCGCCGGCCATCGACCAGCATGTGATGATCGTCGCGCTCACCGCCAACGCCACCAGCGAAGACCGGGCGCGCTACCTGGCCTGCGGCATGGATGCCTTCCTGACCAAGCCGATCGACGAGGAGGCGCTGCATGACCAGATCTCGCGCGCGATCGAGCGCCAGCAGCAGCGCGGCGTGCCGCTGGCGCCGATGCCGGCCCAGGAGGGAGGCCTGCCTGCCGCGGTCCCGGTGCGCGACAGCGTGGCGGCGCTGGCCGAGCTGGATGCGATGTTCGGCGTCACCCCGGCCGAGGCGGCGGCCGTGCCTGCGCCTCCCGCCCCGTCTGCGCTGCCCAATCCGGGCCGGCGCGCGAACGACCTGAGCGCGCGCCTGCGCGCCGCCTTCGCCGCCGACCTGCCGCGCCGCCGCGCGGAACTGGACGCCGCCCTCGATGCCGGCGACTTCGACACCGCCGGGCGCGTCCTGCACGGCCTGCGCGGCAGCGCCAGCCACCTGGGCGAGGGCGCGATCCAGCGCCTGTGCGCCGAGCTGGAAGCCGCCGCCGATGCGCGCGACGAGGCGCGCCTGCGCGCGGGCCTGCCGCGCCTGGCCATCCTGCTGGCCGGATTCGGTACAGGGGCGGTCTGAAGCGTGGCCCGGTCATGCGCGTTTATAATGCCGGCTTCTGAGCCGGGAGGAAGCGCATGAAGGTGCTGGTGGTCGACGACGACGTCGTTTCGCGCATGATGCTGATGCACCTGGTCGACAGCTGCGGCAGCCACGAGATCATCGAGGCCGAAGACGGCGAGGACGCCTGGCGCCAGCTGGAGGCCGGCCTGGCCCCGGGCATCGTGTTTTGCGACCTGCGCATGCCGCGCCTGTCCGGGCTGGAGCTGCTGGCGCGGATGCGCGCCCACGCGGTCCATGCGCGCCGGCGCTTCGTGCTGGTCTCGGCCTCCGCCGACGCGGCCACCATGGCCGAAGCCGACGGCCTGGGCGCGGACGGCTACATCGTCAAGCCTTTCCGCGCCGAAGACGTGCGCGCCCAGTTCGAACGCCTGGCCGGCGCGCAAGACGCGGCTGCCGACGAGCCTGCGCACGAAGTGGCGCGCCGCCTCGGGATCGATGGCGCGCGCCTGCAGCTCTACCTCGACGGCCTGCAGCGCCAGCTGGCCGCGGCCGGCCCCGAGCTGGCCGGCCTGCTGGCGGCGGGCGAGGGCGATGCCGTCGCCGGCCGTCTCAAGCGCCTGCGCGAGGGCTGCGCCACCCTGGGCCTGCATGCCGCGGCGTCCAGCCTGGGGCAGCTGGCACAGCTGGAGGACGGCGCGCTCGACCCGGGACGCCTTGGCCAGGTGCTGGGCCAGGCCGGCGCGGCCGCGCTGCGCCAGGCCGACCGTGCCCGTACTGCATAAGGCCACTCGAGCGGTCCGCCGCGTACCCCGCAAATCCTCTTGCTGCTGGGTTACTTTAGATTTAAAGTACCTGCGGACGCTTGCCTGACCTACCAAAGAGGGCTCACATGACCGATGCCGCACCAGCAGCAGTCTCATCCCCGGAACTGACCCGTTCCGGCTATACCGACGGCTTCGCGCGCGCCAACCTGCCGCCGCGCGAGCTATGGCCCGACTTCCTGTTCGACCTGCCTGAACTGCGCTACCCGGAGCGGATCAACTGCGCCGCCGAACTGCTGGACGGCGCTATTTCGCGCGGCTGGGGCGAGCGCACGGCCCTGTGCGGCGCGCGCGAAACCCTGAGCTATGCGGCGCTGCTGGCGCGGGTGGACCGCATCGCCCACGTGCTGCGCGAGGACCTGCGCCTGCCCACCGGCAGCCGGGTGCTGCTGCGCGGCGCCAACTGCCCCATGATGGCGGCCTGCATCCTGGCCGTGATCAAGGCCGGCTGCATCGCCGTCCCGACCATGCCGCTGCTGCGCGCGCGCGAGCTGGGCGCCATCGCATCCAAGGCCCGGGTGGGCGCGGTGCTGTGCGCGGCGGCGCTGTGCGGCGAGGTCGAGGCGCTGGCGCTGGATGGCGTGCCGCTGGTCTGCTTCGATAGTGGCAAGCCGGAAGGGCTGGAGGCCCGCATGGCCCGTTACGACGCAGCCTTCGAGGCCGCCGACAGCGCGGCGGACGACGTCTGCCTGATCAGTTTTACTTCGGGCACCACCGGCGTGCCCAAGGGCACGATGCACTTCCACCGGGACGTGCTGGCGATCTGCGACTGCTTCCCGCGCCACATCCTGCGCTCGGCCATCGGCGATGTCTTCGTCGGCACGCCGCCGCTGGCCTTCACCTTCGGCCTGGGCGGCCTGCTGCTGTTCCCCTTGCGCGTGGGCGCGCGCGCCGTGCTGATCGAAAAGCTGACGCCGGAAACCCTGCTGGCCGCGATCGAGCAGCACCGCGCCACGGTGTGCTTCACGGCCCCGACCTTCTACCGCCAGATGGCCGCGCTGGCCCCGCAATTCGACCTGTCCAGCCTGAGCCGCACCGTATCGGCCGGCGAGGCGCTGCCGCTGGCCACGCGCGAAGCCTGGCAGGCGGCCACCGGCCTGGCGATGATCGACGGCATCGGCGCCACCGAGATGCTGCACATCTTCATTTCGGCGGCGGGCAGCGACATCCGTCCCGGCGCCACCGGCAAGCCGGTGCCGGGCTACCAGGCATGCATCCTCGACGCCCAGGGCCGCCCGGTGGGGCCGGGCGTGATCGGGCGGCTTGCGGTCAAGGGGCCGACCGGCTGCCGCTACCTGGACGACCCGCGCCAGCTTGATTACGTCAAGAATGGCTGGAACCTCACCGGCGACGCCTACGAAATGGATGACGAGGGATACTTCCACTACCGTTCGCGCACGGACGACATGATCATCTCGGCCGGCTACAACATCGCCGGGGCCGAGGTCGAGGAAGCGCTGCTGCGCCATCCGGCGGTGGCCGAGTGCGGCGTGGTGGGGCGTCCCGACCCCGAGCGCGGCCAGCTGGTGGAGGCGCATGTGGTGCTGCGCAGCGGCCAGGCGCCGTCGGATGCGCTGGCGCAGGAGCTGCAGGAATTCGTCAAGCAGCAGATCGCGCCCTACAAATATCCGCGCGCTGTGCGGTTTCGCGAACAGTTGCCGCGTACCGAAACCGGTAAGCTGCAACGGTTTAAATTACGTGCCGAAGCGGCCCAGGGAACAGCATGAAGGATGCCGAGGGACAGGGAAACGACGCAGGAGCGGAGGGGCTGGACAGCCTCGACCTGGAAAGCCGGCTGACGCAGGAGCACCACCAGTCGCTGCGCCTGTGGCTGCGCATGCTGTCGTGCACCTTGCGGATCGAGAACGAGATCCGCAGCCGCCTGCGCACCAGCTTCGGCATCACGCTGCCGCGCTTCGACCTGATGGCCCAGCTGGAACGCCATCCGGACGGCTTGCGCATGGGGGAGCTGTCCAGGCGCATGATGGTCACGGGCGGCAACATCACCGGCATCACCGACCAGCTCGAGCGCGAGCAGCTGGTGGTGCGCGTGCCCGACGCGAAGGACCGCCGCGCCTTCGCCGTCAAGCTCACGCCGGCGGGGCGTCTGGCCTTCGCTGAAATGGCTGCGGTGCACGAGCGCTGGATCGACGAGATCCTGGCCGGGATTCCGGCCGAAGAGAAGGACAGCATGATCGGCCTGCTGTCCACGATGAAGCGCCGTATCCGCATCGGCGACGGGCGCCAGGCAGACAACTAGCTGCTGTCAGCGCCAGCCGGCAGCCTCGTCCGCAATCATGCGGCGGCGCCGCGTGCTTCAGCCGATGCAATTATCCGTCGACTGCAGGAGAGGGAAGACCGTCTGCTGGTTCAGGTAATTGGGGCCGAGCGCGATAGCGGAGTTCGCGATGTTCGGATCGCGGGAGATGGCTGTACTCGTCACGCTGCCGACGTGGCGGCAAGTCGTCCGGCCGGCAGGGTAGGCGCCGACCAGCGTGTTCCCGCCCACGTACATCAGTTGCGGACTCGCCTTCGTGCCGCTGATGTTCAGGCCGATCGTGCCGCCGCTGATCGTATTTCCCTCGAAGCGGCCGCCGAACACGGGCTTGTTTTTCGGGTACCAGGGGCTGGGACCGATATTGACCGCGAAAAAGCACTTCCCCGGCGCGCAGCTTACCGTATTGCCCGAGATCGTCGAGTCGCTGAAGTCGCCGGTCTGCAGCGAATCCAGCATGAAGCCGGCGAAGGCCTTGATCTTGTCCTGGGTGACCACGTTGTTCAAGATCCTGGTCCGCGCGGAACCAAAGGAGATGAGACCCACGTCGCTGTTGTCGATGAAGCGGTTCTCCTGGATGGACGAGTCATCGGCCAGGACCACCGACAAACCGTCGGACCACAGGTAAGGGGTGTCGTTATCGCCGTTGTTCGCGAAGACGTTCCTCTCGATCGTCGCCTTGCTCCCGGACCAGGCCAAGCCGGTTCCGCAGACGGCGTTCACCGAAGCGGAATAGGTCACGCTGCAGGAGGTGCAGCTCTCGATCGAGGCGTTGAAGCCGTAGCGATTGTCGCCTGCAACGCAGCGGTCGCGCGCCACGCCGATCAGGCGCGCGGCGCGGTTGCCGTCGAGCGTCACGTGATCCATGACGAAGCGTTCGACGGCGACGCCTTCGCCGCCGACGAACAGGATGCCGAACTTTTCCGCGAGCAAGGGGGAAGCCTTCAAGGTGGCGCAATCGGCGCCCTGGGTACAGGTCGCCGTCGACCCGGCCAATCCCTTGGTCCTCAGGGTGAAGGGAAACCTGAACCTCAACTGCGAGCTCATCAGATAGCTGCCCGGAGGAAGTTCCAGGGTGCCGTTGGCGCCGATCTGGTCAACACAGGCCTGGATGGCCGCCGAGGCCGACGCTTCGCCGGTCGGATCGGCGCTTTGGCCGGGGCAGATCTGGACCAGCGATGCGGTCCTGACGGCGGCTGCCGCACCGGAAGGGGCGCTGGAAGCAGTGGCAGGAGCGGCATCTCCGCTTCCGCCGCCGCAGGCGGTCAGCACGGTAAGGGAAAGCAGGACAGGCAGGAGCAGCGTGGTGCGGGGGCGTGACGTGAACTTCAAGGGAATCTCTTCAGGACAGAGGAAGGTCGCGTGGCACGACCGGCAAAGCCCTTGAGTTTACTTGGGGGTATTAAGTGCAGGCAACACAAATTTCGTTAAAACAACAATGGTTAAATTTAAGAATTTGAAGTTCCCAATGTTATTTCTCTGAGCAAAGAGGCTCAAATGAGCCCATCCCGCCCGCTTGTTGTTTCGCCGTCCTGTCATCTACTCACGCATGTGCAAGACCGGCAAAACCGCGCAATATGGAGTTCGGTGGTCCAGATGCCGGCCGCTACCCATCGCGGGTCGTTTGACAAGCCAACTTGTTGAAGGAGAGAAAATGAAATTTCCTAAGTCGGCAATAGCGATTGTGACAGCCCAGTTCTTTATGACGGCTTCGGTGATCGGTGCGGAGGATTGCGGTATTCCCGGAAAGATCACCGTCAAGAACAGCGCCGGCGACAAGGTGAAAGCCAGCACGCGCGAGTTTGCCGATGGGTCGATCGCCGTGCGTGCGCGGCTGGCCGTGAATCCTGACGGTGGCCCGGCGTCATATACGGTCGGGGATCATGGTTTTACTTACCTGCAAAATGGTATGTCCCGTTGGAACGGTAATCAGACCCAGTCCTGCGATGCCACCTGTGTCGCGGACTTTGCCCAGGCCGCAAAGGCCGATTTCGGCCCCGGTACGCCGATGTTCTGTGTGTTCGGCATGGAAGTCGAAGCCTTGGCGGCCGGGCAGAGTCCGAAGTCATGCAAAAAGGGCTATGTGGCTGGTAACGGGATGGGCAGGCCAAAGATGGGGGGCCTGCTGGAAACGGTAGCAGGAGAAAAGATTCAAGCGTATTTCTCCGCCACGTCCCTGCGGCACCTGGTGGATGGCGAAGCGCGTTACCTGGATGCGGAGTCGCTTCCCGTCGCGGTTACCCCCACCACGGACCTGCTTGGCAAAGTGGTGTGGATCGGCGGTGCCGGCTACAAGCCGACATGGGCTGTGATCGCCGACAGCGGCCCCGCTTTTGGCGAGGGTTCGATTGCCCTTCACCAGCTGCTCCGCTATGGCAAGGTATCGTCCCAGAAGCCCGGGCCCATCCCCGTGGCGAAACGCTGCGGTCCGGAAGAGCTGAACCTCAAGGCGCCCTTCGTTTCCCGGCCGGATGCCAAGAATGACAGATGCAAGCCTGGCCGCACTGCCTCGTCAGGGAGCGATATCCGCGCTTACACGGGGATTAATGAAATGCTCGACTTTGTCATTCTGGGGAAAGACTTGCTGGCTAAAAAGGGAGGGGTGATCCAGTCCGAGGTCACCCAGGAAGCGCTTCAAGCCGCTGCAAGCGCTTATTCCGAGCAGCGTATCCAGCAGATGCTTTCCTGCCTACCCAAGGAGCCGATGAATTGAAGCGCGACGTGGCGCAGCCAAGTGCCGGCGCCAGCCGGACTGGCGCCATTCACCCGGTCGGACGGGCCGGCAGATGAGGGAAGGCATATCGAGTTGGTCCCCCCGACTGGAATCGAACCAGTATCCCACGCTTAGGAGGCATGTGCACTATCCATTGTGCTACGGGGAGGACGCTCACGCTGCGGTGAAACAGCGCAGTGGCAAAAAGCCGCAGGACGAGGCCTGCAGTCCGGCGGGCGGACCCCGCGAACGGGCCGGTACCGTGAACCGAGCGCAATTATAGCCGAGGATGACCGGATTGTTCGAGACCTTGCTCCGCGAGTCGGTACAATACCGGTCTCATTCAATCATTCCAAGCATTCGCCGCTGCGGCAGCAACCCGCGCCGCGCGGACGGTAACCCATTATGGCTGTCATTTCCCTTACTTCCGCCCAGCTGGCCTTCGGCCACGTGGCACTGCTCGACCACGCCGACTTTTCGCTGGAGGCCGGCGAGCGCGTCGGCCTGATCGGCCGCAACGGCACCGGCAAGTCCTCGCTGCTCAAGATCATTTCCAGCCGCTCGAAACTCGACGACGGCCTGCTGGTGATGCAGCAGGGCCTGAACATCGCCTACGTCGAACAGGAACCCGTGTTCGATCCCGAGGTCACCGTGTTCGACGCGGTCGCCGCCGGCATGGGCGAGCAGCAGGCCATGCTCACCGAGTACGAAGAGCTCACCGGCAAGTTCGGCCAGGGCAACGACGAAGCCCTGATGGAGCGCATGCACGAGCTGCAATCGAAGCTCGACGCCCTCGACGGCTGGAACCTGGCGCACAAGGTCGACACCACCCTCGACCGCCTGGGCCTGGCGCGCGAAGCGAAGATGGGCACCCTGTCCGGCGGCATGCAGAAGCGCGTGGCGCTGGCCGTGGCCCTGGTGTCCGGCCCGGACGTGCTGCTGCTCGACGAACCCACCAACCACCTCGACTTCACCTCGATCAAGTGGCTGGAAGGCCTGCTGCGCGAGTTCCGCGGCTCGGTCCTGTTCATCACCCACGACCGCAGCTTCCTCGACAACGTGGCCACCCGCATCGTCGAACTCGACCGCGGCCGCCTGCTTTCCTTCCCTGGCAATTTCTCGACCTACCAGGAGCGCAAGCGCGAGCTGCTGGCCAACGAGGAAGTGGAGAACGCCAAGTTCGACAAGTTCCTGGCCCAGGAAGAAGTGTGGATCCGCAAGGGCGTGCAGGCGCGCCGTACCCGCGACGAAGGCCGCGTGCGCCGCCTGGAGGCGCTGCGCCTGCAGCGCGCCGCGCGCCGCGACCAGCAGGGACAGGTCAAGCTCGATGTCGGCGCCGGCGAGCGCTCCGGCAAGATCGTGGCGGAGCTCGAGAACGTCTCGAAGCGTTACGGCGACAAGCAGATCATCACGAATTTCACCGGCACCATCCTGCGCGGCGACAAGGTCGGCCTGATCGGCCCCAACGGCGCCGGCAAGACCACCCTGCTCAAGATTATCCTGGGCGAGGAAAGCGCGGACAGCGGCACGGTCAAGCTGGGCACGCGCCTGAACGTGGCCTACTTCGACCAGATGCGCGCCCAGCTCAACGAAGAGGCGAGCCTGGCCGACACCATCTCGCCGGGCAGCGACTGGGTCGAGATCAACGGCCAGCGCAAGCACGTCATGACCTACCTGAGCGATTTCCTGTTCGCGCCGGAACGCGCGCGCTCGCCGGTCAAGTCGCTCTCCGGCGGCGAACGCAACCGCCTGCTGCTGGCGCGCCTGTTCGCCAAGCCGGCCAATTGCCTGGTGCTGGACGAACCGACCAACGACCTCGATATCGACACCCTCGAACTGCTCGAAGAATTGCTCGAGGACTATACCGGCACCGTGTTTCTCGTCAGCCACGACCGTACCTTCCTGGACAATGTCGTGACCCAGGTGATCGTCGCCGAAGGCGCGGGCCTGTGGCGCGAATACGTCGGTGGTTACAGCGACTGGGAAAGGGTTAAAGTAAGCGAACCGGCGACCCAGCCTGCGAAAGCCGCGGAGGCAACAAAGCCTGCCGAGGCGAAACCGAGTGGTATGTCATCCACCGCACAGAGCCCAGCCGCTAAGAAGGTAAAGTTGAGCTACAAGGAGCAGCGCGAACTGGAGGAACTTCCTCAACTGATCGCGACTCTTGAGGATGAGCAGTCGGCGATTTCAGCACAGATGAATTCGCCGGACTTCTACAAGCAGAATCCCGGCGACGCCAAGCGCCTGAATGCGCGCTACGCCGAGATCGACGACCTGCTGCTCGACGCCTTGGAACGCTGGGAGCGCATCGAAGCTCGCGCCAGGGGAGAGTAGCTTAACGAACCAGGCAAGCGGGCCAGGCGCCCGCCTTCGAATACATGACCGAGCACAACGAACCACGTATCGTTTCCTCCGCCCCCACGGCACTCCCGGTCGATTCCCCTTTGTTCAGCCGCGCCGCCTGGGCGCGCATCCTGCCTTTCGGCACCTACATCTTCTTCATCATCCTCGGCGACATGCTCGAGCGCGCCGGCTTCGCGCGCGCCGGGCTGCGCTGGCTGTACCCGGTCCAGATCGGACTGGTGGCCATCCTGCTGGCCGTGTTCTGGAAACACTACGCCGAGCTGCGCCGGCCCTTCATCGACTTCAGGCAGGCCGCCATCGCCATCGCGGTGGGCGTGCTCGTGCTGGTGCTGTGGATTCACCTGGATGCGCCCTGGATGGTGGTCGGATCGAGTCCGGGCTACGATCCGCGCACGGCGGGCGAGATCGACTGGCTGCTGGTGACGATCCGCATTGCCGGCGCCGCCCTGGTCGTGCCCATCATGGAAGAACTGTTCTGGCGCGCCTTCCTGATGCGCTGGGTGGAGGCTTCGGACTTCGAGCAGGTCGATCCCGCCCGCGTCGGCCTCAAGGCCTTCCTTATTCCCGTCGTGCTGTTCGGCTTCGAACACAATCTCTGGCTGGCCGGCATCGTTGCCGGCGTCGCCTACAGCCTGCTCTACATGCGGCACCGAAACCTGTGGTCGCCCGTGCTGGCCCACGCCGTCACCAATGGATTGCTGGGGATCTGGGTGGTGGCGACGGGCAGCTGGGCGTTCTGGTAATCCGACTAGCGTCGCACTTTCGAGAAGACAAACAACATGCTGAGTTTCCGCTACCGTCCCCTGGCCGCCGCCGTGATCGGCGCCCTCATCACCCTGCCGGCCGCCTCCGCTGTCGCGGCCCCGCCCGAAGAGGGCATGCGCCTGTACGGCGGCATCGGCTGGGCCTACGACGACAACCTGCTGCGCGTTCCCGACAACGCGCGCCCCTTCCTCGGCAAGCGCGGCGATTCCTACCGCACGCTCGAAGGCGGCGTGGTCTACAACAAGCGCATCAGCCGGCAGCGCATCTCCGCCGTCGCCAAGGTGTCGAAGGTCAAGTTCGACCACTTCAAGCAGCTCGACTACGACGGACGCGACCTGCAGGCGCTTTGGAACTGGGAGATCGGCAACAAGCTGGAGGGCAAGGCGGAGTACAGCAATGTCCAGACCCTGGCGCCCTATACCGATTTCTTCAGCGACGAACGCAACCTGCGCAAGCAGCGCCGCCACGTGTTCGATGCCGGATGGAAGATGCATCCGAGCTGGAAGCTGCGTGCCGGCGTGGCGCGCGAACGCTGGGAATATGAGCTGCAGGCCCAGCGCTTCAACAACCGCACCGAAAAGGCGGTCGAGGCCGAGCTGGTCTACCAGCCCAGGAGCGGCAGCTCGGTCGGCCTGGTGGCGCGACGGCTGAAAGGCGATTTTCCCTTCCGCCGTCCGAACCGCCCGAATCCCCTGCTGACCGACGACTTCACCCAGGACGAGCTGAAGGCGCGCGTCAACTGGCTCGCCACCGGCTCGACCACACTGCAGGCCCTGGTCGGCTATGTGCGGCGCGAACAGCCGTCCTTCGGCGAAGGCAAGACCAGCGGCGTCAACGGGCGCGTGACGGCCTTGTACCAGCCGCAGGGCAAGATGAGCTACAGCGCCTCGGTGTGGCGCGAATTCGCCCCCATCGAAAGCACCATCGTCAGCTACACCCTGAACAAGGGCGCGCTGCTGGGCGCCACCTGGAACGCGACCGGCAAGATCAAGGTGGACGCAAGCGCCATCTACGAAAAGCGCGACTACAACGCGCGCCGCGAGTTCCCCGGGTCGGAGGACCTCAACGACACGATCCGCTCCGCCAACCTGCGGGCCACCTGGCAGGTCAAACGCAAGATCCAGCTCCAGGCGGGCTATTCGCACCAGGCGCGCAGCGGCTCGCGGGTGCTGGGCACCAGCCGCTTCGACGCCAACGTGGTGCAGGTCGCCGCCAACGTCCTGTTCTGAACGTGGACACCAAGAGAAAAGACGTGAAACATGACGGTCAACGATATTCCGATTATCTCGTTTTTCCAGCGCGTGCTCGATCCCCTGATCGTCATGGGGACCCTGTATCTCGCCACGCTGGTGTACGGCGAGCCGTTCTCGGGATATTCACTGGTGCTGATGATCCTCGCGTTCTTCATCTCGTCCTCGGTCTACCAGCACATCGACCCTTACCGCACCTGGCGCAGCGGCCGCATGCTGGCCTATGCGCGCGACACCGTGTTCGGCTGGTGCCTGACGATCGCGGTGCTGTACTTCCTGGGTTCGGCGAGCGGCCTCAAGTACTACTATGACGAGCGCGTGCTGCTGGCCTGGTTCGTCGCCACGCCGCTCACCATCCTGGCCAGCCACATCGCGGTGCGCAAGGCCACCGGCAGCCGCGAGGGCGGCGAAGAGGTGCGCTCCATCGTCGTGGTGGGCGCCAATGACGTCGGCATCAAGTTCGCGGGCGTGTGCGACCGCCATCCGAACCTGTTCATGCAGGTGCGCGGCTTCTTCGACGACCGCGCCGACGAGCGCATGCCCGGCAACCTGGCCTACCCGATGCTGGGCAAGATGGCCGACGTGGCCGCCTACGTCCGCCAGCACAACATCAAGATGATCTTCATCAGCCAGCCGATCTCGGCCCAGCCGCGCATCCGCAAGCTGATCGACGAGCTGAAGGACACCACGGCCTCGGTCTACTTCCTGCCGGACGTGTATGTGTTCGACCTGATGCAGGCGCGCTTCGACACCGTGGGCGGCATGCCGGTGATCGCGATCAGCGAGACCCCTTTCATGGGCTTCAACAGCGTGCTCAAGCGCGGCAGCGACATCGTGATCTCGCTGCTCGCGCTGATCCTGCTGGCGCCGCTGATGCTGCTGATCGCGCTCGCCGTCAGGCTGAGCTCTCCCGGCCCCGTCATCTTCAAGCAGCGCCGCTACGGCCTGTACGGCGAAGAGATCTACGTCTACAAGTTCCGCTCGATGACCGTCACCGACGACGGGCCGGTGGTGGTGCAGGCCCAAAAGGACGACCGGCGCGTCACCAGGGTGGGCGGCTTCCTGCGCCGCACCTCGCTCGACGAGTTGCCGCAATTTATCAACGCCCTGCAGGGACGCATGAGCATCGTCGGCCCGCGTCCGCATGCGGTGGCCCACAACGAGCAGTACCGCAAGCTGATCAAGGGCTACATGCTGCGCCACAAGGTCAGGCCGGGCATCACCGGCTGGGCCCAGGTCAACGGCCTGCGCGGCGAGACCGCCACCCTGGACAAGATGGAAGCGCGCATCCAGTACGACCTGGACTACCTGCGCAACTGGTCGCTGTGGCTCGACCTCTGGATCATCCTGAAGACGGTGAAGGTCGTTTTCACCCGCGAGAACGCACACTGAGCGCGCGCTGGATTCCCACCGGTCGCGCATTGAACCGGACCGTTTCGGGCGCATCGAACAGCAGCGGTCGGCCGCTTGCATCGATTGCTAACTGTAACTAATTTGCGCTAAAGAACGCGCATTTACGTGTGAAAACACGTCATCGTACGAAAGGGCAACGATTTACTTAAGTCCCCCTTAAAAGAGGTGCGCACGATTGCGGTCTTGTTTGCACGACCATGCACGCTGCGTAAAATCATTGATGAGTTTGCAAGTTTTTCGGAGGGACGGCTGCCTCTGGCAAACAGGAAACACAAGGACGGAAGAACATGAAGAAAGCGTTGATCACGGGGGTAACGGGCCAGGACGGCTCTTACCTCGCTGAACTGCTGCTTGCGAAAGGGTACGAAGTCCACGGCATCAAGCGCCGCGCTTCGCTGTTCAATACCCACCGCATCGACCATATCTACCAGGACCCGCACGCGGACAACCCGCGCCTGATCCTGCACTATGGCGACCTGAGCGATACCTCCAACCTGACGCGCATCATCGCCCAGGTCCAGCCGGACGAGGTGTACAACCTGGGCGCCATGAGCCATGTGGCGGTCTCCTTCGAATCGCCCGAATACACGGCCGATGTCGACGGCGTCGGCACCCTGCGCCTGCTGGAGGCGATCCGTTTCCTGGGGCTGGAAAAGAAAACCCGCTTCTACCAGGCCTCGACCTCCGAACTCTTCGGCCTGGTGCAGGAAACGCCGCAGCGCGAAAGCACGCCTTTCTATCCGCGCAGCCCCTACGCGGTCGCCAAGCTCTACGCCTACTGGATCACGGTCAATTACCGAGAAGCCTATGGCATGTATGCCTGCAACGGTCTCCTGTTCAACCACGAATCCCCGCGCCGCGGCGAGACCTTCGTCACCCGCAAGATCACGCGCGCGCTGGCCAACATCTCGCAAGGCCTGGAGCGCGAGCTCTACCTCGGCAACCTGGATGCGCTGCGCGACTGGGGCCATGCGCGCGACTACGTCCATATGCAGTGGCTGATGCTGCAGCAGGACAAACCGGAAGACTTCGTGATCGCCACCGGCCGCCAGTACTCGGTGCGCCAGTTCGTCGAAATCGCCGCCGAGGAGCTCGGCATCGAGATCGCCTGGCAGGGGGAGGGCGTGCACGAGCGCGGCATCGTGGCGCGCGTCCATGGCGACAAGGCGCCGGGCGTGGCGGCCGGGCAGCCGATCGTGGCGGTCGACCCGCAATACTTCCGTCCCACCGAAGTGGAGACCCTGCTGGGCGACCCCAGCCGGGCGCGCGAGCGGCTCGGCTGGGAGCCGGCGACCAGTTTCGAAGCGATGGTGCAGGAGATGGTGGCGCACGACCTGGAGACGGCGCGCCGCCACAAGCTGCTGGCATCGCATGGCTACAACGTTGCAATTTCACTGGAGTAAACGTGTCGAATTCTTCGCAGCCCCGTATCTACGTCGCCGGCCACCGTGGCCTGGTCGGCTCGGCCATCGTGCGCGCCCTGCACGCCCAGGGCCTTACCAACATCGTCACCCGCACCCATGCCGAACTGGAACTCACCGACCAGGCCCAGGTGCGCGAGTTCTTCCGCACCGAGCGGGTCGACCAGGTCTACCTGGCCGCGGCCAGGGTGGGCGGCATCCATGCCAACAACACCTATCCGGCCGAGTTCATCTACGACAACATGATGGTCCAGGCCAATGTCGTGCACGAGGCCTGGCGCGCCGGCGTGCAGAAGCTGCTCTTCCTCGGCTCGTCCTGCATCTACCCGCGCCTGGCCGGCCAGCCGATCCGTGAGGAATACCTGATGAACGGCAAGCTCGAGCCGACCAACGAGCCCTATGCGATGGCCAAGATCGCCGGCATCAAGCTGTGCGAGAGCTACAACCGCCAGTACGGCACCGACTACCGCAGCGTGATGCCGACCAACCTCTACGGTCCCGGCGATAACTACCATCCCGAGAACAGCCATGTGATTCCCGCGCTGCTGCGCCGCTTCCACGAAGCCAGGACCGGCAATGCGCCCGAGGTCGTGATCTGGGGCAGCGGCAAGCCGATGCGCGAATTCCTCTACGTCGACGACATGGCCTCGGCCAGCGTGTACGTGATGAACCTGGCGCAGGATGTGTATGCGGCCAACACCGACCCGATGCACTCGCATATCAATGTCGGCACCGGCCAGGACGTCACCATCGCCGAACTGGCGCGCCTGGTGGGCGAGACCGTCGGCTACCAGGGCCGCATCGTTTTCGATGCCAGCAAGCCGGACGGCACGCCGCGCAAGCTGCTCGACGTCTCCAAGCTTGCCGGCCTGGGCTGGCGCGCCAGCACGCCGCTGGCCGAAGGCTTGCGCCGCGCCTATGCGGCTTACCTGGCGGGCCAGGAGGAAGCGCAACCGGTGCGGGCCGTGGCCTGAGCCTCGACGCAGTGGATCGACCTGTTTAGCAGAGTGTTAATTGACGTACAGAGAGGCCGGCGTGCGCTCCCCAGAATGGATGAGTCCAGACCGGGACCAGAAGTTCACACCGGCACACATAAAAAGCGGGCGGCCTTGCCGCCCTTAACGTCGAGGAAATCATCTTGAAAACCTTCCACTTGGCAGCCATGCAAACCACCATCCCATCCACCCCCAGGCGCGCGCTGGGCGCGGCGCTGGTCCTCGCCGCGGCGGTCCTGGCCGGCTGCGGCGACAAGGAAAAAGAAGCGAAACCAGGCCAGGCCCTGGCCAGCGTGAACGGCGAGGAAATCACGGTGCTGCAGCTGAACGAGGAGATGCAGCGCGCCGGCGTGCCGGCCGCGCGGCAGCAGGTCGCCAGCAAGCAGCTGCTGCAGGCCCTGATCGACCGCCAGCTGCTCGAGAGCGAGGCGGCCAAGGAAAAGCTGGACCGCGATCCCAAGGTGATGCAGGCCATCGAGCGCGCGCGCTCCCTGATCATCGCCCAGGCCTACATGCAGAAGCGCATCGGCGAAGTCGCACGCCCGACCCAGGCCGAGGTCCAGGACTACTACAACAAGAACCCCCAGTTCTTCGCCAACCGCAAGCAGTTCGCCATGAACCAGCTGGTGGTGCCCGCCGCCGCACTCACGCAAGAGCTGCGCGCCGCGGTCGACAACGCCAAGTCGCTGGAAGAAGTGGCTGTGCTGCTCGACGCGCGCAAGATCCAGTATGGCCGCGCCCAGGTCACCCGCAGCACCGCCGACCTGAACCCGCAGATCGCCTCCAAGCTGCTGTCCATGCCCAAGGGCCAGATCTTCGTCGTCAAGGAGGGCGAGCGCGCCCTGATGATCGCGATCGCCGACGTGCGCGACGCGCCCGTCACCCTCAACATCGCCGCGCCCCAGATCACGCAGTTCCTGGTCAACAAGAAGAACAAGGAACTGGCCCAGGCCGAGATCCAGCGCCTGCGCTCGACCGCCAAGATCGAGTACCTGAACAAGGATCTGCAGCCGACCGGCAAGGAGCCGGGGCTGCCCACCACGGCGCCCGGCGTCGGCGGTCCGGCCGCCGCGCCGGAACCGTCGGCGCTGGCCAACGGCGCCGGCCCGGCGCCGGCCGACGCGGCTGCGCCCGCCACGGCGCCCGCCGCACCTGCCGACGAAGCCGCGGTCAGCCGCGGCGTGGCCGGCCTCAAATAAACCAGACATCTGGACGACACAACTGAACAACAAGGAGCAATCATGAAACGACTCGTGAAGTGGATGATGGCCGCCGCACTCGTGCTGACCTTCGGCATGGCGGGCGCCCAGGAAGTCAAGCTGGGGGCGGGCGACGTGGTGAAGATGTCCGTGTACGGCAGCCCCGACCTGTCGGTCGAGACCCGCGTCAGCGAAACCGGCAACATCACCTTCCCGCTGCTCGGCCAGGTGGCCGTGGGCGGTCTCTCCGTGGCCGAGGCCGAGAAGAAGATCGGCAACCTGCTGGAGAAAGGCGGCTACCTCAAGAAGGCCCAGGTCAACATGCTGGTGACCACCCTGGCCAGCCAGCAGGTGTCGGTGCTGGGCTATGTGAACCGCCCGGGCCGCTATCCGGTGGAAGGCCGGCGCAAGGTGCTCGACCTGCTGGCGATGGCGGGCGGCATCCATGGCGAGGGCGGCGACCAGATCAGCCTGGTACGCACGCGCAACGGCAACACCACCCGCGATACGATCGACGTGGTCGAAATGGTGCGCAAGGGCGAGCTGGACAAGGACTATGAGGTGGCCGGCGGCGACATCATCTACGTCGAGCGCGCCCCGCGCGCCTACGTGACCGGCGAAGTCCAGCGTCCGGGCCCGTTCCGCCTGGAGCGCGGCATGACCGTCCAGCAGGCCGTCTCGGCCGGCGGCGGCCTGAGCCCACGCGGCAGCAATAACGGCATGAAGATCACCCGCCGCGACGCCAGCGGCAACCCGGTGACCATCAACGTCAAGGCCAGCGATCCCGTTCAGATAGACGACGTGATCACCGTGCGCGAGAGCTGGTTCTAAGGTTCCGGCCCGCCGGTTTGTTCACCCCGTTGTAAAGGTTAAGCCATGAACGTACATCAATTCCTCCTGATTCTGCTCGCCAGGAAGAAAGTCATCCTGTCGACCCTGTTGGTCACGGTGCTATTGGCGCTGGGCTGGAGCCTGGTGCAGCAAAAGACCTATACGGCGACTGCGTCCGTGCTGCTGAACTACAAAGGGGTGGACCCGCTGACCGGCCTGACCATGCCGGGCCAGCTGCTGCCGGGCTACATGGCGACCCAGATCGACATCATCAGCAGCAAGACCGTGGCGCTGCGCGTGGTCGATTCGCTGCGCCTGGCCTCCAGCCCGGCGGTGCAGAAGCAGTGGCAGGAAGCCAGCGACGGCCAGGGCAGCGCGCGCGACTGGCTGGCCGACCTGCTGCTCAAGAAGCTCGAGATCATGCCCTCGCGCGAATCGAGCGTCGTCGCGATCAGCTTCAAGGGCGCCGACCCGGCCTTCGCCGCGGCGGTCGCCAACGCCTTCGCCGAGGAGTACCAGAAGATCAGCGTGCAGCTCAAGACCGAGCCGATGAAGAAGGCCTCGTCCTATTTCAACGAGCAGACCAAGCAGCTGCGCGACAACCTCGAGGCCGCCCAGGCGCGCCTGTCGAAATACCAGCAGGAGAAGGGCATCGTCAGCCTGGACAACAACCGCGTGGACGTGGAACTGTCGCGCCTGAACGACTTGTCGGCCCAGCTGGTCATGGCCCAGGCCGCCGCCATGGAAGCCAGCTCGCGCGAAAAGGTGGCCGGCGGCGGCGTGAACTCGGCCGACGTGGCCAACAACGCCCTGATCCAGAACCTGCGCGTGCAGGTGTCGGGCGCCGAGGCCAAGCTGGCCGAGGCCGGTTCGCGCTACGGCCGCAACCACCCGCAATACCAGGCCGCGTCGGCCGAGGTAGGCAAGCTGCGCGGCGAACTGAACGCGGCGCTGGGCACCGTCTCGCGCAGCGTGGGCGCCAATGCCCAGGTGCTGCGCCAGCGCGAAGCCGAGCTGCGCGCCGAGCTGGCCGCGCAGAAGGCGCGCGTGCTGGAACTGAACCGCAACCGCGACGAGCTGGGCGTGATGCTCAAGGACCTCGACAGCGCCCAGCGCGCCTTCGACGCCGCCAGCCAGCGCTTCTCGCAGACCCGCATCGAGGCCCAGTCCGAGCAGTCGGACATCTCGATCCTGAACCCGGCGGTGGCGCCGACCGAGCCGTCCGGCCCGCGCATCCTGCTCAACACCCTGGCCTCGATCCTGCTGGGCACCATCCTGGGCGTCGGCCTGGCGCTGCTGCTCGAACTGCTGAACCGCCCTGTGCGCTCGGCCGGCGACGTCAAGGACATGCTGGGCATCCCGGTGCTCGGCACCATCGAATGGCGCCCCGCGCGCGCGCGCAGCGGCGGCATCCGTGCGCTGATGACGCCGCGCCGCCTGCGCCTGAACTAAGGAGTGGACACGACCATGAACCCATCCGTGCTATCCGCACTGCCTGCCGGCCACGCCGCCGACTCGAGCATGGGCGCGCTGCTGCTCGACTCGGGCAAGCTCACCCCCGAAAGCGCCGAGCGCGTGCTGCGCATGCAGAAGGACCTCGGCATCCGCTTCGGGGAGGCCGCCGTGCGCCTCGGCCTGGTGAGCGAGGACGACATCCAGCAGGTGCTGGCGCGCCAGTTTTCCTATCCCTACCTGCAAAAGGGACAGGCCAACCTGTCGCCCAAGCTGGTCGCTGCCTACGAGCCGTTCTCGCCCCAGGTCGAGGCGCTGCGCGCGATCCGCAGCCAGCTGATGCTGCGCTGGTTCGCGCGCGGCCGGCGCGCCCTGGCGATCGCCGGGGTCAACCCGGACGACGGCTCCAGCCTGTTCGCCGCCAACCTGGCGGTGGTGTTCTCGCAGCTGGGCGAACAGACCCTGCTGGTGGACGCCAACCTGCGCAACCCGCGCCAGCAGGACATGTTCGGCCTCAAGCCGCGCCAGGGTTTGTCCGACCTGCTGGCCGGGCGCGCCGACCTGGACGTGATCGCCCGCGTGCCGGCCTTCGTCGACCTGTCGCTGATGCCGTCCGGGACCCTGCCGCCCAACCCGCAGGAACTGCTGGCGCGCGAAGGCTTCCGCAACCTCAACACCCAGCTCGAATCGCGCTACGACGTGGTGCTCTACGATTT
>CBIHLT010000046.1:0-25291 GCA_966210615.1 uncultured Massilia sp.
GGCGAGCTGAGCATCGCCTGGGCGGGACCGGGCGGCAAGCTCAGATCTCGACTTCGCCTTCGAACACGGTGACCGCGGGGCCGCTGAGATAGACCGGCTGGCCCGGTCCCGCCCAGGCGATGCTCAGCTCGCCGCCGCGTGCGGAGACGCGTACCGGCGAATCGAGCAGGCCGCGGCGGATGCCCGCCACCACTGCCGCGCAGGCGCCGGTGCCGCAGGCCAGGGTCTCGCCCGCGCCGCGTTCGTAGACGCGCAGGCGGATGTGGTGGCGGTCCACCACCTGCATGTAGCCGGCATTGACCCGCTTCGGGAAGCGCGCATGCGACTCGATCAGCGGGCCGGTCTGGGCCACCGGGGCGCTGTCGACATCGTCGACCACCTGCACCGCGTGCGGGTTGCCCATCGAAACCACCGACACGAACACGGTCTTGCCCGCGACAGGCAGGGGCCACAGGGTATCGTCGCCTTCGGCCCGGCCGCCCAGGCCGGCGGCGTCGAAGGGCAGCTCGGACGGTTCGAGGCGCGGCGCGCCCATGTCCACGGTGATGCTGCCGTCCTTTTCCATGCGCGGATTGATGATGCCTGACATGGTCTGCACGCGGATGCTGCGTTCCTTGCTCAATCCCTTGTCGACCACGAAGCGGACAAAGGCGCGCGAGCCATTGCCGCACTGCTCGACTTCGCCGCCGTCGTTGTTGAAGATGCGGTAGCGGAAATCCACCCCCGGCTCGGTCGGGCGCTCGACGATCAGGATCTGGTCGGCGCCGATGCCGAAACGGCGGTCGGCCAGGCGCTGCCACTGTTCGGTGCTCAGGGAGACATCCTGGTTGATGGCGTCGACCACGATGAAATCGTTGCCGGCGCCGTGCATCTTGGTGAATTTCAGTTTCATGGCAGTGTGGGATCCAGGGTTCAATACAGCGAAGGCTCGCCCGGAGGACGGGTCTTGAAGCGCTTGTGGGTCCAGAAATACTGTTCCGGCGCTTCGCGCACGCGGTCCTCGATGAAGGCATTCATGCGGCGGGTCGCCTCGGTCATGTCGTCACCGGGGTAATTCTCCCACGCCGGATAAAACACCACACGCCAGCCCTTGTAGTTCGGCAGGTAGGTGGCAATCACCGGGATCACCTTGGCGCCCGTGGTCGCCGCGATGCGGCCCAGGGCGGTCAGGGTCGCGGCCGGCACGCCGAAGAAGGGCACGAACTCGGCATCCTTCTCGCCGAAATCCATGTCCGGCAGCATGAAGTAAGGCAGGCCGTCGCGCAGGGCGCGCAGGATGGGCTTGATGCCTTCCTTGCGCGTCACCAGGCGCACCGGGCCGTAGCGCTCGCGTCCGTGGCGCAGCAGCTTGTCGAAGGCCTCGTTCTTTTGCGGCACGTACATGCTGCAGACCGGGATCACGCGCGAGGCCACGCCCGCCACGTCCAGGCACACGAAGTGCGGGCACAGCAGGATGGTGGGGCCGGCTTCCATCTCGGCCTGCGGCACCGCCGGCTCGACGTGGATCAGGCTGCGCACCCGTTCTTCCGGCGCCCACCACAGGATGGAGCGCTCGAAGATGCTGCGCGCGTAGGCGCGGAAATGGCGGCGCGCGATGTCGCGGCGAGCGGCCTCGTCCAGCTCCGGCATGCACAGGCGCAAATTGGTCAGCGCGATGTGGCGGCGCTTGCCCAGGACCAGGAACATCAGGCTGCCGACCGCTTCGCCCAGGCGGCCCAGAATGGGCAGCGGCAGGAAGTGCAGCAGCCACATGACGAACAGCAGGGCCCTCATGCTTCCACCTCGCTGCCTGGCGCCGCCACGCCGTCCGGCTGCTTGTAGCGGTTATAGCTCCAGAAATACTGGGCCGGGGCGCGGGCGATCAGCTGCTCCATCGCACGGTTGATGGCGGCGGCCTGGTCGGCCGCGCTGCCGGACAAATCGCCCTCGAAGGGCACGAAGCGCACGGTGTAGCCGGCGCCGCGCGGACGGCGCTCGGCGTAGACCAGCAGGATGTCGGCCTTGCCCAGCTGGGCCAGCTTGGCCGGCAGGGTCATGGTGTAGGCGCTGCGGCCGAACCAGGGCGCCCAGGTGCCTTCGCCTTCCTGCGGCACCTGGTCCGGCAGGATGCCGATCGGCTGGCCGCTTTTCAGGGTCTTGGCCAGGATGCGCACGCCGGCCAGGGTGGCCGGCGCCAGGTGCAGGTTGTGGCGCGCGCGGGCGCCCTCGACCAGGGGCTTGAGCGCGTTCTTGCGCGGCGGCCGGTACATGACGGTGAGGGCGGTGTGCAGCGCGATCTGCTGCGCCGTCATTTCGAAACAGCCGAGGTGTGGCGTCAAAAAGACAATCCCGCGGCCCGCGTCGAGCTTGCTTTGCACCAGCTCCCAGTTCTCGACGCTGGCATGGCGCGCGACACGCTCCGGCTTGGCGCACCAGACGAAGGCCAGCTCGACGATGGCCTTGCCGGCTTCGGAAACGGCCGCGCGCCAGTGGGCGTCGTAGCCGGCCTGGCGCAGGTTGGCGCGCAGGCGGCGGCGGTAGGAGGGCGACAGGGAATAGACGAGCCAGCCCAGCGCCGCTCCCAGTGCATGCAAGACTGGCAACGGAAATACGGACAGGACGCGGAAGAGGACGACTAGCATTCGATTGATCTGGGTTGAGCGGCGCGTGAGTTTCCACACCAAAATTCACAAGGAGCGTAAAATACCACTTTATGCAGGATCCGCCGAGTTAATGACAACTTGCGAAGCGGAATATAAATGTCGCTAAAGCGTCGCAGGCACGAGTTGCTGCGGCAGTTTATTGAACAGTAACTTTGGAGCCTCAATGTCCAACGACTATCTTTTTACTTCCGAATCCGTCTCGGAAGGCCACCCCGACAAGGTCGCTGACCAGATTTCCGACGCCATCCTCGACGCCATCCTGGAACAGGATCCGCGCGCGCGCGTCGCTGCCGAAACCCTGTGCAACACCGGTCTGGTGGTGCTGGCCGGCGAAATCACCACGCACGCCAACGTCGATTATATTCAGGTCGCGCGCAACACCATCAAGCGCATCGGCTACGACAACACCGAGTTCGGCATCGACTACAAGGGTTGCGCGGTGCTGGTCGCCTACGACAAGCAGTCGCCCGACATCGCCCAGGGCGTCGACGAAGGCGCGGGCCTCGACCTCGACCAGGGCGCGGGCGACCAGGGCCTGATGTTCGGCTATGCCTGCGACGAGACTCCGGAACTGATGCCGGCCGCCATCTACTATTCGCACCGCCTGGTCGAGCGCCAGTCGCAGCTGCGCAAGGATGGCCGCCTGCCGTGGCTGCGCCCGGACGCCAAGTCGCAGGTGACCCTGCGCTACGTCGACGGCCGCCCGGTGGCCGTGGACACCGTGGTGCTGTCGACCCAGCACGCGCCGGAAATCACCCACTCGCAGATCCAGGAAGCGGTGATCGAGGAAATCATCAAGCCGGTGCTGCCGCGCGAATGGCTGGACGGCACCAAGTTCCTGGTCAACCCGACCGGCCGCTTCGTCATCGGCGGCCCGCAGGGCGACTGCGGCCTGACCGGCCGCAAGATCATCGTCGACACCTACGGCGGCGCGGCTCCGCACGGCGGCGGCGCGTTCTCGGGCAAGGACCCGTCCAAGGTCGACCGCTCGGCAGCCTATGCCGCGCGCTACGTGGCGAAGAACATCGTCGCCGCCGGCCTGGCGCGCCAGTGCCAGGTGCAGGTCAGCTACGCGATCGGCGTGGCGCGTCCGATCAACATCACCGTGTACACCGAAGGCACGGGCGTGATTTCGGACGAGAAAATCGCTCAGCTGGTGATGCAGCACTTCGACCTGCGCCCGAAAGGCATCGTCCAGATGCTCGACCTGCTGCGCCCGATCTACGCCAAGACCGCGGCCTACGGTCACTTCGGCCGCGAAGAGCCGGAGTTCACCTGGGAGCGCACCGACAAGGCGGCGCTGCTGCGCGCGGAAGCCGGCCTGTAACCGGCAGGCTTTCCTGAGCAGTCCGGACAATGCGCCCTGCGGGGCGCATTGTCGTTTTCGGGATCTTGCAGCCCCTAAAAAGGCCGCCGTGCAATCACAGTGACAAATCGCTTGAGGGTCGAGCGCGGCGCATCGGAATCGCTGAACGATTCGACCAGGATGTCCCATTCCTTGAAAGCATCTGTCAGCTCGTCTCTACGGAACAGGTAATGGTCATCGGTGCCGAACATGTCGAGGAAGGTCGTCCCTTCAATGAGGACATTTACTGCGGCAATCCCTCCAGGCCGTACATGCGCTTTCAGCTGCGCAAGCTGGGCCAAGGCGGTATCCCGGTCAAAAAACATCAGCAGCCCAATCGAGACGACAGCATCATAATCGGCCTCGATGCGGTAGCGCCGCAGGTCTGCCTGTGCAGCCGTCAGGCTGAGGCCGCGTTCGCCGGCAATCCGCTGTAGGTGCGCCACCGCCGTGGGCGCCGCGTCGACAGCAAGGACCCGGCATCCCGCTTCCGCCGCAGCGATGGCAAGATTGCCGAGGCCGCAGCCAAGATCGAGCACCTCACCGCGCAAATAAGCTTGCGTCATCAGTTCAAACCGGTTGAGCCTGTTCTGGCCCTGGCGTATCTGATCCTCGAACTGGCGATCAAAAAATTCTATGCTGTCAGACATCGATCTCCTTGTCATCGTCAACGAACGATCTTGCCCTGCTCAAGCTTGAACCGAGGGGCCCGGGCGGTGCTCCTGGTGCGCGCCGCGGTAGGTCGCGATGAAGCGCAGCAGGCCGCGTATGTCGTCGGCGCAGGCGGATTTGTCGATGAGGAAGACGTCGCGGTCTTCCCAGGTAACCGGCACCTTGCAGGAGGCGATCAGCGCCTCGCCGAAATGGTCCATGTCGAATTTGTCACCGAGCGCATGCTCGCCTGGAGGCATGGAGCAGAACACCAGGCGGAAGCTGCGGTCCCGCATCTGCCGTATCACCGGCTGCGCCCCGGCGTCGAAGCCCTTTCCGACGGCTTCGCCGATGACGCTGTCCACGGCCCGGCCAGTCAATGCGGCGTAGTGGAGCACCTCGATGCCGCCCTCCGGCCGGTTGACATGGATTTCGATGTTCGAATGGATGCGCGTGTAGACGGTGCGGCCGTCCGGTGTCGGGGCCTGGATCTCGACCGGGCTGCCGGAGCTGATCCTGTCATAAAAGCTTTGCTTGGCCGGATGCAGGCGCGCCATCAGCTCAGCCGTATTGGTCGCCAGGTCGGCCTTCGAACTGAACATGCTTTCCACCAGCTTGAGCGTGCCATCGTCCCGCCTGACGGCGTGATCGCAAACCATCTGAAAGCGCTTGGGTTCCATGTGTTGCATTTTTGCAATAAAGAGAAAAATAGTAGCGCAGAACGCCCATGCTGGACGGGTTTTTGACCGGGACTTGCGCAGAACTGACGAGCCGGCAAGCCGACAAGCAAGGTGACAGCCAGGTGGTCCAATGCTAAGATAGCGATCCGAGGAGCGTTGCGACGAAACCAGATTTCGCCAGGCTCGGACATCAAGAACTGCGCTCACGTTACTTTTTTCTAAACATGAAAGGAGGGCGTGATGAGCGCCGTACTCACAGAATCCCCCGATTATCTCGTTGCCGACATCTCCCTGGCCTCCTGGGGCGAGAAGGAAATCCGCATCGCCGAAACCGAAATGCCGGGCCTGATGGCGATCCGCGAGGAATATGCTAGCGCCCAGCCGCTCAAGGGCGCGCGCATCGCCGGTTCCCTGCACATGACCATCCAGACCGCGGTCCTGATCCGCACCCTGGAAGCCCTGGGCGCGCAAGTGCGCTGGGCCTCGTGCAACATCTATTCGACCCAGGACCACGCCGCCGCCGCCATCGCCTCGGTCGGCACCCCGGTGTTCGCCGTCAAGGGCGAAACCCTGGACGAATACTGGGAATACACCCACCGCATCTTCGAATGGCCGGGCGACAACCACGCCAACATGATCCTGGACGACGGCGGCGACGCCACCCTGCTGCTGCACCTGGGCGTGCGCGCGGAAAAGGACATCTCGGTGCTGGACAAGCCGGGCTCGGACGAGGAAGTCTGCCTGTTCAACGCCATCAAGGGCCGCCTCGCGCGCGATCCGCAGTGGTACTCGAAGCGCCTGCCGTGCATTAAAGGCGTGACCGAGGAAACCACCACCGGCGTGCACCGCCTGTACCAGATGCACCAGGACGGCAAGCTGGCCTTCCCGGCGATCAACGTCAACGACTCGGTCACCAAGTCGAAGTTCGACAACCTGTACGGCTGCCGCGAATCGCTGGTGGACGGCATCAAGCGCGCGACCGACGTCATGGTGGCCGGCAAGATCGCCGTCATCGCCGGCTACGGCGACGTGGGCAAGGGCTCGGCCCAGGCCATGCGCGCGCTGTCGGCCCAGGTCTGGGTCACCGAGATCGACCCGATCTGCGCCCTGCAGGCCGCGATGGAAGGCTACCGCGTCGTGACCATGGACTACGCCGCGGAACACGGCGACATCTTCGTCACCTGCACCGGCAACTACCACGTCATCACCGAGCAGCACATGCTCAAGATGAAGGACCAGGCGATCGTCTGCAACATCGGCCACTTCGACAACGAAATCGAAGTCGCCGCGCTCAAGAAGTACGAATGGGACAACATCAAGCCCCAGGTCGACCACGTGATCTTCCCGGACGGTAAGCGCATCATCCTGCTGGCCGAAGGCCGCCTGGTGAACCTGGGCTGCGGCACGGGCCACCCGTCCTATGTGATGAGCTCCTCGTTCGCGAACCAGACCATCGCCCAGATCGAACTGTTCAGCAACACCGCCGCCTACCCGGTCGGCGTCTACACGCTGCCCAAGAAGCTGGACGAAAAAGTGGCGCGCCTGCAGCTCAAGAAGCTGAATGCGCAGCTGACCGAACTGACCGAAGAGCAAGCTGCCTATATCTCGGTGAGCAAGGAAGGCCCGTACAAGCCGGAACACTACCGCTACTGATCCGGTAGTTCCGCTGTACCTGCACGCCAGGCTTGGGCAACCGGCCTGGCGTTTCCCTCAAGCCGCCCACGAAAGCGATGCCCCGATGCGCCTGCTCCTGACCTGGCTGATCAACGCCGCCGCCCTCATGGCCCTGCCGTTCCTGATGGATTCGGTCCACATCACCAACGTCGGCACGGCCCTCATCGCAGCCCTGGTGCTGGGACTGGTCAATACCCTGATCCGCCCGGTGCTGGTGATCCTGACCCTGCCGGTGACCCTGGTGTCGATGGGCCTGTTCATCCTGGTGATCAACGCCGTGCTGTTCTGGCTGGTGGCGCACTGGATCGAGGGCTTCGAGGTGGCGGGCTTCTGGTCGGCCTTCCTGGCGGCCATCCTGTACAGCATCATTTCGTGGGCGCTTTCAAGCTTGCTACTCTCAGACAAAGATGGAAACTCCTAATTTCAGCATCGAGTTCTTCCCGCCCAAGACGGCAGAGGGCGCGGAGAAACTGCGCGTTACGCGCCAGAAGCTGGCCGAGCTGCATCCCAAGTATTTCTCGGTGACCTTCGGCGCCGGCGGCAGCACCCAGGCCGGCACCTTGCAGACCGTGCTCGAGATCCGCCAGGAAGGCCACGAGGCCGCGCCTCACCTGTCCTGCATCGGCGGCGACCGCGAGTCGATCCGCGCCATCCTGAAGCAGTTCCAGGACAACGGCATCCGCCGCCTGGTGGCCCTGCGCGGCGACCTGCCGAGCGGCTACGGCGGCGCCGGCGAGTTCCGCTATGCGAACGAGCTGGTGGAATTCATCCGCCAGGAAACCGGCGACTGGTTCCACATCGAAGTGGCGGCCTATCCCGAAATGCACCCGCAGGCGCGTTCGCCGCAGGACGACCTGCAGAACTTCGCGCGTAAAGTACAGGCCGGCGCGAATGCCGCGATCACCCAGTACTTCTACAACGCCGACGCCTACTTCCAGTTCGTCGACAACGCGCGCAAGCTGGGCGTGGACGTGCCGGTCGTGGCCGGCATCATGCCGATCACGAACTACACGCAGCTGATGCGCTTCTCGGACATGTGCGGCGCCGAGATCCCGCGCTGGGTGCGCCTCAAGCTGGCCAGCTTCGGCGACGACAGCGCCTCGATCAAGGCCTTCGGCCTGGACGTGGTGACGGCGCTGTGCGAGCGCCTGCTGGCGGGCGGCGCGCCGGGGCTGCATTTCTACAGCATGAACCAGGCGGTGGCCACCACCGCGATCTGGCAGCGGCTGGTGAAGTAATGCCCGGAAGCGGGGGCGGCGGAACCGTCCCCGCTTCCGGCGAACCCCTATCTACGTTTCTTCAGTGATCACCCGGTCCAGCGGCACGTCATAGACGTCCAGCGGAAATTCCGCGCGCTGGCAGGCATAGGCGATCCCCAGGGTCTGCGGCCGCGGCTGCGCGGCCAGGGTACGGTCGTAGAACCCGCCCCCATACCCCAAGCGGTAGCCCTGCGCATCGAAGCCCAGGCAGGGCACCAGCAATGCCGGCGGACGCGCCACCATGCGCAGTTCTTCCGGCACCGCCACCCCGAGCTTGTCGGTCACGGTCGGCTCCCCCGGTATCCACTCCGCAAACCCGAGCGCCGCGCCGCGCTCCACCACCACAGGCAAGGCCAGCCGTACGCCTGCCTGCGCCAATTCCGCGTAGGCTGGACGCAAGTCCGGCTCGCCGGCCAGCGGCCAGTACACCCCCAGCACGGCCTGGGGATGCGCCTGCCACCAGGCCTGCACCTGGGCCAGCACCTGGGCGCCGATGCGGTCGTCCCAGGCCAGCTTGGTGGCGTGATCGATGGCGCGGCGCCTGGCCTTGAGCGCGTTGCGCAAGGCGGATTTGTCCTGTTGTAGTGCGTCATCATTAGCGTCGTGCGCGTCTGGCAGAGGCCCGGAGGCGCGTGGTATTCTTGAATCGCCGGTCATGGTTTGAATGCAGCGTACTTTGAGAGTTCTGATGTTTCGATCGAGTCTGACAACCGGCGTCTTGCCGACCGCCATTGCCCCCATTGTTCTTGCCCTGTCACTGGCGTGGATGCCGCCCGCATCGGCCCAGGAAGACCCCGAGGCCCCCCAGCCCGAGCAAGCCGTGCCTCCCGTCCCCGCCGGCGCGCCAAGCGTGCCGGGCGCGCAGAACACCGATCCGCGTGCGGACGACGACAATAATTTCCTGCTCCTGCGCGAAGCGGCGCGCCAGAACGACAGCGCCAAGGTCAATGCCCTGGCCTCGCGCCTGCAGCATTACCAGCTGGCCTCGTATGTCGACTATTATCGTCTGAAACCCCGCCTGCGCGAGGCGGCGCCCGAGGAAATCCGCGAGGCGCTGCGCCGCCACGAAGGCAGCGCGATCGCCGAGCGCCTGCGCGCCGACTGGCTGCTGGAACTGGGCCGGCGCCGCGACTGGGCGAGCTTCGAACGCGAGATGGGCAGCCTGGCGCAGAACGGCGAGCTGCAGATCCGCTGCTACGCGCTGCTGGGGCGCGCCGTCCGCGGCGAGAACGTGGCCCAGGAAGCGCGCGCCCTCCTGACCAATCCTCCCGCCTATGGCGAAGGCTGCGCCGCCCTGATCGCCCAGCTCGCCCAGGGGGGGCAGTTCAGCCAGGCCGACCTGCTGTGGCAGCTGCGCCTGGCCGGCGAAATGAATGCCACCGGGCCGGCGCGCCGCACCGCCTTGCTGCTCGGCGCCTCGGACACCCGCGCGGCGCAGGCGGTCGACTTGCCGGCCGTGGCGATGGCGCGCGGCATCGGCAAGACCCAGGCCGAGCGCGCCATCTACCTGGTCGCCCTTGGACGCATGGCGCGCTCCAGCCTCAGGCTGGCCACCGTCGCCCTGGAGAAGAACAGCCCCAAGCTGACACCGGAAGAACGCGCCGTCGGCTGGGCCAACCTGGCGCTGGCCGCCTCGATCGGCCTGTCGCCCGAGGCCGGCGACTACTGGCGCCGCGCCAACGGCGCCCAGCTGACCAACGAGCAGATGCAGTGGAAGACCCGCATCGCGCTGCGCAACGGCGACTGGAAGGGCGTGCGCGCCGCCATCGAGGCCATGCCGGCGGGCCTGCGCGCCGAGCCGGCCTGGGTCTACTGGCTGGGCCGCGCGCACAAGGCCGAAGGACGTGCGGAGCAGGCGCGCGAGCTGTTCGAGCGCATCGCCGTACAATCCAACTTCTATGGCCAGCTGGCGATGGACGAGCTGGGCCGCATGGTGACGGCGCCGCCGCCGGTGGCCCCGGTCACGGCCGCCGAGCTGGCCCAGGCCGCCGCCAACCCGAGCCTGCAGCGCGCCCTGAAGTTCTATGGCCTGCGCCTGCGCGCGGATGGTAACCGCGAATGGAACTGGGGGCTGCGCGGGCTGTCTGAACGTCAGCTGCTGGCCGCCGCCGAGTTCGCGCGCCGCAACGAGCTGCTCGACCGCATGGTCGAGACCTCGCTGCGCACGCGTAACGAGTTAGACTATGCCCAACGCTTTCCGGCGCCCCATCTCGAGATCCTGCGTCCCACCGCGCAGGGACTGGGGCTGGACAAGGCCTGGGTGTATGGGCTGATCCGCCAGGAATCGCGCTTCATCCAGGACGCGCGCTCCGGTGTCGGCGCCTCGGGGCTGATGCAGGTGATGCCGTCCACCGGCAAGTGGGTGGCCGCCAAGATCGGCCTGGATAACTTCGTGCACGACATGTTGACGGACCTGCGCACCAACATCACCTTGGGAGCGAACTACATGAACATGGTGCTGCAAAACTTCGACGGCTCGGAGGTGCTGGCCACCGCCGCCTACAACGCCGGGCCGGGACGCGCGCGCGCCTGGCGCGGCCTGCTGCGCGAACCGATGGAGGGGGCGGTCTTCGTCGAGACCATCCCGTTCTCGGAAACGCGCGGCTATGTGCGCAACGTGATGGCCAACGCCACCAACTACGCGGCCGTGTTCGACGGCAAGCCGCAGTCGATCAAGACCCGCCTGTCCACCATCCAGCCGCGCACGGGCAGTATCGTGCTGCCCTGAGGCCGCCATGGGCCCCCTCAAGGTTCTGGCCATCGGCGCCACCGGCTTCATCGGCTGCCACCTGGTGGCGCGGCTGGCCGAGGAGGGCGTGGACGTGGTGGTGCCGGCGCGCCACTACGAAAGCGCCAAGCAGCTGACCCTGCTGCCCGACGTCGACCTGCGCGTGGCCAACATCCACGACGACAAGGTGCTGCACAGCCTGATGGAGGGCTGCCACGCGGTGATCAACCTGGTGGGCGTGCTGCATGGCGGCCGTGGCCATCCCTACGGAGAAGGTTTCCGCCGCCTGCACGTGGAGCTGCCCCACCGCATCGCCGCGGCCTGCGCCGACCTGGGCGTGCCGCGCTACCTGCACATGAGCGCACTGGGGGCGAGCACCCACGGGCCCTCGATGTACCAGCGCTCCAAGGCCGACGGCGAAGCCGCCGCGCGCAGCCGGCCGCAGGTCGCGGCCACGGTTTTCCGGCCTTCGGTGGTGTTCGGTCCGGGCGACCACTTCCTGACCATGTTCGCGCGCATGCAGCGCCACCTGCCGGTGATTCCGCTGGCCTGCGCCGGCGCGCGCTTCCAGCCGGTCTACGTGGGCGACGTGACGGCCGCCTTCGTGCGCGCCCTGGCCCAGCCGCATACGCGCGGCGCCGTGGTCGAGCTGGGCGGTCCCCAGGTCTACACCCTGGCCGAGCTGGTGCGCCTGGCCGGCCGCTATGCCGGCTGCGAACGCAAGGTGATCGGATTGCCGGACTGGATGGCGCGCCTGCAGGCCGGCCTGTTCGAACTGCTGCCGGGCGATCCCCTCATCAGCCGCGACAACCTCGATTCCATGAAGGTGGACAATGTGGTCGATCCAGCAACGAAAGCCTTGACAGCGGAGGCGCTGGGAATCAAGCTCACGGCGATCGAGGCGGTTGCGCCGCACTACCTGGCGGAGCGCGATCCCCTCGACGCCTACCGCACCCGCGCCGGCCGTTAATGCCGCCCCGGCATGCGGTGCCGCCATTATCGTGAGCACGGGGCGCCCCCGTCCGCCCTGCGCACGCGCTCTCATTCTTGAACAGGAACGCCATGCAGACCATCGAACTCGACCCGATCCTTTCGCACACCCTGGACCAGGCGCGCCGGCCGGGCCTGACGCTCGTCATCGGCAACAAGAACCTCTCGTCCTGGTCGATGCGTCCCTGGGTGGCGGCGGTCGCGTTCGGCATTCCCTTCACCGAAGTGCGGCTGCTGCTCGACCAGCCCGACACCTCGGCCAACATCGCGCGCTATTCGCATGCAGGCCGGGTGCCGGTGCTGCTGGCCGGCGACATGACGGTCTGGGACAGCCTGGCCATCACCGAATACCTGGCCGAGCAATTCCCCGACAAGCACATGTGGCCCCAGGACGTGGCGGCGCGCGCGCTGGCCCGTTCCATCGTGGCCGAGATGCATTCGGGCTTTTCCGAACTGCGCGGCGCCATGCCGATGAATATCCAGGCCCACCTGCCGGGACGCGGGCGCACGCCGGGCGCCCAGGCCGACATCGGCCGCATCTGCGAGATCTGGGAAGACTGCCTGTCGCGCTTCGGCCACCATCACTTCCTGTTCGGCGAGTTCTCGATCGCCGACGCCTTCTATGCGCCGGTGGTGACCCGCTTCCGCACCTATGGCGTGGCGCTGGCGCCGGCCCTGCAGGCCTATTGCGACCGCGTGCTGGCCCATCCGGCCGTGGCGCGCTGGGTCAAGGAAGCGCTGGCGGAGGACGATCCAACCCCGCTGCACGACGCCGACCTGCCGGGCGATTGAGCATGCGCAGTTATGTTGTCGGCGGCGCGGTCCGCGACCAGTTGCTGGGCCTGCCCGTGCAGGACCGCGACCATGTCGTGGTCGGCGCCACGCCGGAGCAGATGCTGGCGGCGGGCTTCCGCCCGGTGGGCAAGGACTTCCCCGTATTCCTGCATCCCGAGACCCAGGAGGAGTACGCGCTGGCGCGCACCGAGCGCAAGACCGCCAAGGGCTACCACGGCTTCGCCTTCCACACGGCGCCCGACGTCACGCTGGAGCAGGACCTGGTGCGGCGCGACCTGACCATCAACGCCATGGCACTGGGGGAGGACGGCGGCATCGTCGACCCCTACGGCGGCCAGGCCGACCTGCGCGCGGGCGTGTTCCGCCACGTCTCGGAGGCCTTCGCCGAAGACCCGGTGCGCATCCTGCGCGTGGCGCGCTTCGCCGCGCGCCTGCCCGAATTCCGCGTGGCCGAGACCACCAACGCCCTGATGCGCCGCATGGTGGACGAGGGCGAGGTCGACGCCCTGGTGCCCGAGCGCGTGTGGCAGGAACTGTCGCGCGGCCTGATGGAGCAGCGTCCTTCGCGCATGCTGGCCGTGCTGCGCGACTGCGGCGCCCTGGCGCGCATCCTGCCCGAACTCGACAGCGGCCCATCCACCATGGAGGCCGCCGACGCCGCGGCGCGGCGCGGGCATGCGCTGGAAGTGCGCTTCGCGGTCCTGATGCTGGGCCTGGCTGAAGCGCAGGATCCGAAGCCAGTCCAGGACGTGTGCAAGCGCCTCAAGGTCCCCAACGAGTGCCGCGACCTCGCCGTGATGACGGCGCGCGAAGCCGGTCTGGCGGCGCGCCGCGACGGCGCGATGGATGCGGAAGCGATCGTCACCCTGTTCGAACGCTGCGACGCCTTCCGCAAGCCGGAGCGCTTTGCCCAGATGTTGCTGGCCGCCGGCAGCGCACCGCAGGCGGCGGACCTGCTGCGCGAGCCGGGCTTGATGCAGGCGCTGGCGGCGGCGCGTGCCGTCAATGCGGGCGAAATCGCCGGGCGCCATGAGGGGAACAAGGCCCGGATCCCGGGCGCGGTGCATGCCGCGCGGGTGGATGCGGTCGGGCAGGCCCTGGGCGGCTTGCGCTGACGCAGCAGCATGAGCGGCTACCCGCCATGGATGTGTTACATTCGCTTACACCCTGCCTGCAATACACTTGATTGTTTTGCTATCCTTCTCTGTAGTAATTTGTTGCGTTGAGGGAAATTATGCTTGCCGTACTGGCGCAGCGTGTAGCGAGCCTGAGTCCGCGCCGCCGGCTGCTGATGGCAGGCGCGGCGGTCATCGCCTTGAGCATGCTGCTGGTCTTCCTGTTTGTCCGTACGGAAGCGGTCGAGCCGGAAATCCGCAACCGCGTCATGCTCAACCTGCGCGAGCTGGAAAAGCTCGACGCCGAGTGGGACGCCAACATCCTGCGCGCCCACATCGGCCGTGCGCCCCAGGAGCCGCGCCTGACCACCCAGCTGCCGCGCATGCACGACCTGGTGGCGCGCCTGGGCGAAGCGCTGCCCCATACCACAGGCGCCGCCGCGCCTGCCGCCTACGGGCAGCTGCGCCAGTCGCTGCGCACCAAGGAACAGCTGGTCACCCTGTTCGCCGTCCATAACCCGCCGCTGCGCGACGCCCTGATGCACGTGCCGCCGGCCGTGGCCGACCTCAAGACCGAACTGAGCGGCATCGAAGGCGCGCTGGCGCCAGCGCGCATCGTGGTGCGGCTCGACACCACGCTCAATGCGCTGCTCACCGAGATCCTGCGCTACAACCTGGCGCCGACGCCGGCCCTGGCCACGCGCATCGACGAAATCCTGGGCGATGTCGCGGCCCAGGAGATCGCGTTTTCGCCGGCCGTGGTCGAGAAGATGGACGCCCTGATCCACAGCTGCCGGGTGATCCTGGAAAAGCGGCCGCTGGAAAACCGCCTGGAAGCCCAGATCGCCGCCGCCGGCACCGGCGCCGCACTCGACCGCCTGGGCCGCGAATTCGACCGCTCCTTCGACACCGTGCTGCTGGAGCGCCAGCGCTTCCGCGGCTACCTGTTCGCCTACTCGGCGCTGCTGCTGGTCCTGCTGGCCTATGCCGGCTGGCGCCTGCGCCGCAGCTACCGCATCATCGGCGAGGTCAACCACCGCCTGCAGGCCGCCAACGAAACCCTGGAGCACCGGGTGGCCGAGCGCACGGCGGAACTCGAAACCCAATCGAAGCAGCTCGAACGCCTGGCCCAGCATGACAGCCTGACCGGCCTGATCAACTACCGCCAGCTGACCCGGGTGCTCGACCGGGCCCTGGCGCGCGCCGACCGCCGCGACAGCGTGGTGGTCCTGATGTTCATCGACCTGGACGGCTTCAAGGCCGTCAACGACACCTGGGGCCACGCCACCGGCGACCTGGTGCTGCAGATGGTGGCGCGCCGCGTGCAGGACAAGCTGCGCGCCGAGGATGCGCTGGCGCGCCTGGGCGGCGACGAGTTCGTGATCATGCTCGAGGACGTCAGCTCGCGCGACGGCGCGCTGCGCGTCGCCAGGATCGCATTGGAACAGATCGAGTCGATCATCGAGGCCGACGGCAACCCGGTGCGCATTTCCGCGAGCATCGGCATCGCCGCCGCCAGGGGCCAGGCCGGCGCCGCGCGCGGCCAGGCGGCCCTGCTGGCCGACGCCGACAAGGCCATGTACGAGGCCAAGCAGTCCGGCAAGGGCAGCTTCATTGTCAGCCCGCAGTCACAGTGGCTCACTCCCGTATAGGCAACGCTGGCCTTTCCGCACAGCAAGCCCCACAATACAGCAGAGCTGGCCGGCTTCGGCTAGAATGTCTTTTGTTGCAGTGCACAATAAGGGTGCGACCATGTTGGACAATCCGTTACGCCGCTGGATCAAGGGCCTGAGCGGAAAGAAAGGCCAGCCGACCGTGCTGGTCAAGGAGCTGGCCGAGCGCGACCGCCGCCGGGTGCTGAAGCATTTCCTGGCGCTGGACGGCAACGACCGCCTGCTGCGCTTCGGCAGCATCATTCCGGACGACCAGATCAAGGCCTATGTCGCGAAAATCGACTTTTCGCGCGATATCGTGCTGGGCGTCCATAACGGCATCTTCCAGCTGGTGGGCGTCGGCCACCTCGGCTTTTCGACTTCCGAAGGCCGCGGCAGCACGACCAAGGAGCGGGTGGCCGAATTCGGCGTCTCGGTCTCCCGGTCCGCGCGCGGGCAGGGCGTCGGCACACGCCTGTTCCAGCGTGCGGCCATCCACTGCCGCAATTCCGACATCGACACCCTGTACATGCAGTGCCTGTCCTCGAACCAGACCATGATGCACATCGCCCGGAAGGCCGGCATGCGCATCAAGCGCGAATACGGCGAGGCCGACGCCTACCTGCAGCTGCCGCCGCCCAGCCCCGGCAGCGTGATGGCCGAGGCGCTGGAAGAGCAGTTCGCCGTGATCGACTACACCGTCAAGGCCAACGCCCGCGCGGCGGCCAAGTGGTTCTCTTTCAAGAAATAACTCATTCCCTGATCTCGGGTTCCACGAGTTTCGCCAGCAGCTCCAGCGATTCCTGCCAGCCGAGATAGCACATCTCCGCCGGGATGGCGGCGGGGATGCCTTCCTGCCTGATCTTCACTTCCACGCCGCCCAACACCTGGCGCAGGCTGACCATGGTCTCCATCCGGCCCGGCAGCTTCGGGTCTTCGAACGCGTCCGTGTAGCGCAGGCGCTCGCCCGGAACCAGCTCCAGGTATTCGCCGCCGAAGGCATGGCTGGCGCCGGTCGTGAAATTGGTGAAGGACATCCGGTAGCGGCCGCCGACCCGGGCATCCATCTCGTGCACGGTGCCGACGAAGCCGTGCGGCGGCAGCCATTTGGCGAGGGCGGCCGGGGTGGTGAAGGCGCGGTACACCCGGTCGGGCGTGGATTTCAGGACGCGGTGCAATTCGACGGTATGGGACATGATCGATTCCTTTGTCTGGCGGTGGCAGAGGACAACCCTCTGCCAGCACGACGAACGGGCGGGCCGGGATTCGACACGCCGGCAGACATTTTTATACCACGCGGATGTCGACGTCGATATTGCCCTGGGTCGCCTTCGAGTAGGGGCAGGTCTGGTGGGCCGCGGCGACCAGCGTCTGCGCGATCTCGGCCGGCAGGCCGGGCAGGTGCACGTCGAGGCGCGCCTGCAGGAAGTAGGCGCCGTTCAGGTTGCACAGGTCGACCTCGGCATCCACGTGGGCGTCGGACGGCAGCTTGAGTCCCAGCTTGCCCGCCGCCAGCCCCATCGCGCCGATGAAGCAGGCCGACCAGCCGGCCGCGAACAGCTGTTCGGGATTGGTGCCGGCGCCCTTCGAGCCGGGCGAGGACAGCTGGATGTCCAGCCGGCCGTCGCTGCTGCGGGCCGCGCCGTCGCGGCCGCCGGAGGTGGTACGGGTCTTGCCGGTGTAAAGCACAGTGGTGGTGTCGCGCATGATGTTTTCCTAGCTAAATAAAAAGAGTGTTCAGATCCACTTGGCCACGTCCAGGATGGCCTGGGCGAAGGCTTGCGGGGCTTCCTGCGGCAGGTTGTGGCCGATGCCGCCGGTCAGGTGGCGATGCTCGTACTTGCCGCGGAATTTCCTGGCGTAGGCCTTCGGGTCCGGGTGCGGCGCGCCGTTCGCGTCGCCTTCCATCGTGATGGCCGGGACGCTGACGTCCGGGAAGCGGGCGAGGCGCTGCTCCAGGTCTTCGTAGCGGGCTTCGCTGGGCGCCAGGCCGAGGCGCCAGCGGTAGTTGCTGACCGAGATCGCCACATGGTCCGGGTTGTCGAGCGACCTGGCGGAGCGGGCGAAGGTGGCGTCGTCGAATTTCCAGTCGGGCGAAGCCAGCTCCCAGATCAGGCGGGCGAAGGCATGGGTGTTGTCGCGGTAGCCCTGCTCGCCGCGCGGGGTGGCGAAGTAATACTGGTACCACCATTGCAGTTCCGCCTTCGGCGGCAGCGGCTTGCGGTTCAGCTCCTGGCTGCCGATCAGGTAGCCGCTGACGGACACCAGGGCGGTGCAGCGCTGCGGCCACAGCGCGGCCAGGGTGGCCGCGATGCGCGCGCCCCAGTCGAAGCCGGCGACGATGGCCTTGTCGATCTTCAGCGCATCCAGGAAGGCGATGGCGTCCGCCGTGAAGCTGGCCTGCTGGCCGTTGCGCGGGGTGTCGCCGGACAGGAAGCGGGTCGTGCCGTAGCCGCGCAGGTGGGGGATGATCACGCGGTAGCCGGCGGCCGCCAAAATGGGCGCGACATCGATGAAGGCATGGATATCGTAGGGCCAGCCGTGGAACAGCACCACCGGATAGCCGTTGCGCGGCCCTACGTCGACATAGCCGACGTCCAGCACGCCTGCACGGACCTGCTTGATGTCGGCGAAGGTAGTGCTCGCCGGCGAGATGCCGCGCGAGGCGGCAGGCACGGCGGCGCTGGCGCCGGCAATCAGGCCCAGCTGGGCGGCGGCCACGCCCAGGGAGGCGGCGTTCAGGAAGCTCCTGCGTTTCAGGTTGGTGTTCATGGTGTTCTCCAGTCGGGTGGGATCAAAGGGACATGCCGCCGTCGATGGTCAGGCTGGCCCCGGTCATGTAGCCGGATTCCGGGCCGGCCAGGTAGGCCGCCAGGCCGGCGATCTCGGACGGCTGGCCGACGCGCTTGAGCGGAATCCAGTCCTTGACCAGTTCGATCATGTCCGCCGTCATGTCGGTCTCGATGGGGCCGGGCTGGATGTTGTTGATGGTGATGCCGCGCGGCGCCAGGTCCACCGCCAGTCCCTTGACCATCACGGCCACCGCGCCCTTGGTCATCGAATAGACGCTGGAACCCGGGTGCCCGCTGCGCACGGCGGTATTGCTGCCGATGGTGATCACCCGCCCGCCCGGCGGCATGTGCGGCAGCGCCGCCTTGATCGCCAGGTAGACGCCGCGCACGTTCACGTCCAGCATGCGGTCCAGCGTCTCGATCCCGAACTCGGCGACATCGGCGATGTGCAGGATGCCGGCGTTGACGACGATGATGTCGATCCGGCCGAAGCGCGCGGCAGCCTGTTCCACGGCGGCCTGCAGCTCGGCGGCATTGGCGCTGTCCGCCTTGAGCGCCAGGGCCTGCACGCCGTGTTCCTCGATGGCGGCGGCCACCTGCTCCGCCTTGGCCGCGGCGCTGGCATAGGTCAGCGCCACGTTGGCGCCGTCGCGCGCCAGGCGCAGGGCGATGCCGGCGCCGATGCCGCGCGATCCGCCGATGACGAGTGCGGTTTTCTTCCCGGTGTTCATGCTTGCTCCTTCATGCGTTGGTCGATGTGTTCATTACATTCCCCTCACGTATCCCGGATGTGTTCGGAACCGGTGTTTTTGCAATCGCGTGTGTATGACGCGCAACCGGATACAGTGGGATACAAGGCCGGGCCTTACTTCGCTTCCGCTAGCAGGGCGCGGATCTTCGCCTCGGTTTCCTGGTAGGCGCCTTCGCCGAAATGCGTGTAGACGACCTGGCCCTGCTTGTCGATCAAATAGACCGCCGGCCAGTACTGGTTCGAATAGGCCTGCCAGGTGGCATAGCGGTTGTCCTGGGCGACCGGATAGGGAATGCCGAGCCGCTTGATGGCGGACTGGACATTGGACGTCGAACGCTCGAACGGGTACTCGGGGGTGTGCACGCCCACCACGACCAGGCCCTTGTCCTTGTACTTCTCGTGCCAGCTCTTCACGTAGGGCAGGGTGCGGATGCAGTTGATGCAGGTATAGGTCCAGAAATCGACCAGCACCACCTTGCCGCGCAGCTGCTGCATGCTCAAGGGCGGCGAGTTGAGCCAGTTGTCGATGCCGGTGAATTCCGGCGCCTGGGCGGCCTGGGCGGAGATGCTGGCGGCGGCGAACAGCAGGGCGATCATGGTTTTCATGGTGTTTCCTTTCAGAGCGAGATGAGATTGGCGAGGTGGGCGTACAGCAGGACGTCGTACTGGAAGTAGATCGCGGCGCTCGTTGCCAGGATCAGGACGCCGAACACCTGTTGCAGGCGTTCGGTGTAGCGGGCGAGGGCGCGGATGCGCTGGCGGGCGAACTGGCCGCCGTAGGCGATGGCCAGCATGGGGATGCCGGCGCCTATGGCGTACAGGAGAAGCAGGGTCGAGGACCAGCCGATATCCTGTGCCTGGGCCACCAGCACCAGGATCGAGGCCAGCACCGGGCCGGCGCAGGGCGTCCAGACGGCGCCCAGCGACATGCCGAGCACGAAGCCGCCCAGCTTGCCGGCCCGTTCGCCGCCGCCGGAGGGCAGGACGGCGCCGGCGAGGTCGGTCGCGCGGTTCATCAGCCAGGCATAGGGCGCCTTCCACAGCATCGCCAGCCCGGTCAGCGCCAGCATGGCGATGCCGGCCAGGCGCAGCGTCTCGTGGGCCAGTGCGACTTGCTGCGAAGCGCTGGCCAGCAGCAGGCCGAGCGAGGCGAAGGCCAGGACGAAGCCGGCCACGATGAACAGGGGGCGGCCGCGGCTGGATTCCTGCAGGGTGCCGCCCAGGACGATGGGCAGGATGGGCAGCACGCAGGGCGAGGCGATGGTCAGTACGCCGCCGAGCAAGGCGAGCGGAGCGTCGATAAGATGTTGCATGGCACGGTCCTCCTGGTTGGATGACCGTATTGGACCGCCCCGGCGTATCCCGGCTGTGTCTGGAACCGGGTTTTTTGCAAGCCACTGTAGCGACGCCGGGTCCGGATACACTGGGATACAAAAGCCTGGCGCAGGCAGGCTATAAAGACGGCATTGCCGCTGACACCGACCGAGACCAACATGGACAACACCGACCACATCCTCATCGTCGACGACGACCTCGAGATCCGCGAACTGCTCGCCGCCTACCTGGAAAAGAACGGCATGCGCGCCTCCACCGCCGCCAACGGCCGCCAGATGCGCGCCCTGATGGAGCAGCAGCAGGTCGACCTGGTGGTGCTGGACCTGATGATGCCGGGCGAGGACGGCCTGACCCTGTGCCGCGACCTGCGCGCGGGCAAATGGCGCGCCGTCCCGGTCCTGATGCTGACCGCGCGCGACGAGGAAACCGACCGCATCGTGGGCCTGGAGATGGGCGCGGACGACTACCTGACCAAGCCCTTCGCGGCGCGCGAGCTGCTGGCGCGCATCCGGTCCGTGCTGCGCCGCACGCGCATGCTGCCGCCCAATTTCGAGGTCAAGGAACCGGGCCAATTCCTTACTTTCGGCGACTGGAAGCTCGACACCGTCGGGCGCCACCTGCTCGACCGCGAGGGCACCATGGTGGCCCTGAGCGGCGCCGAATACCGCCTGCTGCGCGTCTTCCTCGACCATCCGCAGCGGGTGCTCACCCGCGACCAGCTGCTCAACCTGACGCAAGGACGCGAGGCCGACCTGTTCGACCGCTCCATCGACCTGCTGGTGAGCCGGGTGCGCCAGCGCCTGGGCGACGATGCGCGCGAGCCGCGCTACATCAAGACCCTGCGCAGCGAGGGCTATGTGTTCTCGTCCGCGGTCGAGATCGCGGACGGCCCGGCATGAGCGCCTGGCTGCGCTGGCCGCGCACCTTGTTCATGCGGCTGATGCTGATCCTCCTGGCCGGGCTCGCGGTAGCGCAGGCGCTTTCCTATGTGCTGGTCATGAGCGAGCGCAGGGAAGCCACCGTCGGCCTGATGCTCAACTTCATGGAGCAGGACGTGGCCAGCTCGGTCGCCCTGCTGGACCGTCTGCCGGCGAACGAGCGCCCCGCCTGGCTGCCCCGGCTGGCGCGCCGCACCTACCGCTTCGCGCTGACCCCGGGCGAGCCGGGACACGTGCCGGATACTGCACTGTCGCGCCGCATCGCCGACTCCTTCGTCGACGCGATCGGCCAGCGCTACCGCGTCACGGCGAACGCGGTGCCGGGTCATCCGAACCGGGTGCAGGCCCATGTGATCCTCAGCGACGGCACGCCCCTGACCATCGACATGCGGCCCGCCGGGCTGCCGGTGTCGTCCTGGCTGCCGGCCGTGCTGCTGGCCCAGCTCGTCCTGCTGGCGCTGTGCACCTGGGCGGGCGTGCGCCTGGCCACCCGTCCGCTGGCGCAGCTGGCCAGGGCCGCGGACAGCCTCGGTCCCGACCTGCGTTCGGAGCGGCTGCCCGAATCGGGGCCGCTGGAAGTGACGCGCGCGGCCAGGGCCTTCAACGCCATGCAGGAGCGGATCGGCGCCTACATGACCGAGCGCACCCAGATCCTGGCCGCCATCTCGCACGACCTGCAGACGCCGATCACCCGCATGCGCATGCGCGCCGACATGCTGGACGACGAGGTCCAGCGCGAGAAGATGAACCGCGACCTGCGCGAGATGGAAGCGCTGGTCAAGGACGGGGTGGCCTATGCGCGCACCCTGCACGGCGCGCGCGAGGCGCCTTGCCGGATCGATCCGGATGCGATGCTGGAGAGCCTGGTCGGCGACTACCGGGACGCCGGCAAGGAGGTCACGCTGCAGGGCAGGGCGGAGATGCCGGTCGCCACCCGCCCTCACGCCTTGCGGCGCATCCTCGGCAACCTCATCGACAACGGGCTCAAGTACGCGGGCGCGGTCGAGGTCGGGATCGCGCGGGAGGCGGAGGGAATCGCCATCCGTGTCCGCGATTTCGGCCCCGGCATTCCGGAAGCGGAGCTGGAAAAGGTGTTCGAACCTTTCTACCGCCTGGAAGCCTCGCGCAACCGCGACACCGGCGGAACCGGGCTGGGGCTGTCCATCGCGCGGCAGCTGGCGGGCGCCATGCAGGGCGCGCTGGAACTGAGGAATCACCCGCAGGGCGGCCTGGAGGCGACGCTCCGGATCCGCAACCTGGAGGACGGCGGCCCCCGCTGAGTCTGGGTATAGTGGGGTCATGCCGGCCCCTCGCCCCCATCCCGTCACCCCTGACGGACGCTACTTCGTCGTCAAGGGCCGCCTCTGGCGCACCAGCAATCCCCGGCTGGCGCCGGAGAAGCGGCAGGAACTGGTCAAGGAACTCATGGATGCGCGGCGCCAGGTCGGCGCCGCCATGAGAGCGCAGGACGCCGAGGCGGAGCGCGGCGCCCGCGCCGCGGTCGACGCGGCCAAACGCGCGCTGGGAGAGCGCGGCCCCGTCTGGTGGACGGACGGGGCGCCGGACTTCAACCGCAAGCTGGTGGCCAACACTCCCTATGCGCAGTGGTACGCGGCGCTGCCGCCGCAGGACGAGGCGTGAATCAGGCGTGCCGCGCCGCCGCATGCAGGCGGTAGCCGGCCGGGCTGGTCCGGTACAGGTAGGCGAACATGCCTGTGAACGCCAGGAAGATGGCGACGTTCAGCCAGACGGATTCCGGCGTCGTCGGCACCATCAGCACACGGTAGAGGCTCACGATCAGGCCCAGCGCGTTCCCGGCCAAGTTGCCGATCAGGACATAATGGATCTCGGCGATGTCGACGGCGCGGCTGGCGCCCCAGTTCATGAGGCCGTAACCGGTGAGCGCGGCCCCGTACAGCATGGACATGTAGCGGCCGGTGCTGTTCATGCTTTCGGCGCCGTAGGCGCTCATGAGGGCGTCCGGTGCGAGCAGCAGCACGAGACCGAAGCCCAGTCCGACGATGGCTACGATTCGGAAGATCAGGCGGTGGTTCATCATTGTCTCCGGAATGATCGAATTTGTCGGCGCGCCCGGCGAGCCCGGCGCGGCGCCGCCGGAATGGCGGCGCACATTCAGCTTAGGCCGCAAATCGGACGACGCAAGCTCAACGGGAGAGATTCGATGAAAACCAGGCCGCCACTGCTGCTATAACAGGCATTAAAAATGCATATTTGCTAGAATGGCGGGGTTTCCAGTAGAGGCAAAGCGATGAGCGACCTTGCAATAACACCATCTTCCATCATCCGGCTGGTCGATACCTTTTACGACCGTGTCCGCATGGACGCCGTGCTGGGTCCCGTGTTCGAGGCCAGGCTGGCGGGCAAGTGGCAGGAGCACATGCCCAGGATGTATGCCTTCTGGACCAAGGTCCTGCTGGGGACCGGCGAGTTCGAGGGGAACGTGTTCGGCAAGCACATGGCCTTGAGCGGCATCGACAGGGAGCATTTCGTCCGCTGGCTGACACTGTTCAGGCTGACGTCGATCGAGGTGTTCGGTGCGGAGGATGCGAAGGAGGCGATGCTGGTGGCGGAGCGCATTGCCTCGAGCTTGCAGCTTGGGTTCTTCGGCGAAATACGGGTAAAGGCTCAGCTCAATTAAGCGTCGGCCAAAAAACCGTCGCCCCGGTGGAGGCCGGGGCCCAGGTTTAGCGTGTCGATAGCTCATGCAAACTTCGGCAGAGCGACGTTCATCGGCTAACTCATTGACATTTACACCAGCGGCATCGCCGTGGTTTCCTTGATCCGCTGCAGCGCAAAGCTCGACTTCACGTCCAGCACCGCCGGGTGCTTGAGCAAGGTCCCCATCATGAAGCGCGAGAAGTGGTCCATGTCCTGCACATGCACGCGCAGCAGGAAATCCATCTCCCCGGTCATCGCGTAGCAGGCCACCACCTCCGGCCAGCTCCCCACCGACACCGCGAAATCGTTGCGCGGCGAGGTCGCCGGCAGGCCGGGTGCGCGGCTGGTGCTGGCCACCTCGCTGTGCTTTTCCAGGCGCACGTTCACATAGGCCAGCAAGCCCAGGCCGATCTTGTCCGGATCGAGCAGGGCCACGTACTGGCGGATCACGCCCGCTTCCTCCAGCCGCTTGATGCGGCGCAGGCAGGGCGAGGGCGACAGGTTCACGCGCTCGGCCACGTCCTGGTTCGACAGGCGTCCATCGGTTTGCAGGATTTCAAGAATCTTGCGGTCGGTTTTGTCCAGCTCAATCTTTGACATAGTTCCCTCGGTCTACTCATGCGTACCGCAATTTTATTGCGCAAATCGGGAAGAGGGGGGAATTGTTTGGAATTTAATGCTGGAGGGCCAAGACTATACTGTCCGCAACACGGGAGGAGACTGACCCACGCCTGCCGAGTACGACCAGAAGACCAACAAGAGTCCGTCGTGCCGGCGCCACGCAGGCCAGTTCGCCATGCGAACGAGGCGGCCACCAGGCCGCCTTTCGCACATCTGAAGCGAAACACGGAGACACCCAATGAACGCACCCCTGGAGCGCGCCAACCTGGCGCTGCCGCAGCAGGAAGATATCTCGCTCGACGACAAATGGACGCTCGAGCGCGGCCGCGCCTTCATGACCGGCACCCAGGCGCTGATCCGCCTGCCCATGCTGCAGCGCGAGCGCGACCTCAAGGCCGGCCTGAACACCGCCGGCTACATCACCGGCTACCGCGGCTCGCCGGTCACCTCGGTCGACCAGACCGCGATGAAGGCGAGGAAGCACCTCGACGCCCACCACGTCAAGTTCCACCCGGGCATGAACGAAGACCTGGCGGCGACCGCCGTCTGGGGTACCCAGCAGACCAACCTGTACAAGGATGCCAAGTACGACGGCGTGTTCGCCATGTGGTACGGCAAGGGCCCGGGCGTGGACCGCTGCGGCG